>CAXNIK010000179.1:0-7330 GCA_964202115.1 Burkholderiales bacterium
ACGACCAGGCGGCCAGGGAAATCATGCACCAGCAGGAGGCAGGATTGCATGCCGTCCAGCCCAACGGCCGTTTTCACATCATCGACCATGCCGGGCACTGGATACAGTACGAGGCGGCCGGGCGCTTCAACGAACTGGCGCTGGCGGCGCTGGCCGAGCCGGTCCGGCAGCCGCAAGCCGCGCAGATTCCCTGAAATTCCCGTCCTGGAATTTGTATGTAATTCCGGCAGGCATGCGTCCGGATCGGTATTGCCGCGTGGATATGCGACTCTAATGGGGGTCAGAGTAACTTTTTGGTGTTACTTTTCCGCGGCCTGATCGTTGAATAGCCAAATACATCCTGTCGATATGCGCGCAATACATGCCACGCAGGCCACGTCTAAACCTTTCAAGCGTTCCGCAGCACATCATCCAACGCGGAAACAATCGTCAAGCGACATTTTTTGCTGACGCGGATTATTTGTTCTATCTCGAGTGCCTGCGCGATGCCATGAGCAAGTATGGCTGTCGTCTTCATGCCTATGTGTTGATGACCAACCATGTGCATCTGCTCATGTCTGGCATGGAGCCGCATGGCATTTCCCGCACCATGCAGCATCTTGGCAGGCGCTTTGTTCGGTACATCAACCACACTTACCGGCGCAGCGGCACCTTGTGGGAAGGGCGTTTCAAGGCAAGCCTGGTGGACACCGAAGCCTACTTTCTGCGCTGCTGTCGTTATATCGAATGCAATCCGGTGCGGGCGGGCATGGTGGCTGACCCTTTGGACTATCGGTGGTGCAGTCATCGGGCACATGCGCTCGGCATCTCCGACCAGACCATTACCCTGCACGAGCAATATCTGCGATTGGGCAGAACAGACGAAGAAAGGTGCCAGGCATACCGAAGCCTCTTTGGCGCAGCGCTGGAGTCAACCGAACTCCACGAGCTTCGGGACGCGGTCAATCGCGGCTGGCCCTATGGCAGCGAGCGCTTCAAGGACGAAATCGAGTGTGTTCTGGTGCGCGGTGCTCGACCGCCCAAGCGCGGTCGTCCTGCGAGAAGGACTGAAGAGGATGGGATTGGGACGGTGAATGAAAGGCTGTTCTGACCGCAATGAAAAAGCCCGGTGGCTTGCGCGACCGGGCTTTTGGGAGAAATCTTGTTGTCAGGGAATCAAATGTGACTCTGACCCCAATTTGACCCCAATTCGTCCTGACCCCAATTCGTCAAATGTGACTCTGACCCCAATTCGCCATTCCAATTCGCCATTCGTCCATTCGTCTGTAGTTTTGCCGCGTTGATATGCGACAAGCTGCGCGGGCTGCTGCGTTGCGTTAAAGTGCCGTTCCGAACGGGCGAACTCAGGGAGCGGCAAGTGAACAAGAACACAGTCTTTCTGGCGACGATGCTGGCACTGGGCGCGGCCGTGGCGGCTTCTCCCGTCCTGGCACAGAAGAAGACCTACCGTTGCGGCAGCATTTACCAGGATCGGCCCTGCGAGCAGACACCGGTGACGCCCAAGCCCGCTCCAGCGCCCGCAAAGGCCGAGTCCGCGGCACCCCAGTCCAGGGTGGCATACCAGCAGCAACTGCGTTGCGAGAACTATGGCCGGCAGATGGCCGAGCTGCGTGAAACGCAGAAGGGTTTGTCGAAGCAGTCCAATATGATGGACGGACAGATCAAGTCGCTGGAAGGCCGCATGAAGAGCGACAACTGCTGAAGACTGGTCCCGTCGGCCCCGGGGAGGTTCCTGTGGATGTTCCTGGCGCCGGCTAACAGTCGGGACGGCGGTAGCGATCCATGCAGATCTGGCGCAGCTGGGCTTTCTCCCGCTGCAGGCGGTTCTGAGCGTCGCGTTCGGTCTGCTGGCGCGCGTATTGGTCCTGCCGCGCGACCCGGTCGCGCTCGGCCAGCTCGCGCCGACGATCGGCATCGGCCTGCTGCTGGGCATTGCGCAGATTCGCGTCGACCTGGCGCACGCTTTGCTGTGCCTCGCTGCGCAACTGGCGTTCACGATTGAATTCCTGCTGTGCCTGCTGGGCCTCGAACACGGCCTGGCGGCGCGCTTCCTGCTGGGCCTCGATTTCCGCCTGGCGCTTTTTTTCCTCTTCGGCGATGCGCAGCAGGCGCTGCACGGTCTCTGCTTCCTGGCGGGCTTTTTCCCGCGCGTGGTACCACCACATGCCGGAGACGAGAATGACAATGACCCCGGCCACCAGGATATTGCGCGTGGTCATCCAGCCGCCGTCCTCTGCCGCATTGATCGTAGTGGACGTGGTGACACCCTTGATGCCCGCCCGGGAAATTCTCTGGTCGTACATCGCGCGGGTGTCCGGATCGCGCAGCGTGGTGTAGGCCTGCTGTATGGCCTGGAAACGGTTCCTGGCGTCCTCGCTGGCATCGGTGACGGTCCTGGAGTACTGCAGCTTGTAGCGCATGAAAGCCGCCTCGATGTCCTCGTAGGAGGCCTGCGGTTCCAGTCCCAGTATCGAGTATAATGTCTTGATTGCCATGGTTTTTTGTCGTCCAACTCTCTCCGGACGCCCTCTCTTTTCCCTGAAGATTGGCTTAAGTTTATCTTTTTGATCAATGTTCAGGTATCACTTTTTCAGTGAGGCGTGAGCTTCAGGTCATCGGCCTGGTCCGGCTGCCAAGAACTGCTTGTTGATGAACAATTGTTGCGCCCCATGCTTCACAACAGCCTGGCCCGGGGTTTAGCTCATGCCTGCTTTCATGAAGGCGCTGGGCCATCGCAATTACCGCATCTTCTTCACCGCGCTGATGGTCTCCCAGACCGGCCTGTGGATGCAGACCATTGCCATGAGTTGGCTCACCTACCGGCTCACCGGGTCGGTGTTCATGCTGGGGCTGGTGGCATTTGCCAGCCAGATACCGGTGCTGTTCCTCGCGCCCGTGGGCGGGCTGCTGGCGGACCGATTCAACCGCCGCAGGCTGATCATGATCACCCAGTCGATTGCGCTATGCCAGGCGGCCACGCTGGCCGCGCTCACGCTGCTGGGCTGGATCGTGCCCTGGCACCTGGTGGTGCTGTCGCTGCTGCTGGGGACCATCTACGCCGTGGACACGCCGGTGCGCCAGTCCATGTCGGTGCGATTGATTGATGATCCCAGGGACCTCGCCAACGCCATCACCTGGAATGGCCTCAACTTCAATCTCTCGCGCCTGGTGGGGCCGGCCATAGGCGGGCTGGTGGTTGCCGCCTGGGGCGAGGCCATCTGTTTCCTGATCAATGTCATCACCTACGCCATGGCCATCGCGTTGCTGCAACGCATGCGATTGAACGATGCCGGGGGCAGACAGAAAGCGTCCGGGGGACTGGCTGCGGGTTTTCGTTATGCCTTCGGCACGCCGGTGATGCGCATCATGCTCGCCATGTGCGGCGCCATTGCCCTGGGGACATTGCCTTATTCGGTGCTGCTGCCCTACTTTGCCAAGAACGTCTTCGCCGGCAATGCCGACACCCTGGGCATGCTGACCAGCGCCACCTCACTGGGCGGCATCAGCGCGGCCATTTACGCCCTGTCGCGGCGCACGGTTCCGCGCGTGCCGCAGGTCATTTCCAACTGGGCCATTGTGCTGGGCCTGGCCTTGCTGGCGCTGCCCCACATGCCCAGCCTGGGATGGGCCATGGTGGCGATCGCCTTTGTCGGCGCCGGCGCCTTCCTCGTCGGCAATGGCACCACCACCCTGGTGCAGACCCTGGTGGCCGATGAAGTGCGCGGGCGCATGATGTCGATCTACACCATGTGCTGGTTCGGCCTGGTGCCGGTGGGCAGCTTTCTGGCCGGGGCCCTGGCCGAATCCATCGGACCGGAGCAGGTGATGAGCCTGTGCGGCGTGGTGTCGGTGGTCTCGGGCATACTGTATCGCCGTGCCCTGCCCACCTTCCGCCTGGTGTTCAGGCAGGCGGGGCTGGATGCGGTCACGCCGCGCTGAAATGGCGTGACTACAATAAGTCTGTTCGCATCCATGTATAAAGGCATTATATTGGAAAATGATTATAAAACACCGGTGCATCCGATCCCTGCAGGCAACGGCCGGCAGCCGCCTGATCCGTTGCCACAAAGGAAGATGAAGCAATGAGCGCAGAAGTATCTCTTGAGAAAAACGTGCTGGGCGGGCCGCTGCTGGCCTGCAGCTATTCGCCGCTGACCGGCTATTTCCGCGACGGCTGGTGCTCCTGCCATGACAGCGAGAGCGTGGCCCATCTGGTGTGCGTGAAGGTGACGCGCGAGTTCCTGGAATACAGCGTCATGCGCGGCAATGACCTGGTCACGCCGCTGCCGGAGCTGCGTTTTCGCGGCCTGAATCCGGGCGACCGCTGGTGCCTGCATGTGCTGCGCTGGCTGGAGGCCTTCAACGCCGGCATGGCGCCGCAGGTGGTGCTGGAGGCCACCCACGAAAATGCGCTGCGCTATGTGCCGCTGAGGGCGCTGAAGATGCACGCCGTCGACGCTGGCGGCGACAGTTGAAAATCACGTTGCAGGTTCTTTTCGCATGCATATACAGAGAGGCAACCGATGACTTCCATGACCGACGCTGACCACATTCGCAATACCATCGCGCGATTCTCCCATGCATTGGACGAGCGCCGGTTTCAGGACTGGGCCAACCAGTTTCTGCCTGACGGGCAGTTCGGGAACAAGAAGGGCCGTGACGTCATCTTCAAGTCCATCAGCGATGGTGAACTGGCGCATGTCCCTTCGCTCAAGCGCAAGCACGCAGTCATGAACATCGACGTGACGGTGAACGGCGACAAGGCCACCGCGGTGAGCGACCTGGTCATGTTCGACAAGTACGGCGACGACCCCTGGTTCGTTGCGGGCGTGGGCAAGTACAACGACGACCTGGAGAGGACTGCCGACGGCCAGTGGCTATTCCGCAGGCGCATCCTGAACTGGGTGCAGCGGGTGGAGCCCCGTCCCTACAAATAGTTCGTCCTGCCGGGAGGACGTTGGGCCGCCGGTGCCCGGTTTTTCCCTCTGCCTTACAGGGCGCAAGTCCGCATGCAGAGGAGACGGGCAGGGCCCTCTCGCGCAACCAGCGAGCGCATGCCAGCGTACAGGGAGACAGACGCATGAACGATACTGATGCCATCCGCAACACGTTTGCGCGCTACTGCCAGGCGCTGGACGAAAGGCGCTTCGAGGACTGGACCAGGGTGTTCACGCCCGATGGTCAGTTCAACGACCATATCGGCCGCCAGGCAATCATGGACTACATCAATGGCGCTGCTCTGGCCAAAAACCCGGCGCTGAAGCGCAAGCATGCCCACCTGAACATTGCCATCAATCGGATCGGCGAGGCCGAGGCCGAGTCGGAGAGCGACTTCGTAATGTTCGACAAGAACGGCGATGGGCCCTGGGTTCTCGCGGGTGTCGGCAAGTACGCCGACCTCCTGGTCAGGCAGCCCGACGGTGAGTGGCTCATCAAGAAGCGCATCATCACCCACCCCATCAAGTAATGGCCCCGCGCTACGTGCCGCTGGAGGCGTTGAAGGCGCACGCCGCCGATGTGATCTGATCAGGCCTGACTTGGCGCTCAGGGCGCCGGCGCCACGTGCACCGGTGTCTGCGCCGAGGGGAAGATCAAACCCTTCAGCCAGCGCACGAAGGGCGATCCGTAGACTTCCACGCGGGTGAAGTTCTGCAGCGTTGCGCCGCCGGTCCCCTTGAGCGGCTGGTTCTGCTGGTAGAAGTGGGTGTCGCCATGCACGAAGGTCACCGGTTTTTTCAGGCCCGCGGCCGCGGCGCGCAGGCCCTGGCGCAATGTCCCGTAAGCATCACGGCCGGGCGTCACGCGTCTTTCCTCGAAATCCGGATTGGCCTGGGTGATGATGACCAGGCCGTTGATGTGCGGCTGCGCGGCCAGCCGCGCGCCTTCCTCCAGCCAGGCCAGCACGGCCTGCATGCGCCGGCGGTTTTCCGCGTCCCGATCGGCATTGCGGCCCAGGTTGTTGTTGCTGCCCGGGACGTTGAGCGTGATGAACAGCACATCGCCTGCGATCCAGCGCATGTGCTCGCGATACTCGGCGAAGCGCCCATCGGAGGATTGGGAGGACTGGCGCTCCAGCTTGAGCGTGCGCTGCCCCAGGCTTTCATCGCCGGCGTTGAACAACTCCCGAAAGCGCGCCAGCCGTTCCATCGGATCCATGCCGC
Organism: Burkholderiales bacterium; assembly: GCA_964202115.1. Lineage (GTDB taxonomy): Bacteria > Pseudomonadota > Gammaproteobacteria > Burkholderiales > SG8-39 > CAIYPG01. Next base: position 6,162 of record CAXNIK010000179.1, read on the forward strand.
TGCGGTCACAATCCAGCCAGTCGTTGTCGCCTGGAACGAGGATAAAGGGATGGCGCAGGCGCTGGAACTGTTCCTTTCGCGCCATGAACCATTCGTCGCTGCAGGGCCCGCGGCCGGAGGTGATGTCACCGGCGTGCACCACGAAGGCCAGCTCCTCGGCATTGATGCGCTCGATCATCTCGTCCAGCGCTGCCGCTTCGCCCAGGGAATAAGGCGTGTCGCCCATGAGGGCGAAGGCGATGCCCTCACCATCCGGTCGCGGCGGGGTGAAGGAGCAGGCCGCGAGCAGCAATGCGCCTGACAGGGCTGCGAGGAACTGCCGGACCTTTTTCATGGATAGACGATTGATAATAATAAATATGCTTTTGAACGTCAGAAAATGACATTCAATTGATATTGATCATAATTTCTTCAATCGATACAGCAGCTCCAGCGCTTCGCGCGGCGAGAGCTCATCCGGATTGAGCTGCCCCAGGGCCTCGCGTAGCGGATCGGCCGCGGCTTCGGCTTCGGGCGCGCCCGAAGCCTGCGTACCCTGCGCGAACAGATCGCTTTGCCCGCCGCGATTGAGCGCGGCATCCTCCAGCATCTGCAGGTAGCGCCGCGCATTGCGGATCAGCGGTTTGGGCACGCCGGCCAGCGCCGCCACCTGCAGGCCGTAGCTGCGATCGGCCGGGCCTTCCTCCACCGCGTGCAGGAACACGATGCTGTCCTTGTGCTCCACCGCATCCAGGTGCACGTTGGCTGCTTCCTTGTAATCCACCGCCAGTCGTGTCAACTCGAAGTAGTGCGTGGCGAAGAGGGCGTGGCAGCGGTTCTTCTCCAGCAGGTGGCGGGCGATGGCCCAGGCCAGCGCCAGGCCGTCGAAGGTGGAGGTGCCGCGCCCCACCTCGTCCATGAGCACCAGGCTTTTCTCCGTGGCGTTGTGCAGGATGTTGGCCGACTCGGTCATTTCCACCATGAAGGTGGAGCGCCCGCCCGCCAGGTCGTCGGCCGCGCCGATGCGCGTGAAGATCTGGTCCAGCGGGCCGATGCGCGCCGACCTGGCCGGCACGTACGAGCCCACATGCGCCATGAGCGCGATCAGCGCCACCTGGCGCATGTAGGTGGACTTGCCGCCCATGTTGGGGCCGGTGATGAGCAGGAGCTTCCTGGCCGGGCCGAGCCGG
>CAXNIK010000180.1:0-7314 GCA_964202115.1 Burkholderiales bacterium
CGCATGCATGGCACAGCCCTTCTTTTTTGTCTCGACAACAAAAAGCTGAGCACTCATGTGCCTTGCATGCACCGTTTTCCGCAGCAAGTTAACAACTTAGCCGCAGGTTTACAACTGATATATGCGGGGAAACCTCAGGGACAGACCACAATTTCGCGAGCGCGGCCAGCGAGGGCAGGGAGCGGTTGGCATCGTTCCTGTGCGTGGCGCTGCCCTTCCACACCAGGCCTACACGTAAACCTCGTAAATCTCGCAAACCTCCCAAGCCAGGCTTGGGCAGGCGTGGTGACCAGCGCGCGATGCGTTCCTGAGACACCGTCAGATAAGGAAGCCTTGCCGGCAAATTGTCCAGCGTGCTGCCCACATGCAGCGGCAGGCTCAGCAGGTATGACCAGTAATCGAATTCTCCGGCCATGTCCGGGTGCCAGTCCATGGAGATGACGCGGTCGGCGAAGCGCTGCGATTTGAACAGGGAATTGAGCGGGGGCTTGCAGGCCAGCGTGATATGTCGCGGCCCCATGGCCCTGATCAGGGGCAGGTAGCGCACGAACTGGATCTCATCGCCCAATCCCTGTTCCGCCCAGATCAGCACGGACTTTCCCGCCAGTGACTCGCCGCGCCACTGCGGTGGCAGGGGCGGGCCGCCCGGGCGCACCGGCGGCGGCGCCATCTTGCGTTCCTTGCGCGCCACCGAGTAGCGCGACTCGTACTGCGGCCAGCCTTCGGCGTAGCGCCCGCGCCTGAGCAGCAGCAGGCTCAGGTTCCACCGCGCATCGATCTCGCCGGGGTCCAGGGCCAGGGCGCGATGGTAGGCGGCTTCGGCCTCCTCCACGCGCTTTTGCGCCTGCAGCAGGCAGCCGAAGTTGGTCCATCCGGAGGCATAGTCGGCCTGTGCGGCGAGAGCCTTGCGGCAGGCGGCTTCGGCTTCGGCAATCCGATTCTGCTCCAGCAGCAGCACGCTGAGATTGGAGTAGGCGGCCGCATCGCGCGGATCGGCGGTGAGGGCGGCGTGATAGGCCGCCTCGGCCTCGGCGTAACGCTGCTGTGATTTGAGTAGCACACCCAGATTGGAGTGGGCCTTGGCGTAGCGCGGGTTGACCGCAATGGCGCGACGGTAGGCGGCTTCGGCCTCGTCCGCGCGTTTCTGTTCCTGCAGCAGATTGCCCAGGTTGGAGTGGGCGATGGCGTAATCCGGTCCCGCGGCGATGGCGCGGCGGTAGGCCGCCTCGGCCTCCTGTGGGCGTTGCCGCTCCTTCAGCAGGTCGCCCAGGTTGGACCAGGCTTCGGGGTAGTCGGGCTTAAGGGCAAGGGCGCGCTGGTACAGGCCCTCGGCCTCCTGCCACCGCTGATGCGCCTTGAGCAGATTGCCCAGGTTGTAGTGGACGTAGGCGTCCCTGGGCTGCAGGGCGATAGCGCGTCGGTAAGCGGCCTCAGCCGTGGCCGCATCGCCCAGCCTGGCGGCGAGCACGCCGCGATGGTTCAGCAATACGGCGTTGTCAGGCTCCAGGCTCAGACCATGCACCACCACCGCCATGGCCTCGCGGACCTGCCCCCGGGCGTACAGCGCCGTGCTGCGTTGTATGCAGGAGGCGGCTTCGGCGGATGGCAGGGCAGGCGGGGACGGGCTCACCACTCGCTGTAATGCAAGGGTGGCTGTGCCGCTAGGCCACTGCCGCCCGCTGCGCCAGCATGGCCTTGGCATTGCCGTGCAGGATCAGGTCGCGCTCCTGCTGGCTGATGTCGGCCTCGGCCAGGGCCTTGCTGGTCCAGGTGCAACCGAACTCCGAGCCGTCGGTGCCGCAGACGATGCGCTCGGCGCCGTAGGTGCGCACGCCGGCTTCGATGGCGCGCGGGCCGAAGGAATTGCAGTCCACATACACTTTGGCGCGGCGGAAGCGCTGCGAGGGCAGTTCCTCCTTGGGCGTGTCCAGCAGCGAACGATGGTCCATGCGCTCCACCTCGTAGGGGATGTTGCCGCCCAGGTTGTGCACGTGGATGGTCACATTGGGGTAGGCATCCAGGTAGTCGGTGAGGCACAGCGTCACCATCACCGAGGACAGGCAGGTTTGCATGTCCAGCGTGCCGTTGCGCCGGCGCAGGTTATCGCCGCTCGTAAACTTGGGGAAGGCATCGCCGGGCATGGGGCCGTGGTGGATGAAGAGCATGGCGCTGCGGCGGTTGGCCGCTTCCATCAGGGGGCGCATCTTCTCGGCGTCCTTGGCGGTGAGAAAACCGTTGCCCGGTATCTGCGCGCCGATGATGCCGGTCAGTCCCATGGCGCGGTCCAGCTCCGCGGCGGCGGCGGTGATGTCCACCAGCGGCAGCGCCGCATAGGCGGTGAAGCGGCCCGGGTGCTGCGTGCAGATCTGGGACATGCGGTCATTGAACATGCGGCACAGCTTCACCGACTGCTCCACCGGCTGCGACTCGATCCAGCAATGCGGGCCGACCAGCGACAGCACGCTGGTGGTGACCCCCAGCCGGTCCATCTGCGCCAGATGCTCGTCCACATCGTCGAAGGCCTCCGACAGCGGCACTTCGCCGGTGCGCGTCTTCATCACCTCCACGCCCTGGGCATTGCGGATGATGTGCGGTTCGCGGGTTCGCTGGCGCAGCGCGTCGGTCAGCTCGGCGGGCGTCCAGTGGGCATGCATGTCGATCATGGGGGTCTCCTCGTTATATGGCTCAATGGCATGGTGCAGGATCGCGGCAGTCTAATCCCAAGTGCCGCCGGGCGTGAACCTGCATCCCGGGTCGGGATGCTGCGATGCATTAACCCCGGCTTTCGTCCCAGCTTTGGTCTGCGCCGCCGCCCTGCGCGAACGCAGCTCCGGGCAGTTCCGTTTAAGATGCGTCAAATAATTCTGAAGGAGCAGTCATGCCCACGGTTGAACACAATGGCGCGTCCATTTACTACGAAGTCCACGGCAAGGGTTTTCCGATCCTGACTTTCGCACCGGCCGGTCTGGAGTCGTCCATCGCAGTCTGGAGCCAGCCCATGTCGGCCATCCATCCGGTCACCGAATGGTCGAACGAATTCAGCGTCATCGTCATGGACCAGCGCAACGCCTCCACCGGCCGGTCGCGTGCGCCCATCACCGCGCAGGACAGCTACGACACCTACACGGCCGACCACATTGCCGTGCTCGACCATCTGGGCATCAGGAAATGCCACCTGTACGGGCAGTGCATAGGCGGCCCCTTCATCATGGGCATGCTCAAGCTGCATCCTGAGCGCGTCGCCTGCGCTGTGGCAGCGCAACCCAGCGGCCGCATGGGACCCATGCAAGGCAAGCGCACGCCCAGCTTCCAGGCCTGGACCGAGAAGCTCAAGGATCATCCCGAGGCCACCGAGGCGGTGCTGGATGTCATGGCCCAGAACCTCTATGCCGCGGGCTATCTCTACACCGTGCAGCGCGATTTCCTCGCCACCATCAAGACGCCCATGATGGTGCTGGCCGGCAACGACGCCGCGCATCCCCACGAGCTGTCGGTGGAGATGTCGCAGCTCATCCCGGGCGTGGAATTCATCGACGAATGGAAGAGCGGCGCGGCGCTGGAGGCGGCCCGGCCCAGGGTCAGGGCGTTCCTGAAGAAGCACACGCCAGCGTCCGCTTGAACGTCAGTTTACTGCTGATAATAAATTGTCTGTTGATTGCTTTGTAAAGCCAAGTTTATTTAATATTTGATAATAATACTCATGCAACAAGGAGGCAGTGCATCGTGATCGACGTATTCACCTGGGCCACGCCCAACGGCCACAAGATCCACATCATGCTGGAGGAATGCGGGCTGCCCTACACCGTGCACGGCATCGACATCCGCGCCGGGGACCAGTTCAAGCCCGAGTTCCTGTCCATCTCGCCCAACAACCGCATCCCGGCCATCATCGATTCCGACGGTCCGGACGGCAAACCCATCTCGGTGTTCGAGTCCGGCGCCATCCTCATCTATCTGGCCGGCAAGACCGGGCGCTTCCTGCCCGCCTCGGATCGCGGCAAGTACGAGGCGCTGGAGTGGGTGATGTGGCAGATGGGGGGCTTCGGGCCCATGCTGGGCCAGGCGCATCACTTCATGAATTACGCCCCTGAGAAGATCGAGTACGCCATCAACCGCTACCGCAACGAGACCCGCCGCCTGTATGGCGTGCTGGACAAGCGCCTTGAGAAGCGTGACTACGTGGCCGGCGCCGGCAAGGGCAAGTACAGCATCGCCGACATGGCCATCTGGCCCTGGAGTCGCTCGCACAACAACCACCAGATCGACTTTGCCGACTTCCCCAACGTGGGGCGCTGGTTTGAGACCATCAATGCGCGCAAGGCGGTGCAGCGCGGCGTGCAGGTGCTGGATGCCGAGCGCCGGGCGCAAGGGGCGACGCATAGCAAGGAAGCCTGGGAGAAGCTCTTCGGCGCCGAGCAGTACAAGCGCCGCTGAGTGGGACGGGGCAAGGAAGGCATGCTCAAGCTCTACGACAACATTGCCTCGGTGGCGGCGCAGAAGGTGCGCATGGTGCTGCACGAGAAGGGCCAGTCCTGGGACGCGGCACCGGTGGATCTGCGCAACGGCGATGTCATGAACCCGGACTACCTCAAGCTCAATCCGGGCGGCGTGGTGCCCACGCTGGTCCACGACGGCCAGGTGCTCACCGAGAGCACCACCATCATGGAGTACCTGGACGAGGTCTTCCCCGAGCCGCCGCTGAAGCCGGCCACGCCGCTTGAGCGCCAGCGCATGCGGGTGTGGGCCAAGCGCGTCGATGATGAGCTGCAGCGCGCCTGCGGCAATCTGTCGCAGGCGGTGTACATCCGCTATGCGCACGTGGACAAGACCCCCGAGCAGCTCGATGCCTTTTTCGCGCGCATGCCCGACAAGGAGCGCGAGGCGCGACAGCGCAGCGCCATCCGGTTGGGGCTGGATGCACCCGAGGTCATCCTGGCGACGGGCACCTTTGCCCGGCTGGTGGACGACATCGAGCGTCAGGCGCAGGCCACGCCCTGGCTGGCCGGGGAAGCCTTCACCCTGGCCGATATCGCCATCGCGCCCTATGTCGCACGCCTGGAAATGCTCGCCATGCAGCGTATGTGGACCGACGGCCGGCGGCCGGCCATGGCGCGCTGGTGGGCGGCGATGAAGGCGCGCAGTTGTTATCGCGCCGAGATCCAGGACAAGTTTCCGGCCGCGACCATTACCGCCATGCGCGAACGCGGCGAGGCGGCATGGCCGCGCCTGGCGCAGATACTGGGCATGGGCTGACATTGCACATCGAGCCGTCTCGCCATCAAGCAGGGCGCGAGCTCGAACCCACCGCTGGACCCCACCACCGCTGAAGGGCAACCCACATGAGCCGTCCCAATTTCCTGTTCATCATCACCGACCAGCAGCGCGCCGATCACCTGGGCTGCTACGGCAACCGCACGCTGAAGACGCCGGCGCTGGACGCCATCGCGCGCGGCGGCGTGGCCTTCGACCGGCATTACGTGGCCTCGGCGGTGTGCATGCCCAATCGAGCCACGCTGGTGACCGGGCGCATGCCCTCGCTGCATGGCGTGCGGCACAACGGCATCGAGTTGCCCCTGGAGAGCGTCACGCTGCCCGAGCTCTTGCGTGCCGCCGGCTATCGCACCGCGCTGGTGGGCAAGGCTCATCTGCAGAACGTGACCAACGTGGCGGCGCTGTACGGTCGGGAGGAGGCGCACGAGAGCCATGCCGCACCGCCCGGTCCGCTGGCCGAGGCGCGCGCCGCCACCGGGCGGGTCACGCCTTCAGGTTATGGCCAGGAGCGCTCCGAGCTGTGGCTGGAAGACAGTCATCGCATGCCACTGCCGTACTACGGCTTTGACAGCGTCGACCTGTCGGCGCGCCACGGCGATCGCACCGGCGCCGATTACCTGGTCTGGGCCAAGCAGCGCGATGCCAATATCGAGAAGCTGCGCGGCCGCGACAATGCCCTGCCCGCGCCGGGCTACAAGACCCACGAAGGCTGGCGCACGCGCGTGCCCGAGGAACTGTATTCCACCAGCTATGTGGCCGAGCGCACCATGGCGCGGCTGGAGGAATTCGCGAAGAATCCCGGGCAGCCCTTCTTCCTGTGGTCGTCCTTTCCCGATCCGCATCATCCCTGGACGCCGCCGGGGAAGTACTGGGACCTGTACAAGCCCGAGGACATGACACTCGACCCGGCCTACTGGACGCAGCGCAAGGATCTGCCGCGCCATCTCGCCTGGTACTATGAGCAGCGCGATACCGGCAAGACCTCGGATGCCACCGCGGGCGTGCCCGCCGTCTATGCCGCCGACCAACGCGAGGTGCAGGAGGCCATGGCCCTGACCTACGGCATGCTCTCCATGATCGATGACGCTGTGGGACGCATCACCGCCACGCTCAAGCGCCTGGGCCTGGACCGCAACACCGTCATCGTCTTCACCAGCGACCACGGCGATTACATGGGCGATCACCAGCTGCTGCTTAAATCGCAGTTGCATTACCAGGGCCTTATCCGCACGCCCTTCATCTGGGCCGATCCTGAGCAGTCGGCACAGGCCGGCACGCACCGCAGCGCCATCACCGGCGCCATCGATGTCACGCGCACCGTGCTGGATCGTGCCGCTGTTGCACCTGCCAACGGCATGCAGGGCATGTCGCTCACCGGCGTGGCGGCCGATCCGCAGGCGGGTACGCGCGAGGCGCTGCTCATCGAGGAGGAGGCGCATCGCTTTCCCGGCTGGCTGGGATTGCGCGCCCGCATCCGCACCGTGCTCACCACGCGCCATCGCCTGTCGGTCTATCAGGGAACGGGCTGGGGCGAGCTGTATGACCTGCAGGAGGACCCGCGCGAGCTGCACAACCTGTGGGACGAGCAGGGCTCGGCGCGCCTGCGTGCCGAGCTGACTGAAACGCTGGCGCGGCTGATGATGGAGAATGACGACAAGAGTCCGGCGCCGGTGAAGTTTGCGTAGAACCGGAGTCAACGTGCGGAAATCCTCGCGCGCTTCGCTTGCGGCCTCAGGTTTTGTGCACGGATACACATCATCCGTGCACAAAACCTGAGGTTTGGAAAATCCCTGGAGACAGGAAAGGAGTCACGCATGATGTCCAGATCACTGTTCACCACCCTTGCATGCCTGTTGTTGTCTTTTTCCTTGCTCGGCCTAGGCCGCGCGCATGCCCAGGACTACCCCAGCAAGGTGGTTCGCCTGATCGTGGGCAATGCGCCCGGCGGGTCCACCGATGTGCCTTCGCGCTGGATCACCACCAAGCTGGCTGAAGTCTGGGGCCGCCCGGTGATCGCGGATTTCCGCGGCGGTGCGGCCGGGG
>CAXNIK010000181.1:0-7285 GCA_964202115.1 Burkholderiales bacterium
CGCCCCAGCGGCCCGGTGCTTGGCGGCCTGGTCGCGCGCGCTGCTCCCGATGGCTACACGCTGCTGGTTACGGGCAATTCCTTCTGGCTGCTGCCGTTCTTCCAGCAGGACCTGAACTGGGACCCGGTGAAGGATTTCCTGCCGGTGTCGCAGCTCACCGCTTCACCCAGCGTGCTGGTGGTGCACCCTTCAGTGCCGGCAAGATCGGTGAAGGAATTGATTGCCTACATCAAGTCGAGGCCGGGCCAGTTGCACTGGGGTTCCGGTCCGTATGGCACGGGCAATCATCTTGCAGCCGAGCAGTTCAAGATCTCCGCCGGCCTGGACATGGTGCGCATTCCCTACAAGGGCGTGGGACAGGCGCTGGTCGATCTCATCTCCGGGCAGGTGCAATTGATGTTTCCGGTGGCCGGAGCCATGGCGCCGCATGCCAAGGCTGGTCGCCTCAGAGCCCTGGCGGTGTCCAGCGCGACCCGATCGGCGCTGACCCCCGATCTGCCCACGGTGGCGGAGTCCGGCGATCTGCCCGGCTTCGAGTCGATATCCATCGTCGCCATGTTCGTTCCGGCAAAGACGCCTGCCGCCGTGGTCGCGCGCCTCAACAGCGAGGTGCGCGCGGTGCTGGTCCTGGTGGAGATCAAGGACAAGCTTTTCGGCGCCGGGGTGGAGGCCATGCCCACCACGCCGGATCAGCTCATGGGCGTGGTGAAGTCCGACATCGCGCTGGTTTCGCGCCTGGTGAAGGAAGGCGCGATCAAGATCGAATAGGCTGGAGCACGTGACTGATCCGGCCCGGCAATTTCTGAATCTCAAAAGGAGCAAGTAATGGCAATGCGCATCTGGCATCAAAGCATGGCGGTCCTGCGGGACGTGCCCGAATACACCGCGGCCCTGGACAAGCGGCTGCCCACCATCGTGCGACCCGACACCGAGGTGGTGATGCACGGCCTGGCGGTGGGCACCATGGATCATGCCAACTACCCCAAGGAAGACCTGGGCTCGGCCTACCTCATGTACGCGCACGGCAACCAATTCATCGCCGCCGGCCTGGACGCGCAGGCGCAGGGCTTCGATGCCATCGTGCTCGCCACGCTGGGCAATCCCATGCTGCAGGAGATCCGCTCGCTGGTGGACATACCGGTGGTGGGCTATGGGGACACGTCCTTTCGCCTCGCTTCGCTGTACGGCAGGCGATTCGGCCTGATGTTCTTCAACACTGTGCGCGAAGGCTTCTGGCGCGAGTATTTCCGCATCAATGGCCTCTCCGAGTCCTTCGCCGGCATCGTGCCCGCGGGCGTGTCCTTCCAGGACGTGGTGGCGGCGCACGCCGATGACAACAAGCGCGACGAGGTGATCCGCAAGATCAGCGAGACCGGCGAGCGCATGGTGAACGAGCTGGGCGTCAACGTCATCGTGCCCGGGGAGATGCCGCTCAACCTGCTGCTGGCCAACTCGAAGGTGTCGAGCATCGCCGGCGCCACCATCATCGACGGCCTGGCGCTGTCCTTCAAGACCGCCGAGATGATGGTCGACCTGCAGCGCACCACCGGCATGATCCAGAGCCGCGCTGGCTGGGGCCACAACCAGCCCAGCGCCGGCCGCCTGGAGCAGGTGCAGAAGTTCTACGGACTGGACAAGCTGAGGGGGCGGCTGGCTTCGGAGTGAGCGCAGGCCGAGACGGGCCGGGCGCATGGAGCATAATGGACGCAGGCTGATTCGCCCGCGTCCGCCGCGGCCGGCCGATGGGCGGGATACAGGATGCAGGCAAGAATCCATGGATCATCTTAAAAGGAGGCAGTATGAGCAGCGTCGGCGCGTCAGTCATGGTGAAACAGGAAGAGGGCGGTGCTCTTTCCGGGCCCAATGGCATGGTGGCAAAGCCCATGTCCCTCTATACGGGGGCGTTGATAGAGGGAGTGGATCTGCGCGGTAAGCTCTTGCCCGAGCAAATCGCCTTCATCCGGCAGATGTTGTTGCGCTGGAAGGTAGTCTTCTTCCGTGACCAGTTCCTGGATCACGTGCAACAAGTCAGGTTTGCGGCCTGTTTCGGCGACCTCACTACCGGCCATCCGGTCTATGGCGGTGGCGTGGAGGGCCATCCGCAGGTCTATTCAGTGGCCAAGCTACGTCACAGCAAGCGGCAGGTCGGCGAGAAACTGATGCGGACTTGGACGGGCTGGCATGCCGATGTCACGCCGGCCCATAACCCTCCCTTTGCCTCGATACTGCGTGCAGATCAGATCCCGCCGTATGGCGGCGATACCCAGTGGACCAACTGTGCCGTCGCGTATCAGAGGTTGTCTCCGGTGATGCAGAAGATCGTCGAAGGACTGCGGGGACTGCATTCCTATCACCCCAAGCCCGGCTTGAAAGGGTCTGCAGAGTACCGGGCCACGATCGAGAAGAAGGCGCTGTGTACCGAGCATCCCCTGGTCACGGTGCATCCCGAGACCGGCGAGAAGATTCTTTACGTGAGCCCCACGTTCTTGGAGAGCATCGTGGGACTTTCCCCGCGCGAGAACCAGGCCATGCTGGAGTTGTTGTGGGAGCATGTCTCGCAACAGGAGTTCACGGCCCGGTTCCGCTGGGAGGTCGGCAGCGTGGCATTCTGGGACAACCGTGCCGCCCTGCATCTGGCGCCGACCGACATCTTTCACATGGATTGCGACAGGCAGATGTACCGGGTCACGCTGGTGGGTGAGGTTCCGGTTGGCGTCGACGGCAGGCCATCCACCTGCATATCGGGTGATCCCGTCCTGGCCGCGGAGGCCGCCAATATCTGATGCAGCTGAGCTGCGCCGCCTGCCGGTGGCCGGAAACCGTCTTGGGAGAGCGATGTCGTGTTGAAAGTCGTGGGATGTGGAATCTCGAAGGCCATTTTGATCTGGGCATTCTGCGTAGGCGGTCCTGTGTTCGCCCAGAAGCCTGCCGGCCTGCCCGGCAACTACCCGAGCAAGCCGGTCAAGGTCATCATCGGGGTGGCGCCCGGTGGCGGCACCGATGCCCTGACGCGCCTGGTTTTCGAAGGCGTGCGTGCGGGGTGGGATCATCCCTTCATATTCGAGAACCGGACATCGGCATTGGGCAGCGCAATGGCACTGGAGTATGTATCCAGGGCGGCAGCGGACGGCTACACCCTGACCTCCACGGCCGGAAGCGCGTATATCGGTGCGGCCATCGTTCACAAGACGCCGAAGAACCTGCTCGCCGTCCTGGATGCAATTGCCCAGTTCAACAGCCAGGTGTTCCTGCTGGTTTCCTCCACGACTCTGCCTGCCGCCAATGTGTCCGAGCTGGTCGCCCACGCCATGAAGAATCCCGGCCAGCTGAACTATGCTTCGGCGGGCATCGGCAGCAGCGCGCATCTGATCGGCGAGTATCTCAAGCTCATGTTCGGTCATCTGGACATACAGCACATTCCCTATAAGGGCATGGGGGTTGCGTATGCGGACCTGTTCAAGGGGCGCGTCCAGCTCGCCTTTGCCACTACGGCATCGGCGCTTCCGCATGGCAAAAGGGGGGCGCTCAGGATACTGGGCATAACCAGTGCCAAACGCCTGGACAACTTGCCCGACATCCCTGCCATTTCCGAGTCGCTCGCCGGCTTCGAATATGTCTCCTTCCTGGGAGCGGTGGGCCCTGCCGGCATCCCGGCACCCATCACAACTGCGCTGAACCGGCAGATCAACGAGGTGCTCAGACAGGCGGAGGTCAAGAAGGCGCTTGAGGCGGGAGGCGGGCTGGTCACTCCCAACACGCCGCAGTTCTTCCAGAAGACCCTGGAGGACTTTGTCCAGCGCAACATCAATCTGGTGCGCGACGCCAAATTGGATCTGAGCGGGGCGAGCGAGTAGTCCCAGCCGTGCGGCCACTGCGTCCGTTGCTGACAGCGACCCTACAGGGCCCATCGACGACAGTGGGCGCTGGGTCAACCGATGCAGTGATGGTTGTCAGCGAAACACGATGGTCTTGATGCCGTCCACGAGGACGCGGTCCTCGATGTGAAAACGCAGGCCGCGGGCGAGAACGGCCTTCTCGATGTCCTTGCCGTAACGCACCAGGTCATCGGGGCTGTCGGAGTGGTCCACGCGGATGACGTCCTGCTCGATGATGGGGCCCTGGTCCAGCTCGGCGGTGACGTAGTGGCAGGTGGCGCCGATCAGCTTGACGCCGCGCGCATGGGCCTGGTGATAGGGCCGCCCGCCGACGAAGCTGGGCAGGAAGGAATGGTGGATGTTGATGATGCGTCCGGCAAAGGCCGCGCACAGCTCCGGTGACAGGATCTGCATGTAGCGCGCCAGCACCATCACATCGCCGCGCTCTTCCTCGAAGCGCCGTTTGATCCCGGCATACGCGGCGGGCTTGGTGTCGGGGGTGACCGGCACATGGTGGAAGGGGATGCCATGCCATTCCACGAAACCCCGCAGCGTTTCGTGATTGGAGATGACGCAGGGAATGTCCACGTTCAGTTCCCCGCCTTTCCAGCGCGCCAGCAGATCGTAGAGGCAGTGCTCCTGCTTCGATACCAGCAGCACCACGCGTTTCTTTACGGCGCTGTCGCTGATGTGCCAGTCCATCCCGAACTCCTGCGCGATGGGCGCGAAGCGCGCGCGGAATTCCAGTGCATCGAAGGGCAGGGAGGAGGCCAGGATTTCCTGGCGCATGAAAAAACGCTTCGCCTCCTGGTCGGCATGGTGGCTGGCCTCGACGATCCAGCCGCGGTGCGAGGCGATGAAGCTGCTGACCGCGGCAACGATGCCGACACGGTCGGGGCAGGACAGGGTCAGGGTGTAGCGGTGGGTGTCGGACATCTCGGGCCTTGCGGAAAGCGTGATCGACAAGAATGCATGATAGCAATTTTCATGCTCAATTCAGTGGGAAGGCGACATTAGATCAAAATTGATAATAATACTGGAATCAGGCCGCGGCCGGCACCGGTATCCGCAGCCTGGCCGCCAGCCCGCCGCCCTCGCGCGCGGCCAGCTCGAAACTGCCGCCGTGCGCCTGCGCCACGCGATCGACGATGGCCAGGCCCAGGCCCGAGCCGCCACCGCCGCTGCGCGCCTGTTCCAGGCGGGTGAAGGGCTGTTTGAGACGCTCCATCTCGCTCTCGGGTATACCCGGCCCGCGATCCAGTACTTCGATGACAGCCTTATCCTCTTCGCGTCTGAGGACTACTTCCACCGGGGTGCCTGCTTCGGTGCCAGCATAGCGCAGGGCATTGTCGATGAGGTTGGCCACGGCACGGCGCAGCATCAGCGATTTGGCACGCAGTGCCACAGGCTCGGTCGATGCTGTGATGGTGTGACCCAGCTTGCGGTAGCGCTCCACCGCTTCGCCCACCAGCGCGGCCAGATCGACCGGCTGGTTGGCCTCGCCGCCGTCGAGGCGGGCGAAGTCCAGGAACTGGCCGATGATGCGGTCCATCTCCTCGATGTCCTCGTGCATGCCGGCGCGCAGGCCCTCGTCCTGGGCGCTCATCTCGATGCCCAGGCGCAGCCGGGCGAGCGGCGTGCGCAGGTCATGCGACACCCCGGCCAGGATCAGCGCGCGGTCCTGCTCCAGGCGCGACAGGTCGCGCGACATCTGGTTGAAGGCATGGGCCACGGTGCGCAGTTCCTGCGGTCCGCTTTCGTCCACCGGCGCCGGTATGCGGCCGCGGCCGATTTCGCCGGCGGCCGTGGCCAGCGAGCGCAACGGGCGCGACACGCGCGAGACGATGAGATAGGCGGCGATGAGTGCCAGGGCCAGCGCCAGCACGCCCCAGGCCACCCAGCGCAGGGCAATGCGTCGCTCCAGGCGTTCGCGCGGAATGCGCACCCAGTACTCGTCATCCTCGATGCTGAATGACACCCACAGGCCGGGTAATCCGTCGCGGCGCACGGCAAAGCGCGTGCTCTGACCCAGCTGTTCGCGTATCAGGCTCTGGGTCAGCACCAGGATGGGCGTGTCGGGCATGGCGATGATGCGCTCGCCAGGCTCGGCGGAATAGACCTGTATACCTTCCCGGTCGGAGAGCTCCGCCAGCAGTTCGCCGCGCTTTTCCGGCTGCGCCGTCAGCAGCGCCACATGGGTGAGGTTCACCACCGACACCAGGTTCTGCGCCAGCGCGCGCGCGCGCGGCTCCACCTCATAGGCGCGAAAGATCAGGAACCAGGCGGCCGTGGTGAGCAGCACCAGCGCTGCCAGCAGCAGGAAGGTGCGCCACAGCAGCGAGCGGGGGAGCAGGGCCATCATGTGCTTCGCTCAGCCTACGGCGCTTCCCCCACCTTGCCATCGGGCACGAACACATAGCCAAAGCCCCACACCGTCTGGATGTAGGCCGGTTTGGACGGGTCTTTCTCGATCAACTTTCTCAGGCGCGAGATCTGCACGTCGATGGAGCGGTCGAACACCTCGTATTCGCGGCCGCGGGCCAGCTCCATCAGCTTGTCGCGCGAGAGCGGCGTGCGCGGCTGCGAGACCAGCACCTTGAGCAGGGCGAACTCTCCGGTGGTGAGCGACACCGATTCGCCGTTCTTCTCCAGGGTGCGCTTGGCCAGGTCCACGGTCATGCCGCCAAAGCTCACCGACTCGGTCTCCGACGACGGTGCCCCGGGCGGGGACTGGGCGGCGCGGCGGCGCAGCACGGCATTGATGCGCGCCACCAGCTCGCGGGGATTGAAGGGCTTGGGCATGTAGTCATCGGCGCCCATCTCCAGTCCGACGATGCGGTCCACGTCCTCGCCCTTGGCCGTGAGCATGATGATGGGCAGGGTAATGCGCGTGCCGCGCAGGCGCCGGCAGATGGACAGGCCGTCTTCCCCGGGCAGCATCAGGTCCAGCACCAGCAGGTCGTAGCGCTCGCGCGCCAGCGTCTTGTCCATGCCGGCGGCGTCGGAGACGGTGGTGACGCCGAAGCCCTGCTCGGTGAGGTAGCGCTGCAACAGGTCGCGCAGCCGCAGGTCATCATCGACGACCAGTATCTTGGTTTTGGGTGCATTCATGCCGCTATCCTAGCTTCTTGCCCCGGTACAGGCCAGCGCGACGGGGCAGGCAAGGTAACAGTGGATTGCCGGAAGCGCAGGTGGAAACAATTACTTACAGAATAGTTGGCCAGGAATGCCCTATGCCGGCGGTGTATGGTTATGCTGTATCCATGAAGGGCTGCAATGTTGCGGATCGAGCCATCCGGGACAAGAGGGTGTCGGCAGCCCAAGGAGCGAACATGAAACGCATGGCAGCGGCCGTGATGGCCGCTTTGATGATGATGACCTGGCCCGCGGCTGCGCAACAGCCGCCGCCA
>CAXNIK010000182.1:0-7258 GCA_964202115.1 Burkholderiales bacterium
GCTGCGGCAACTGGCCGACACCAAGCGTTTTCACGCGCTGGTGGCACTGGGTGCCGTGATTCGCGGTGAGACCTATCACTTTGAAATTGTCTCCAACGAATCGGCCGCCGGCATCATGAAAGTGCAACTGGATTCGGGCATACCCATCGCCAATGGCATTCTTACCACCGAGAACGACGAGCAGGCCGAAGTGCGCGCCGGCGTCAAAGGTGGCGAGTGCGCCGAGGCGGCAGTGGAGATGGCCAATCTGGCAGCCTCCATCTCCAGCCCGGCCAGTCTGTTCCGCTGATGCCCGCCTATGTGATGGACACCTACGTGATGGCCTGTCCATGGCGGTGAAATCAGCACGTCGCCGCTCGCGCGAATTCGCTGTGCAGGGCCTGTATTCCTGGCTGCTGTCGCGTGCCAGCGAATCCGACATCGAGAAGCAGTTTGCCGATGCCCAGGGCTTTGACAAGGCTGACCAGGAATTTTTTTCGCGGCTCCTCAGCGGCACCATACAGTCCGCCCCGGAGCTCGATGTGCTGCTTGAACCACTGCTTGATCGCAAGCCGGGGGAACTGTCCCCGGTGGAGCACGCCATCCTGCTGATGGCGGCCCATGAGCTGAAAAGCTCCGCGCTGGTGCCCTATCGCGTGGTCATCAACGAGGCGGTGGAACTGGCCAAGAGCTTCGGTGGCACCGACGGCCATAAATACGTCAACGGCGTGCTCGACAAGCTCGCCAGGAGCCTGCGACCGGACGGTGCCGAAGAACAGCCTCGCGCCCGGCCCCGTCTGAAGACCACGCCTGCGCGCAAGCGCTGATCGCATCCGCGCTGTACGAACAAGCTTGACCATGCCTTCCGAATTCGACCTGATAGGCCGTTACTTCACGCGCAACAGCCCTTCGACCCTGCTGGGCGTGGGCGATGACGGCGCGCTGATACAGCCGCGGCCGGATATGACGCTGGTGGTGTCCACCGACATGCTGCTAGAAGGCCGGCATTTCCTGCCTGGCACCGATCCTGTCAGGCTGGGGCACAAATCGCTGGCGGTGAATCTGTCCGACATGGCGGCCATGGGTGCGGACGCGCGCTGGGCGCTGCTGGGCATAGCACTGCCCGAGGCCAACGAGGCCTGGGTTGCGAGCTTCGCCAAGGGCTTCTTCGCCCTGGCCGACATCCACGGCGTGGACCTGATCGGCGGCGATACCACGCGCGGGCCGCTGGCCATCTCCGTGACCATCATGGGCGAGGTGCCGCGCGACCTGGCCCTGCGCCGCGATGGCGCCCTGGCCGGTGACGACATCTGGCTGTCCGGGATGACCGGGGAGGCGGCGCTGGCCCTGGCACACCTGCAGGGACGCGTGCAACTGCCGTCGCAGACATTGGCCGACTGTGTTCAACGGCTGGATCTGCCGCAGCCCCGGTTGGAACTGGGCGGAAGGCTGCGTGGCATCGCGCGCAGTGCCATCGATGTGTCCGATGGACTGCTCGCTGACCTGACCCATATCCTCAAGGCCTCGGGCGTCGCAGCGGAGGTGCGCCAGAAGCAATTGCCGGTGGCAGCAGCGCTGGCGCACTGCCAGGACCAGCAGCTGGCGCGCAGCTGCCTGCTGGCCGGAGGCGACGACTACGAACTGGTGTTCACGGCGCCGCAGCACCGGCGCGCGGAGATCGAGGCCCTGTCCTCGGATCTGGGATTGGCATTGACCGTGATCGGTACCGTGCTGCCCGGCGAACCCAAGGTGGTGCTGCGTGATGCCGATGGCGCTTCCGTGGCTTACGACAAGCTGGGCTTTGATCATTTCAGCTGAACATGATCATCCGCCCCGACTCACGTTTCCTGCTCGCCCATCCGGCGCATTTCATCGCCCTGGGTTTCGGTACGGGGCTTGCACCCGTTGCACCGGGCACGGTGGGCACGCTGCTGGCCTATCCGCTGTACCAGGTGCTTGCGCCTTACTTGAGTTCGATAGAACTTTTCGGTGTCATCACCTTGTTCTTCCTGCTGGGGGTGTGGGCCTGCGAGCTGACCGGCCGCGCCATGGGCATCGCCGATCACAGCAGCATGGTCTGGGACGAGGTGGTGGCCATGCTGCTCATCCTGCTGGTGATACCGGCGGGTGTGTACTGGTGGATCGCGGCCTTCTTCCTGTTCCGCTTCTTCGATGTGTTCAAGCCACAGCCGATACGCTATTTCGACCAGACGCTCAAGGGTGGCTTCGGCGTGATGTTCGACGACATTGTGGCCGCCTTCTACACCTTGCTGGTGCTGGCGCTGATCCACCGGATATTTCCTGGGTTTCTCCAATGAGTTTCTGCAATGAGGCAATGCATGGACGCAGCGATGGACAATAAGGCCCTGGAAGCGCTGGCCGGGCGCGTGGGCGAGGCGCTCAAGGCCAGGCAACTGATGATCAGCACCGCCGAATCCTGCACCGGCGGCTGGATCGGCGAGGTGCTCACCGCCATCGCCGGCAGCTCGAATTATTACGAGCGCGGCTTCATCACCTATTCCAACGAGGCCAAGCAGGAAATGCTGGGCGTGCCGGAGCAGACCATCACGCAGCATGGCGCGGTCAGCGAAGAAACGGTGCGCGCCATGGCCGCGGGCGCCATTGCGCACAGCCGCGCCCAGGTGGCGGTGTCGGTGAGCGGAGTGGCCGGGCCCGGAGGCGGCTCGGCGCATAATCCGGTGGGTACGGTGTGCTTTGGCTGGGCGGTCCGTGACGGCCAGCCGCAAAGTGCGCGCCGCCGCTTCGACGGCGACCGCGAATCGGTGCGCCGCCAGGCGGTGGCTTTTGCCCTGCAGGGTGCGCTGGAGCGCATCGAAAGCCTGCCCGCCGCGAAGGGCTCATAATCCGCTCCAATAACCATTCAGCGATCCAGCGATCCAGCAAAGGAACACCATGCCTGTGAATGCCGCCTCTTTCCACGCCCGCTTTTATTCCCGACTGCTGCGCCTGGCCGCGGCATGGCTTCTGTGCGTGTCCGCCACGGCCGCGCAGGCGCAGGGCAGCGCCGCACCCTATGTGCCCACGCCCTGGCCGATCCTGGACGAGATGCTCAAGCTCGCCGACATCAAGAAGGGCGATTACCTCATCGACCTGGGCTCCGGCGATGGGCGCCTGGTCATCGAGGCGGCCAAGCGCTACGGCGCGCAGGGTCACGGTATCGATATCCAGGAAAAGCTGGTCAAGCTGGCCACCGACAACGCCGCCAAAGGGGGCGTATCCGATCGCGTGAAATTCATCGTCGGCGACCTGTTTCAGACCGACCTGTCCAAGGCGGACGTGGTCACGGTGTACCTGCTGCCCAGCATCATGAACAAGCTGGTACCCAAGCTGCTGAAGGAACTCAGGCCCGGCACGCGCATCGTCTCCCACGATTACGCGCTGGAGGGCATGCAGCACGACAATGTGCTGGAGTTCAATTTCCAGGAAAAAGTGGAGATCACAGGCACTACGCGCACGGTGTTGTACCACTACGTCGTGCCAGCCCGTCAGGGTGCCAAGCCCGCGGCCACACGGTAAGGGCCATCATGCAAACACCTGCCTTGTTTTCGTTCCGCGCGCTGCGCCTGGCTGCCGTGCTATTGCTGGGCGCGTATGCGTCGGCGGCGACGGCGCAGCTCAACGCCGGCCCCTACGTGCCCACGCCCTGGCCCATCCTGGACGAGATGCTCAAGCTCGCCGCTCCCAAGAAGGGCGAATACCTCATCGACCTGGGCTCCGGCGACGGGCGCCTGGTCATCGCGTCGGCCAAGCGCTTTGGCACCACCGGGCATGGCATAGACATCCAGGAAAACCTGGTCAAGCTGGCCACCGAGACCGCCAAGAAGGAAGGCGTGGGCAATCGCGTGCACTTCGTTGCCGGCGACCTGTTCCAGGCCGACCTGTCCAAGGCCGACATCATCACCGTCTACCTGCTGCCCAGCATCATGGACAAGCTGGTGCCCAAACTCATCAAGGAACTCAAGCCCGGCACGCGCATCGTGTCGCACGACTATGCGCTGGAGGGCATGCAGCACGACAACGTGCTGGAGTTCAACTTCAAGGAAAAGCTGGAAATCAGCGGCACCACGCGCACCGTGCTGTATCTGTACACCGTGAAAAAACGCTGAGTCGGAAACCGGTCCAGGCAAGGAAGGATATTATCGTTTTCACGTTCAGGTCTTTATTCCTGTTGAGTTCGTGAGAAATTTGTAATCAGACAGGCCTCGCAGAAGGCCGTCTGCAGGGGATCAGGGCCCGACCCAAAAGGAGGTTTGCATGCCGGAATACCTGCGTCTTCGCCAGATTTGCCTGGTGGCATCGGAACTGGAGCCCGTGGTCGAACAGTTGTGCCGCGTGTTCGGAGTCGAGGTCTGCCACCGCGATCCCAATGTCGGCAAGTACGGTTTGCACAATGCCCTCATGCCTTTCGGGCCCACCTTTATCGAGGTGGTGGCGCCGCAGCCGGGCAAGGGTCCCTCGGAGACCGCCGCCGGCCGCTACATGCAACGCATCGGCGGCGACGGTGGCTACATGGTCATCATGGACCAGGACGATGTGGCCTCCTTCCGCGAGCATGTCACCTCCATCGGCGTGCGCATTGCCAACAAGCTTGATTACACCGGCTACCAGGGCACGCAACTGCATCCCAAGGACGTGGGCGGCACCATCATGTCCATCGGCCACGACGAGCACGGCGACGACCTGTGGGGCAGCTGGCATGCCGCCGGACCGCACTGGAAGGACCATGTGCGCACCGAGCGCGTCGATTCCATCATGGGCGTGCGCACCCAGACCAACGACCCCAGGGAGCTGGCCGCGCGCTGGGGCCAGGTCATGCGCAAGCCCGTGCACGACGACGACTCGGGCATCCACGTCCACGCCAACAACGCCAAGTACTATTTCGAAGGCCCGGCCGATGCGCGCGGCGAGACCATGCGCGGCCTGGACATCAAGGTGAACGGGCCTGAGGGGAGGGCGGCCATACTGGATGCCGCGCGCAAGGAGGGGCTGGAGGTGACGGGCGACAGCCTCAAGCTGTGCGGGGTCAGCTGGAAACTCATCAACTAGACCGGGACACAACCATGACCATGTTGGCCGCCACCATCGCGCTGGGAGTGCTGTTGGCCCCTGCAAGTGCGTGGGCGCAGGCGACGGTTTTCCCGTCGAAGCCCGTCACCATGATCGTGCCGTTTGCACCGGGCTCGGCCACCGAGACCGAGGCGCGCCTTTACGGCAGGAGAATGCAGGATTCCCTCAAGCAGCCCTTCCTCGTGGATTTCAAGGCGGGCGCTGCAGGCCAGATTGGCTATAACTATGTGGCCAAGGCGCCCGCCGATGGCCATACGCTGCTGATCGTGACGGGAGGATTCGTCGTCGGCGCCGCCGTGCAGAAGAACCTGACCTACGACCCGATCAACGCTTTTGCCCCGATATCCTTGCTGAGTTCGCGTCCGGCGATACTGGTGACCCATCCCGGTCTGGCGAAAAATTTCCAGGAGTACATCGCCTATGGCCGGGCCAATCCGGGCAAGATCAACCTGGGGGACACGGGTGCCGGGGGACTGTCGCATATCTCCGGGGCCTGGTTGCACAGCACCATCAACGTCAAGGTGACGCACGTTCACTACAAGGGCAATTCCGCCGTGTATATCGACCTGATCGCGGGTCGCATCCAGGCCGGCGTCGTCAGTCTGGCCGGGGGTATGCCCTACGAGCAGGCGGGCAAGCTGCGCATCATGGGAGTGGCTTCAGCACAGCGCGCCAGGCTCGCACCCGACCGGCCCACGCTCTGGGAACAGGGTGCCGTTGGCTACGATTACTTCAGCTGGTACGGAGTCAGTGCCCCGGGAGCGACCCCAGCAGTCGTGGTGAACAAGCTGAGCGAGGAATTCAACAAGGCGGTGCACCATCCGGAGAGCGTGACCTGGTTGAACAACGGCGGCGCGGAACCGGTGGGCAGCACGCCGGAAGCGTTTCGCAAACTCGTTGCGACGGACATCGCGCGCTGGGCCAAAGCTGCGAAAGACGCAGGTATCGACTCGGTGGAGGAATAAGGGCTGCAGCGGAGATTGGGCAATTTCCCCTGTGGCATGATAGTTGGACCAACTGAATGGCAACCATGAGAGCACAACCATGACCATGAAACGCATGATGCTGGAAATCGGCATGGGCACCGACATCCGCGGGGCCGACTACACCAAGGCCGCGGTGCGTGCCTTGCGCGATGCCCTGTGGCACAACTCGCTCACGGTGGCCAATGCCATCGGCAAGCCGACCGATTCCATGGTCTGCGAGATCCATATCGGCGTACCCAAGCCGGAACTGGTGGATAAGGCTGCGGTGCTCGCAGTGCTGCCTCACGGCACTGGAACGGTGAATGTGGTCGAAGGCGGACTGGAGATACCCAATGACTCCGGAACCGGGTCCACGGTGATGGCCAGCGCCGGCGTGATCGTGCGCCTCGACGTCTAGGCCTGGGGAGAACGATATGGCATACAAACGCATCATCCTGGAAATGGGCACGGGCAACGACCTGCACGGCAGCGACTACACCACCGCGGCGCTGCGAGGGGTGCAGGACGCCCTGCATCACTCTTCACTCGCCTTCGTGCGCTCGCTGGGGCTGGACTCGAGCAAGATGCAGGTGGAGGTCACCGTAGGCGTACAGCAGCCGGACAAAGTGGATTGCGAGGCGGTGAAGAAAAGCCTGCCCCGGGGAACGGTGACGGTGAAGGCGGTGAAGGGTGGCCTGAATCTGCCTCAGGAAGGCAGCCATGACGAAGTCGTTATCGCTAACGTTGCGATCGCGGTGCGCTTCGATCTGCCCTAGTTCAGCGGGTCAAACAAGGAAGGAACATCGCATGTCCGAATATCTTCGTCTTCGCCAGATCTGCCTGGTGGCAAAAGACCTTGAAGCCGTCACCGAGCAAATCTGCCGCACCTTCGGCGTGGAAGTCTGCATGCGCTCCCCCGGCGTGCACCGCCACGGCCTGAACAACACCGTCACGCCCTTCGGCCCGACCTTCATGGAGGTGGTGGCCAACCAGCCGGGCAAGGCGCTGGCCGACACCACCGCCGGGCGCTACCTCGAGCGCATAGGCGGTGACGGCGGCTACATGGTCATCCTGGACAGCGATGACGCCCTGCGCTGGCGTCCGCATTTCGAGAAGGTAGGCGTGCGCATTGCCCAGGACCTGGACCGCCCCACCTATCGTGCTGCGCAGATGCATCCCAAGGACGTGGGCGGCACGCTCATGTCCATCGGCCACGACACGGGTGG
>CAXNIK010000183.1:0-7239 GCA_964202115.1 Burkholderiales bacterium
ATCCCCGCCATCCAGGCCGCGCAGCGCAGCGATGAAGCGCAGGAAGGACAGCACCGTCATCTCGCCATAGGACGGCGCAGCCTCGGGCAGGTAGCCGATGCGGCGTTTGGCTGGAATGGGATCTTCCAGCATGTCGTGGCCGCAGATGCTGACCTTGCCGCTGGATGGCGGGATGAAGCCGGTCAGCATGCGCATGGTCGTGGACTTGCCGGCGCCATTGGGCCCGAGAAAACCCAGGACCTCGCCCTTTGCCACCTCGAACGATACGTCGTCCACGGCGCGTTTGGCGCCGAACGATTTCGACAAGTGCTCTACCTTGATCATGTCACTTCCTCCATTGCAGCCGCCTCCGGCAGGACAGCAGATGTCGCCGATAATTCCCGTCTGTACCCGCTGATGGGGGCTGGCTGGCGAACTTTCAAGTGGCCGGAGTCTCCGGTGCTCGCTCTGTACGGTCAATTCTGATCAATTTCATACTTAACTCGCCGCGGTTCGTGAGTTAACATGATAATTATTGTCAGACTCGTTCGACTGGACATCGGCCTGTTTCGGTCCTGCTGCCAGTCCGGCACCCTGTATGGTACCTACCGCGGCGGCACGACCGAAGCGGGCGAATATACACATAATGGCAAGGGATGGCCAACACGCCCCTTGCGGGACCTGCCCACGCACGGGAACCGGCCCTGCCGGGGCGGTCCGGAACGCGAATTTCGATGATGTAAAATCACGCTCTTTCTTCAGCCGCAATGTTCAGAAAACGGGCCAGAAGTCGGGCCTGGAAATGACCAAGGTTTCAAAGGATCACGCATGACCCATGTCGTCACCGAAAACTGCATCAAATGCAAGCACACCGATTGCGTGGACGTCTGCCCGGTGGACTGCTTCCGCGAAGGCCCCAATTTCCTGGTGATCGAGCCCGATGAGTGCATCGATTGCGCAGTATGCATACCGGAATGCCCGGTGAACGCCATTTTCCTGGAGGAAGACGTGCCCGAAAACCAGCGCGCCTTCATTGCCCTGAACGTCGAACTGGCACGCGCCTGGCCGACCATCACCGTAAAGAAGGACGCCCTGCCCGACGCCGAGCAGTGGAAGGATGTCGAAGGAAAGATCGAGCATCTGGAGCGTTGATCCAGTGCTCAAACCCGGCTTCGGCCTGCAGTTCTCAGATTTCCACCATCGCGAAGGCCTGACGCGGGTCGATCGTGCCTTTGTTGATTTTCTCGATGGCGCCGCCCCCGAAACCGGGGCGAAGCTGGCAGCCGCGCGAGCCTCCATCCAGTCAGACGCTGCACTGGACTCCAGGACCGAGTCCGCGCTACTGCTGGAGCTGGCTCCCCATCTGGAACGCTTCATCGCCCAGTTGTTCGACATTGCCGATGAACTGCGGTCCCTCACCCGCCGCCATGACAAGCTGGCCCCCCTGTACGAGATCAAGCGCCGCTTCGTGCAGCGCCAGGCCCAGTCCAGGATCAAGCCGGCCGAAGCAGCCGGCATCGACGGCCTGAAGCTCGAAGCCGAATTGAAGACCCTGTTCGGTGGCATTTTCAGCGAACTGGCCTTTGCCCAGCATGTCACCACCTGGCTGGCCGACGAAGCCGCCCATGCCTCCAAGATCGAAACCGCCCTGCGTTTTGCCGCCTGGGCACTGCAGACACCGCAGGGCCGCGAGCACACCCAGGCCGGCGTGCTGTTCAAGGCGCCGTCCAAGCTCGACAGCAATAATCTGGTCGCCCACGACGACAAGCAGGTCGCCGACGGCGTCACTACCCACAGGATGCAACCGCAGCGCCTGCGCCGCCGCGAGGGCTTCGCGCTGACCGATCCGGGCACCGATCTCGTAGGCGCACTGGACGAGGCCAATTACTGCATCTGGTGCCATCACCAGGGCCGCGACTCCTGCTCCCATGGCCTGCGCGAAAAAACCAATCCCTCAGTTTCGTCTACTCAGCCCCAGAAGATCGTCTTCAAGAAAAGTGCCTTCGGCGTGACACTCGCCGGCTGCCCGCTGGAAGAAAAGATTTCCGAGTTTCACGAAACCAAGGCTCGCGGCCTGTCGCTGGCAGCCCTGGCCATCATCGCCATCGACAATCCCATGGTCGCGGCCACCGGGCACCGCATCTGCAACGACTGCATGAAGGCCTGCATCTACCAGAAGCAGGAGCCGGTGGACATTCCGCAGGCGGAGACGCGCACGCTCAAAGACGTGCTGGAGCTGCCCTGGGGCTTCGAGATCTATTCCCTGCTCACGCGTTGGAACCCGCTCAACATCCGCCGTCCCCTGCCCCTGCCCGACAGCGGCAAAAAAGTGCTGGTGGTGGGCATGGGACCGGCCGGGTTCACCCTCGCCCACTACCTGCTGAACGAAGGTCACGCGGTCGCCGGCATCGACGGGCTCAAGATCGAGCCCTTGCCCCCGGTTCTGTCCGGGGTCAAGGGGGACGGCACACGCGCAGCCTTTGATCCGGTGCGCGACATCGCCAGCCTCTTCGAAGCGCTGGACGACCGCGTCATGGCCGGTTTCGGCGGCGTGGCCGAATACGGCATCACGGTGCGCTGGAACAAGAACTTCCTCAAAGTCATACGCCTGTTGCTGGAACGGCGCGCCGAGTTCGCGCTCTACGGCGGGGTGCGCTTTGGCGGCACCCTGGGCGTGGAGGATGCGCAAGACCTGGGCTTTGACCACATCGCGCTGTGCATGGGCGCGGGCAAGCCCACAACACTGGACATCCCCAATGGCCTGGCGCGCGGCGTGCGCACCGCCTCGGACTTCCTCATGGCGCTGCAGCTCACCGGCGCGGCCAAGGCCGAATCCATCACCAATATGCAAGTGCGCCTGCCGGTGGTGGTCATCGGCGGCGGCCTCACCGCCGTCGACACCGCCACCGAGTCGCTGGCCTATTACGTGGTGCAGGTGGAGAAATTCCTGTTGCGCTACGAAGTCCTGGGCCAGCAGAGCGCTGATGGCGAAGACAAGGTGCGCGCAGCCTGGTCCGACGAGGAACGCGAGATCGCCGAGGGATTCCTCGCTCACGCCCGCGCCATACGCGCTGAACGCGAGGCGGCCAAACTGGCGGGCCGCGAGCCGCACATCATCGAGCTGCTGCAGTCCTGGGGCGGGGTCACCATCGCCTATCGCCGCCGCCTGATCGACAGCCCTTCCTACACGCTCAACCACGAGGAAGTGGAAAAGGCCCTGGAGGAAGGCATCGTATTCACCGAAGGGCTGAATCCCCTATCCATAGACCTGGACGACTACGGCGCGGTGCGCGGCATCAACTTTCGCAAGCCGGAAGGCCCGCACGGCACCTCGGAGGAAGCCGGAGTCCATCACCTGCCGGCGCACACCGTGTTCATCGCCGCCGGCACCCAGCCCAACACCGTGCTGGCACGCGAGGACGCCTCCCATTTCTCGCTGGACGGCAAATACTTCCGCGCCTGCGACGAGCAGGGCCAGCCGGTGAAACCGGCCTATTCCATCTCCAAGCCGGAGCGGGCCGACGTGCTGTTATCCCGACTGGATGACGGGCGCTTCATCAGCTTCTTCGGCGACCTGCACCCCTCCTATTTCGGCAATGTGGTGAAGGCCATGGGCTCGGCGCGTCAGGGGTATCCCGTGGTGTCGCGCGTGCTGGCGACACAGCCGCCGAAGAACGGCACCGCCACCGAAGCGTTCTTCGCCGGCCTGTCGCGCGACCTATTGGCCACGGTGGAACGCGTAGAGCGCCTCACACCCACCATCATCGAGGTAGTGGTGCGCGCACCGCTGGCCGCGCGCAAGTTCCTGCCTGGCCAGTTCTACCGCCTGCAGAATTTCGAAGTGCTCTCGCCGCGCGTGGAGAAAGACGGCACGGCGACCCGGTTGCAGATGGAGGGCCTGGCCCTGACCGGTGCCTGGGTGGATAAAGAAAAAGGCCTGGTTTCAGTGATCGTGCTGGAAATGGGTGGATCTTCCGATCTGTGCGCCCTGTTGAAGCCTGGGGAGCGGGTCGTGCTCATGGGGCCGACCGGCGCGGCCACGCACATTGCCGCCGGCGAGACCGCCGTGCTGGTAGGCGGTGGCCTGGGCAATGCCGTGCTCTTCTCCATAGGCCAGGCCTTCCGCGCGGCCGGCTCCAGGGTGCTCTACTTCGCCGGCTACAAGCACGTGGCCGACCGCTACAAGGTGGCCGACATCGAGGCGGCGGCCGATGTCATCGTCTGGTGCTGCGACGAGCAGCCCGGCTTCAAGCCCTCCACACTGCGACCCCAGGACCGGACCTTCGTCGGCAACATCGTGCAGGCCATGGAGGCCTATGGCTCGGGGCGCCTGGGCAAGCCTGAACTGCGAATGGAAGAGGCCGATCGCATCATCGCCATCGGCTCGGACCGCATGATGTCGGCGGTGGCGCGCGCCCGCCACGACGTGCTGCGCACCCACCTCAAGGACACGCACCTGGCCATAGGCTCGATCAATTCGCCCATGCAGTGCATGATGAAAGAGATCTGCGCCCAGTGCCTGCAGCCGCAACGCGACCCCAAGACCGGCAAGACCTCCTACGTATTCTCCTGTTTCAACCAGGACCAGCCGCTGGACAGCGTCGATTTCCCCGGCCTGTCGGAGCGTTTGAAACAGAACTCGCTGCAGGAAAAACTCACCGTGCAGTGGCTGAAGCAGTTCACCGCCGCCTGATGGCGACGACAGGGGCGCTCAGCCCTTGCGTTTGTCCATGGTGCGCAGGAAAGCCGGGCGCGCGCTGACGCGCTTCACCCAGTCCGCCACCTTGGGCAAGGTCATCACGTCATCCTTGTTGATCGCCGGGCGGTACAGCAGCGACAGCACATTCAGGTCAGCGACGGTGAAATTGGCGCCGGCCAGATAAGCCTGGCGCTCCAGCGTCGGTTCCAGCACGCGATAGCGCGCCTGCACCCAGTCCTTCGAAATCTTCATGCCCAGCTTGCCGGCGGTGTCCGCCGGACCTTCCAGCTCGCAGGCGCCCCACAACGTCCATTTGTAGATCGCGGCACGCTCGGCTGGCGTTGCACCCATCATCGCGCCATTGCCATGCACCGACCCCAGGTGCATGTTGATGGCGAAGGACTCCCACAGCACCAGGTCGCCGTCCACCAGCGTGGGCACGTGGCCGTTCGGGTTCAGTGCCAGGTATTCCGGCGTCTTGTGCGCGCCGCTGCGGTGATCGAAGGACACGTGCTCGTAGGGAACGCCCAGTTCCTCCAGCATCCACATCACGCGAAAAGTGCGGGAATTGGGTCCGCCATGGAGTTTGATCATGAACGCCTCCTTGATTAATGCCAGTCGCTCTTGGGTGGAATCGGCAGAGGCATGATGGGTACGCCTTCGTCCAGCAGCTTCTCCGTTTCTTTGCGCGTGGCGGTGCCGCGTATGGCGCGGCTGGGCTCTTCTTCCTTGTGAATGGCGCGCGCCATGGCGGCAAAGCGCTCGCCCACGTTCTCGGTATTTTTAAGCACGTGTTCGATCAGTTCATGCAGGTTGATCTGGCCTTGAGCCATTGCCCCGGCCGCGGCCGGCACAGGCAGATCGGACGAAGATGCCCCTTCACCACGGCCGATTTTTGCCGTGAGCAGCTTTTCAATGCTGGCTTTGCCGCAACTGGGACAGGACAGCAAGCCTCGCGTCTTCTGGCTGTCGAAATCCTCGGCGGAGGCAAACCAGCCCTCGAAGCGATGCTGGTCTGGACAAATCAGTTCGAAAACAATCATGGGCTGAAGAATGTGGAGACTGTGAGGCCAACTATAGCAGACGGCCTGCTCGGCCCTGGCCATGCGGCCGGGTCAGCTCCAGCGTCCCGCCGGCATCAGTGGCAAAAGTGCCTTTCATTCCAGGCTGTTCGTCCAGTTCCACGCCAGCGGCACGCACTTCCGCGGCAAACGCTGCCCAGTGAACGCCGTTCCATTGCTCCGGATTGGTCTGCTGGCGACGGATGCCCCGCAACGCGTCGGGCGCGACCGGACATTTGGGGATGACGCCCGGTTCGACTACCGCAATTTCCAAGGTTCCTCCCGCGAATGAAGTCCGGATTATATCGACGCAGCTAGTCGAGAATGATGATCTAATTGCAAAAAAGACCCTATGGAGGATTCCATGCAATACACCATCAATCCGCTGACGGCCACCGGGACCGGTGCCGAGATTTACGGACTGGATCTGCGCAAGCCTCATGACACTGATCTGCGCGAGACACTCAATCGGGAATTCGCGAAATACCATGTTCTGGTCATTCGCGACCAGCAACTGAAGCCGCGCGAGTTCGCCCATGCCGCCGGGAACTTCGGCGAGATAATGAAGCAGCACATCCCGGGTTTTGGCGCGCAGGAGCATCCCGACGTGTTCGAGTTGAGGCCCGTCGCCGTCACCCCTGGTGAATACCGTGCGCCCGGCGGCGATGGCTTTCACACCGATCACTCCTTTGATGCCCATCCGCCCAAGGCCACCTCCCTGCATCCGGTGATCCTGCCCAGCGCCGGCGGAGACACCCAGTTCAGCAATACCCATCTGGCCTACGACGAGCTGCCCGATGAAATGAAACAGCGCATCGCCGGCCTCAAGGCGGTGCATACCTACGCCAGCCGCAATGCCGCCTACAAGGTTCGCGTCCTGGATGCCGCAGGCATGGCCGCCCTGCCACCGCCAGCCCTGCATCCGTTGGTGGGGCTTCATCCGGACAACCAGAGGAAGTACCTGTACGTCAGCCGCTCGCGCATCGAGTCCATCATCGGCATGGATGACGCGGAGACCGTGAGCCTGGTCAAGGAACTGATGGACCACGCCACCCAGCCCAAGTACCAGTACCGCCATGTCTGGCGCAAGGGCGACATGGTCATCTGGGACAACCGCAGCGTGCTGCACAAGGCCAATGGCGATTACGACATGCGCGAAGGCGAAGGCCGGCTGATGTACCGGCTGATGCTCACGGGTCCGGCGCCGACGGCGGCGTACCAGTAAGCTCGTCTGTGTAGTGCGATCAAGCGGATTTGCATGAATCAGATCGCCCCGGCAACGACTGCCAGGACGCAGCAAGCATCAGCCGCCTGCATCAACCTTGATACCCTTTTCCTGAACGACCTTCCTCCAGCGCGCGAGTTCGTCCACAAGGCGCTTGCGAAACGCTTCGGGCGAGTTCGCCACGGCAATGCTGCCCTGCGCGTCCAGTTGCTTTAGCACGTCCGGGGCACGCACAGCTTTTACCAGCTCACCATGGATCCGATTGACCAGTGTCG
>CAXNIK010000184.1:0-7232 GCA_964202115.1 Burkholderiales bacterium
GTGATCGCCGAGGCCGAGGCGATATCGCGCAAGTGGGGCGAGCTTGCCGCCAGGGCGAAGCCGGAAACGAGACAGCCCAATCTGCGCAGTGCCGGCTGAGGTTTTGCACAGCGCCGGAATGTCCATGATGTTGCCCATGAATGCGGCGGCGGGCGAAAGCGAACGCATGGTCCGCGATGGCGCTCAGGGTTTCGTCGCCGCGCATCATTCCATGCAGCGGGTGCGCCGGATGCGTGCCGCCGAAGCCGGCTATGCGCGCGAAGTCTGGACGGCGCTGGCCGAAGCGGGATGGCTGGGATTGCGCGTCCCGGAATCGCTGGGTGGTGCGGGAATGGGGATGAGTGAAGTGGCGGCGGTTTGTCAGGTGTTTGGCGAGGCCTTGCTTCCCGAGCCCTACATCGCCTGCGGCCTCATCCCGGCTTCGCTGCTGGCCGGCTGCAACAATGCGGCGCTGCGTGAGCGGCTGCTGCCCGGCGTGCTGGCCGGACGCATCGTGCTCACCCTGGCCTGGCAGGAGGCACCGTTTCATTTCGACGCCGATCGCTGCCAGCTCGCACTCTCCGGCACCGGATCGTCAATGCGGCTCAGGGGGAGCAAGCATTTCGTCGCATCGGCGCCCGGCGCCGATGGCTACATCGTCAGCTGTGTGCATGCCGGCCGGTTTGCGCTGGCCCATGTTCCGGCATCGGCCGCGGGCATCGGCATGCATGCCCATCGGCAGATGGATGGCAGTGTGTGCGCCGACCTGAACTTTGCCGATGTGGAGATCTCCACCGACGACATCCTGGCCGAGGGCGAGGCCGCACGTGAACTGATGCGGGCCGTCATGGCCGAGGCCACGCTGGCAGTGTGTGCAATGCTGACCGCGGTGGCTGATCGCGCCCTGGCGATTGCGGTGGACTACATGGGCAAGCGCGTGCAGTTCGGCAAGTTGATCGGCAGCTTCCAGGCCTTGCAGCATCGTGCCGTGGATCTGGCGGTGCGCTGCACGCTCGCTGGTGCCAGCATGCGCCGGGCGCTGGAGGAGCATGCCGCCGGGAGCGCGCGCGCGGCGGCTGACATGAGCGCGGCCAAGGCCCTCTGCTCGCGCACCGCGACCCTGGTCACGCGCTCGGCCATCCAGTTGCACGGCGGCATCGGCTATACCGACGAGTGCGACATCGGCCTGTACCTCAAGTCGGCCCTGCGTCTGGCGGGCTATCTGGGCACGGCACAGGCCCACTGCGATCGCTTCATGGCGCTCAGTTCCGCCGGCGGAGCGCAGCCATGAGCGAGCGCGCGCAGGAGGACCTGAACGCGCTGCCGGACGATGAATTCCGCATGCGCTTTCGTCGCTGGCTGGAGCAGCACTGTCCCGATGACGTTCGCCGGCCGGCGCACCGCCTGCGCGGCCAGCGCGCGCGCGAGTGGTTTCGCCTGTTGTACGAGCATGGCTGGCGCGCACCGGCCTGGCCGCGCGAGCACGGCGGCATGGGCCTGTCGGTGGCCAAGCTCATCATCTACGACGAGGAGCTGGATCGCGCGCAGATCTCGCGTACCGTGGACATGGGCGACACGCATCTGGGCCCGACGCTGATCAAGCTGGGCACCGGGGAGCAGCGCCGGCAGTATCTGCCGCGCATCCTCAACTGCGAGGACTGGTGGTGCCAGGGTTACTCCGAGCCCAATTCCGGTTCGGATCTGGCCAGCCTGAGGACACGCGCCGATCTTGTCACCGAGGTCGACGGCGATTTTTTCGTCATCAACGGCCAGAAGATCTGGTCCTCCTTCGCCGCCGAGGCCACCCACGTGTTCCTGCTGGTTCGCACCAGCACCGAGGCGATCAAGCAACGGGGCATCACCTTCATCCTGGCCCAGATGAGCACGCCGGGCATCACCGTGAAGCCCATCATCAACCTGGCCGGCGACGACGATTTCTGCGAGGTGTTCTACGACAACGTGCGCGTGCCGGCGAAGAATGTGGTTGGCCGCGTCGGCGAGGGCTGGGCGGTGTCGCGCTCGCTGCTGGGCATGGAGCGTCTGTTCATCGGCAGTCCGAGGAATTCGCAGATCGCCATGCGCGCGCTGCGCTCGCTGGGCGAGGCCCTGGGGATCAGCACCGAACGCCAGTTCACCGCCGCCTGGTCCGAGCTGTCGCTGGAACTGCATGCGGTGCAGTGCCTGTATCGCGAAACGGCGCGCGCCCTGGGCGAGGGGCGCAATCCGGAGAACGAGTTGTCGGTGCTCAAGATTGCCTCCACCGAGCACTTTCAGCGCGTCACCGAGGCCATGCTGGAACTGGCGGGCGAGTACGGTCCGATAGGCGAGGTGCCGCTGGGCAGGGACATGATCGACATCCGCCAGCTGTACATGCTGGCGCGGCCGGCGACCATCTACGGCGGCTCCAGCGAAATCCAGCGCAACATCCTCAGCAGGCGCTTGCTGGCCCTGCCCAATGCCTGAGCCGGGGCGCGTCATGAGCGCACACCGAAGCGTCTATCGCCGTGCCGACCTGCTGCGGTTGATCGAGCCGCACAGCATCGCCGTGGTGGGTGCCTCGGCCAACGGCCGGGGCTTTGGCGCGCAGACGCTGCTCAATCTCAAGCCCTTCGACGGGCGGGTGTATGCCATCAATCCCAAGGCGACGAGCATCGTCGAGGTGGCCAGCTTCGCCTCCATTGCGGCGCTGCCCGAGGTGCCTGACTGCGTGGTGCTGGCGGTGCCGCGCGAAGCAGTGGAAGCCATCGTGCGCGAATGCGCCGCGGCAGGCGTGGGCGCAGTGGTGATCTACTCCTCCGGTTTTGCCGAGACCGGCAAGCCGGAATACATCGCCCTGCAGGAGCGCATCGTCGCAGTTGCTCGCTCTGCCGGCATGCGCCTGGTCGGGCCGAACTGCATCGGCTTTTCCAATTACCGCCGGCGCGCGCTGATCAGCTTTTTCGGTGCGCTGGGCACGGCGCCCGCGGACGCGGCTGCCATCGGCCTGATCTCGCAGTCGGGTGCGCTGGGCAATGCGCTGTCCCAGGCCACCGAGAGCGGCGTGTCCTTCAGCCATTGCCTGACCGCGGGCAATTCCTGCGATGTGGATGTGGCCGATCTCATCAGCTACCTGGCCGATGATCCGGCCTGCAAGGCCATCGCCTGCCTGTTCGAAGGCGTGTCCGATCCGGCGCGCATGATGGAGGCGGCCGAGATTGCCTGGCAGGCCGACAAGCCGCTGGTGATCTACAAGATCGCCAGCGGCGAAAGCGGCGCCATCGCCGCCATGTCGCACACCGGCTCCCTGTCCGGCTCGGACGCCGCCTATCGGGCTGCCTTCGCCAGGGCCGGCGCCGTGGTGGTGGATGATTTCGAGGCCATGCTGGAAACCGCGCGCTTCCTGGCCAAGTCGCCGCGGCCTGTGGCACCCGGCGTGGCGGTGATTGCCGCATCCGGCGGCGCATCGGTGATGGCGGCCGACAAGGCGGAACTGCATGGCGTGCCGCTGCCGCAGCCGGGTGAGGCGGTGGCCGAATCGTTGCGGACCATCATTCCCGAGTTCGGCTCGGCGCGGAATCCCTGCGATGTCACCGCCCAGGCCACCAGCGATCCGACCCTGCTTGCCCGCGCCATCGACACCATGCTCTCCGACCCGGCGTATGGCGCCATGCTGCTGCCCAATGTCTATGCCGGCCCGGCCATCGAGGAACGTGCGCGCATCCTCGGTGAATCGGCGCGTCGCTACGGCAAGGCCGCCTGCGTGGTCTGGCTGACGCAATGGGGCGAGGGACCCGGGGCGCTGACCGTGGAGCAGCATCCCGATGTGGCGCTGTTCCGTTCCACCGGGCGCTGCTTTGCCGCGCTGGCGGCCTGGCAGCGCCGCGAAACGCATCGCCTGCGCGGGCCGCGCGTGCTGGAGCGTCGTTCCCCGGCCGATGCCGGGTTGCGTGCCCAGGCCCTGCTGGCAGCTACGAAAGACAAAGTTCTCACCGAGCGCGCCTCCAAGGAAGTGCTGGCGCTCTACGGCATCCCGGTGGTCACCGAGGGCCTGGCGGCGAGCGCAGATGAGGCCGCCGTCATCGCAGCGCGCGCTGGTTATCCCGTCGTGCTCAAGGCCGAGTCCCCCGACCTGCCGCACAAGACCGAGGCCGGTGTCATCCGCCTGGACATACGCGATGAGGCGAGCTTGCGGCGAGCCCATGCGGAGATCCTGGCCAATGCCGCGAGGGTGCAGCCCCCGCCGCGGTTGAACGGCGTGCTGGTGCAGCCCATGGTGCCCGCCGGCGTGGAAGTGATGCTGGGGGCGCGCATCGATCCGCTGTTCGGGCCGCTGCTCGCGCTGGGCATGGGCGGCATCCTGGTGGAGTTGCTCAAGGACACGGCACTGGCGCTGGCGCCGGTGACGCAGGCCGAGGCCCTGGACATGCTGCGCAGTCTGAAAGGTGCGGCACTGCTGCAGGGGTTCCGCGGCAGTGAAGCCGTGAACCTCGACACGCTGGCCGATATCGCCTGTCGCGTCGGTGAAATGGCCGCGGACCTAGAGGGGCAGGTGGCCGAGATCGACATCAATCCGGTGATCTGCGCCGCCGGGCGCATGCTCGCCGTCGATGCGCTGATGGTGAAGGATGTGAAGAAAACGTGACAGGAGACGACCATGGTTCGACTGGTTGATCACTCAGTACCAACTGCGTAAGTTGCCATCCGCGTTTCATCTACGCCCCCATCAGTCCTTCGGGAGCAGTGTCGCGTACATACAAGTAGTAGATGCATCATTCATGTCAAAAACAAGACATTCCGGTTGACTTCCCATCATTCTTCACGTCCGAACCGCACACTGTTGTTCCACCGGAATCGCTCGATCGGAAGCCAGAGCTGCGGCGTTAGATTGATGTCAATGGCATGAACATCAGACACAAGTGACTGATTTATTATGAAATATGGGATGATATAAAAATAGCCTTTGACGGAGGAAGAGCAATTCTGAGGATGAAGTATGCCAAGCGCATAGCTCAATATCTTGCTGGCATGGTCCATGCGAAATGCACCCACAACGATACGCAAGAGGAGGCCAGTCGATGGGTGCGACCAAAGAATTCCAGATTGATCCCAAGGAAGTTCGCAAGCGGCTCGCCATGAACCAGCAGGAGTTCTGGGGCCGCATCGGTGTGGCGCAAAGCGCCGGCTCGCGCTACGAGAGCGGACGGCGTATGCCCAGACCCGTGAAGGAACTACTGCGTGTGATCCACATAGAACGCATCGACCTCTCCAATGTGCACTCGCAGGACTTCGCCGTCCTCAATTACCTGAAGGAAAACGAGCCCGCCTTCTTCCAGCGTGTTAGCGCACTCGTCGTGAACACGGCCCTGCAAGGCTTCACTGTCCGGAATGCTTCGCTCGCATCACTCGAGCCAGAATCCCCTCGGGCCCCTGAAAGACAGCGCGAGTGGCCGGCATTGGACGTCCTGACTGACTGTGCCACGCACCCGGCAAATGCCCAGGTGATGGGCGTCCGGGCACAGTGGAATTACGCAATCGCAAGCGAAAAAGAACGCAGTGCGGGCACACCGGCGGTCGCTGTTACTGCAAACAGTTTTTCCGTAGAGCCCACTCCTAATCAACCCCACCTCTCCCCATGGCATAAGACTTCATAATCCTCATGGCATAAGACTTAGTAAATAGACTCACGCGCATTATGGTCTGAAAAAATAGAAATTCCGATCATCCTTTTTCTTTACTTGCTAGTTACTCTCGGAGGGTACACACATGGCCTCAATGACATTCATGATTAACGCGGGCAGCACCAATACGGTTGCAGAGGATCATCCGGATGTTTGGGTAACCGTTACCGAACAACCAGACGGAACGCTGAAATTCGAAGTTAGAGTCACCGGTGACTACATTGGTGATCTGCGCGGCTTGTTTTTCGATGTGAACGAGCAATTGCTGGGCTCGCTCTCCATAACGCCGGATTCGGTCGTTGATGCCTACGGCGATGACAGCATTGATTCTGTCGGGAGCAGCAGCAACAATTTGGGTGGGGTTCCGACAGACGGCTACGATGTCGGGGTGGAGATCGGGCTTCAGGGCATTGCGGGCGGTGATGACTTTCAATACTTCACCTTCACACTCGACAGCTCATCGCGTGATCTGACCCTTCAGGACATCGATTCCGAACAGTTCGCGGTGCGCTTAATGTCGGTCGGTTATGTCGATGGCAACCGGAGCACTTCCGACAAGCTCTGGGACATGTCTCCGGTCGCCTACGATGCCAAGGACGATGTGCTCGAATGCGTCGACGAGGACACCAATGTTGCAGGAAATGTCTTCGCGAACGACACACCAGTCGCACGGGGGACATATACGGTCACCGCAGTCAATGGCAGCGCCACGTCGGTGGGTGCGACGATCGCGCTCGAAGGTACGGAAGGCGCAACATTGCTGCTGAATTCGGACGGCTCCTATGTCATCGATGCGACAGCGTCGGACGCGCTATCCGCTGGCGAACATATTGATGTCGAAGTCTCCTACGATGGCCTGAATACGTTCACGGATGGCTCGGCTACGGACTCGGCCGTGCTCAGTTTCCAGATCTGCGGCTTGAATGACGGTCCGACCGCTGTGGATGACGCGTCTCTGGGTTGCGTCGCTGAGAACTCCGCAGTGACCGGCGGCAATGTCCTTGCCAATGACTCGGACATCGACCGTCTTGACTCGATTTCTCTAGTGCGCTGGCAGGGCGGCACGTTGGGATCCTCCCTGCTCATCGCGGGCGCGGAAGGCGCCTCGGTGGTCTTGAACTCCAGCGGCAGCTGGACGGTCGACGCGAGCACCGCCGACGCCCTCGGTGCGGGCGAACACGTGACCGCGAGCTACACCTACACGATCGCCGACAACAACGGCGCGGAAGCGACCGCGAGCTTCGCCGTGGAAGTGTGCGGCGCAAACGACGGCCCGGTCGGCAACGACGATGCGCCAGCGTGCGTCGAGGAGAATACCCAAGCCAGCGGCAACGTGCTCATTAACGACACCGACGTGGACCGCAACGACCAGGGCCTGCTCACCGTTGCCTCATGGTCGGGCGGAACGCTCGGCAGCACGGTGGCTATCGCCAACGGCGCGGGCGCGACGGTCACACTGAGAGGCGATGGCGGCTGGACGGTTGACGCGAGCAGCGCCGACGCGCTCGGTGCCAGCGAAGAGATCAGCCAGACATTCAGCTACACCGTGGCCGACGCCCACGGCGGCAGCGACACGGCAAGCTTCACCGTCGAAGT
>CAXNIK010000185.1:0-7225 GCA_964202115.1 Burkholderiales bacterium
AATAAAGGGGTCAGTTTGAAAATAACAATTATTGGCACCGGCTACGTCGGCCTGGTGACCGGCGCCTGCTTCGCCGAAGTGGGCAACGACGTGATGTGCCTGGATCTGGACCAGGCCAAGATCAAGCTGCTCAATGAAGGCGGCATCCCCATTTTCGAGCCGGGATTGCAGGAGATGGTGCGCCGTAACCGCGAAGCCGGGCGCCTGCACTTCAGCACCGACATCAAGCAGGCCGTGAAGCACGGCGCGGTGCAGATCATCGCCGTGGGCACGCCTCCGGACGAGGACGGCTCGGCCGACCTGAAACACGTGGTGGCGGCGGCACGCAACATCGGCCGGAACATGGATGAGCCGCGCCTGGTCGTGGACAAGTCCACCGTGCCGGTGGGCACCGCCGACAGGGTGCGCGAGGCCATTGCCTCGGAACTAAAAGCCCGCGGCGCCGACATCGCCTTCAGCGTTGTGTCCAATCCGGAGTTCCTCAAGGAGGGCGCCGCGGTGGAGGACTTCATGAAGCCTGACCGCATCGTCGTTGGCAGCGATGACGAGCATGCCACGCAGACCATGCGGGCCCTGTACGCGCCGTTCCAGCGCAATCACGAGCGGCTGATTGTCATGGACGTGCGCTCGGCCGAGCTCACCAAGTATGCCGCCAACGCCATGCTTGCCACGCGCATTTCCTTCATGAACGAACTGGCCAATCTCGCCGAGCAGGTGGGGGCGGACATCGAGCATGTGAGAAAGGGCATCGGTTCCGATCCACGCATAGGCTACGATTTTCTCTATGCCGGGGCCGGCTACGGCGGGTCCTGTTTTCCCAAGGACGTGAAAGCGCTGATACGCACGGCGCAGGATGCCGGCAACACCCTGCATGTGCTCAAGGCCGTGGAGACCGCCAATGATCTGCAGAAGCAGGTGCTTGGCAGGAAGATCCTCGCCCGTTTTGGCGACGGCCTGTCCGGCCGGCGCATCGCCGTTTGGGGTCTGGCATTCAAGGCCAACACCGACGACATGCGCGAAGCGGCCAGCTGCGACCTGATCATGGGACTGGTGGAGCATGGCGCGCAAGTGACCGCCTATGACCCCAAGGCCATGGATGAAGCGCGGCACATGTTCGGCGAGAACAAGGCCATCCAGTACGCGCACTCGCCCATGGCTGCACTGCAAGGGGCGGATGCCCTGGCTATCGTCACGGAATGGAAGGAGTTCCGCAGCCCCGATTTCAGTGCTGTGCGCGAGCAGTTGAAGGAAAAGGTCATATTCGACGGCCGCAATCTCTATGATCCGGCGGAGGTGCGCAGACATGGCCTGGAGTACCATGCCATCGGACGTCAATGAAGTCGAATGTGAGGGCAGAACATGACCTCAACAATGCCCCATTCCGTGAACCGTAAAAACCTCAAGGTGCTCCCCGATTTTCGCCAGGCCAGGGTGCTGGTCGTGGGCGATGTCATGCTGGATCGCTACTGGTTTGGAGAGGTGAGCCGCATCTCACCGGAGGCGCCCGTGCCCATTGTCAAGGTGGAACGCACCGAGGAACGCCCGGGCGGCGCCGCCAATGTGGCGCGCAACATCGCTTCGCTGCAAGCCAGGGTGGCCCTGCTGTCGGTGATAGGCGAGGACGAAGCCGGAGCGATCCTGGAGCGGCTGCTGCAGCAGGCCGGCGTTTCCGCCAGCCTGCATCGGGACGCCAGCATAGACACCACGGTCAAGCTGAGGGTGATAGGGCGGCAGCAGCAGCTGCTGCGGGTGGATTTCGAGACCGTCCCCAGCCGGGAAGTGCTGGCCGACAAGCTGGCGGATTTTTCCAGGCTGCTGGCCGATTGCGATGTGGTCATCCTGTCCGATTACGGCAAGGGCGGCCTGGTGCATATAGGGCAGATGATCACCCTGGCGCGGCAGGCCGGAAAGAAAATCCTCGTCGATCCCAAGGGGGACGACTACACCCGTTACAACGGGGCGACCATGGTGACGCCGAACCGCGCCGAGCTGCGCGAAGTCGTCGGCCGCTGGACATCGGATGCCGAACTGGAGACCAAGGCCCAGGCCCTGCGGAATGAACTGGGTCTGGAGGCACTGCTGGTCACGCGCAGCGAAGAGGGCATGACGCTGTATCGCGAGGGCTCGGTGCATCACGAACCGGCGCGGGCGCGCGAGGTCTATGATGTGAGCGGTGCGGGAGATACCGTCATCGCAGCGCTGGCCGTCATGATTGCCGCCGGCGCCGGACTGGATGATGCCGTGCACGTCGCCAATGTGGCTGCGGGCGTGGTGGTAGGCAAGCTGGGCACGGCAACCGTGCATCCGGATGAATTGCAGGCAGCTTTGTCGTAAAGCAATAGCGGAGAAACAATGCTCTATGTCGTCACCGGCGCGGCCGGCTTCATCGGATCCAACCTGATCAGGGCGCTGAATGAGCGCGGCATCACCGAAATCCTGGCTGTGGACAACCTCTCGCAGTCAGACAAGTTCCGCAATCTGGTGGACCTGAAGATTGCCGATTACCTGGACAAGCAGGAGTTCCTCGAGCGCCTGTCCGCGGGCGATTTCGACGGCGCGATCGATGTGGTGATGCACCAGGGCGCCTGCTCCGACACCATGGAGTCCGACGGCCGCTACATGATGGACAACAATTACCGCTATTCCATGGCCTTGCTGGACTACTGCGTGGACGAGCAGGTTCGCCTCATCTATGCCTCTTCGGCGGCGGTCTACGGCGGCTCGGATGTGTTCCGCGAGCAACCGGCCTATGAAAAGCCGTTGAATGTCTACGGCTACTCCAAGCTGCTGTTCGACCAGGTGGTGCGCCGGCGCATGTCTGAGGCCGGTATCCAGATTGCCGGTTTTCGTTATTTCAACGTCTACGGTCGCAATGAACAGCACAAGGGCAGGATGGCGTCGGTGGCCTGGCATTTTTTCAACCAGTATCGCGCCGAAGGCTGCGTGCGGCCATTCGCCGGCTCCGGTGGATATGCCGACGGCGAGCAGCGTCGTGATTTCATATCGGTGGAGGACGTGGTCAGGGTGAACCTGCATTTCCTCGATCATCCCGGCGTCTCGGGTATCTTCAATGCCGGCACCGGCCGTGCCCAGAGCTTCAATGACGTGGCCTGTGCCGTGTTGAATGCCTGCCGCGCGGTGGAGGGAAAACCGGCCATGGACCTGTCTGCCCTGCATCGCGAAGGCCTCATTCACTACAACCCCTTCCCTGAGGCGCTGGTGGGCAAGTATCAGCATTTCACCGAGGCCGATATCAGCGCGCTGAGGCAGGCTGGCTACGATCAGCCGTTCCTCACGGTAGAGCAGGGTGTGCAGAGCTATGTCAATCATCTGTTCAAGGCGGCATGAGCAGCGCGGATGATGCAGGCAACACGATAAATTGACGTTACAAGCGAGATCCCGATGTACAAAACCATAGAAGACACTGTAGGCAACACGCCCCTGGTGCGTCTCAAGCGTCTGCCCGGCGACACATCCAATGTCATCCTGTGCAAACTCGAGGGCGACAATCCGGCCGGATCGGTCAAGGACAGGCCGGCCCTGTCCATGATCACCCGGGCGGAGCAGCGCGGCACCATCAAGCCGGGGGACACGCTGGTCGAGGCCACCAGCGGCAATACCGGCATCGCGCTGGCCATGGCTGCGGCGATGCGTGGCTACCGCATGATCCTCATCATGCCAGAGCACCTTTCCATAGAGCGCCGCCAGGTGATGCGCGCCTTTGGCGCCGAGATCGTGCTGACACCCAAGGCCGGCGGCATGGAGGCGGCGCGCGACCTGTCGGAGAAGATGCGCGGCGAAGGCAAGGGCCTCATCCTCGACCAGTTTGCCAATCCGGACAATCCGCTGTCGCACTACGAGACCACCGGGCCGGAGATCTGGCGTGACACCGAGGGCAAGATCACCCATTTCGTGTCCAGCATGGGAACCACCGGAACCATCATGGGCGTGTCGCGTTTCCTCAAGGAGAAGAACCCCGCCATCCAGATCATCGGAGCGCAACCCACCGATGGCTCGCAGATCCCCGGCATACGCAAGTGGCCCGAGGAATACCTGCCGAAGATCTACGACGCCAGCCGCATCGACCGCGTCGAGTACGTCAGCCAGGCCGATGCCGAGGAGATGACCCGGCGCATGGCCCGGGAAGAGGGCATATTCGCCGGCATTTCATCAGGAGGCGCGCTGACCGTGGCCTTGCGCATATCGCAACAGGTGAAGAACGCGGTTATCGTGTCCATCGTCTGCGACCGTGGCGATCGTTATCTGTCTACCGGCGTGTTTCCGGATTGAACCGGGAATCGGCGTTTCCAGCATGACCCCGGTGCTTGTCTTCGACATCGAAACGGTGCCGGACACTGCGGGCCTGCGCCGGCTGCATCGCCTGGATGCCAGTCTGTCCGACAACGATGTCGCGCAATTTGCCTTCGCCCGCCGGCGGATACAGACAGGCCACGATTTCCTCCAACCGCATCTGCAGCGCGTGGCGGCCATCAGTTGCGCTCTTCGCGAAGGTGATGCCTTCAGGGTCTGGTCGCTGGGCGCCATCGATGACGGTGAGGCACAGATCATCCGGCGCTTCTACGATGGAATGGACCGCTACACCCCTCAGCTCATTTCCTGGAACGGCAGCGGCTTCGATCTTCCGGTGCTGAACTACCGCAGCCTGGTGCACGGCCTGGCCGCGCCGCGCTACTGGGACATGGGCGAGGACGACCGGGAATTCAGATACAACAACTACATCAACCGCTACCATACTCGCCACCTCGATCTGATGGACCTGCTGGCGCTGTACAACGGGCGCAATTACGTGCCCCTGGATGAACTGGCGCAACTGCTGGGTCTGCCGGGCAAGCTGGGCATGGATGGATCGCAGGTCTGGGATGCATTCCAGCGCGGCGAGATCGCCGCCATCCGCAATTACTGCGAGACCGATGTCGTCAACACTTACCTGGTGTACCTGCGCTTCCAGCTGATGCGCGGCGCCATGGACGAGGCCGCCCATGCGCGCGAGTGCCAGCTGGTGCGTTCCACGCTGGGGCACTCGAATGCGCCCCACTGGCGCGAGTTCCTGGACGCCTGGCCCGAGGCCGGGGCATAAGCATGTTGCTTGCGCAAATCGAATCCCTTGACCGGGAAGGGCGGGGCGTTGCCCACGTCGATGGCAAGGCGATTTTCGTCGACGGAGCCCTGCCGGGCGAAACCGTTGTCTATTCCGTCTACCGCAAGAAGCCGTCCTACGAACTGGCGCAGCTGCTGGAGGTGCGCAAGGCCAGCGCCGAGCGCGTCACGCCGCAATGCCCCTGGTACTCGCGCTGCGGCGGCTGCTCCCTGCAGCACTTCGACCTGCGCGCCCAGGTGGCGGCCAAGCAGCGCATTCTCGAGGACGCCCTGTGGCATATCGGCCGCGTTCGTCCGGAACGCATGCTCACCCCCATCTACGGTCCGCCTTGGGCTTATCGTCATCGGGCGCGCCTGTCGGTGCGCTTCGTGCCCAAGAAGGGCGGCATTCTGGTGGGGT
Source organism: Burkholderiales bacterium (assembly GCA_964202115.1). Classification (GTDB taxonomy): domain Bacteria; phylum Pseudomonadota; class Gammaproteobacteria; order Burkholderiales; family SG8-39; genus CAIYPG01. Next base: position 5,519 of record CAXNIK010000185.1, read on the forward strand.
TCCATGAGCGCAAATCCAGCTACGTGGTCGAGATGTCCAGTTGCGAGGTGCTGCCTGCTGCGGTATCCGCAGGCCTGACGCGGCTCAAGGCGCTGATCGAGCAGTTGTCCATACGTGAGCGGCTACCGCAGGTGGAGCTGGCCGTGGGGGCGCGGGTGACCGTGATGGTGCTGCGCCTGCTGGCAACACCCACCCCGGAGGATGAGGCGCTGTTGAAACAATATGCCGAAGAGTCCGGATTCCAGCTGTGGTTTCAGCTCCAGGGGCCGGATACCGCACAGCCGTTCTGGCCGCTGGATGCGCCGGCGCTGGATTACGAGCTGCCCGAATTCGATGTGCGCATCGGTTTTCGGCCAACTGACTTCACCCAGGTGAACCACGCGGTCAATCGCATCCTGGTGCGCCGGGCCATGGACCTGCTGCAGCCCCGCGCCGGTGATTCCATAGGCGATTTTTTCTGCGGTCTGGGTAACTTCACGCTGCCCATGGCCCGTTCAGGTGCCACTGTGTTCGGCGTCGAAGGCAGCAAGCCGCTGGTGCAGCGGGCTGCTGAGAATGCCGCTGCCAATGGCATCGACTGCCGCTTCGAGGCCGCCAATCTCTTCGAGGCGGATACATGCCGGCGCATCCTCGGTGAGGTGGGCAGGCTGGACAAGGTGCTGATCGATCCGCCGCGGGAAGGCGCGACAGAACTGGTGAAGGCGCTGGCGGAACAAGCCCTGCCCGAGCGCATCGTCTACGTGTCCTGCGATCCGGCGACCCTGGCCCGGGATGCCGGCATCCTCAACCAGAGCCAGCGTTACTCGTTTGCGGCGGCCGGTGTGGTGAACATGTTCCCCCACACCTCGCACGTCGAATCCATGGCGCTGTTCCAGCGCATCGACTGAAAAACAATGGCCGCAGAAGCGGCCATTGTCGTGGTCAGCGCGACGGTGTTCAGTCGCTGCTGCTGCCGCCGATACCCAGCAGCTGCAGCAGGGAGGAAAAGATGTTGTAGATGGCGATGTACAGCGTCAGCGTGGCCGAGATGTAGTTGGTCTCGCCGCCGCGCACGATGGCATTCACCTGGAACAGGATGATCATCGAGGAGAAGATGATGAAGGCGGCGAGGATCACCAGGTGGAACACCGGGCTGGCAAAGAACAGGTTGGCGACCACGGCGAGCATGATCACGATCGCGCCGATCATGAGGAAATTGCCCATGCCGGAGAAGTCGCGCTTGCTCGAGGAGGCGATGCCTGCCATGGCGAAGAATACCGCGGCTGTGCCGCCCGCGGCCAGCATCACCAGCTCAACGCCGTTGGAGAGGCCCAGCACGCGCTGCAGCAGTGGCCCGAGCAGCAGGCCCAGGAACAGGGTGAAGCCCAGCAGCAGGCCCACGCCCAGGGCGCTGTCGCGATTGCGCTCGATGGCATAGATCCAGCCGTAGAAGATCGCCAGCACTGCCATGAAGGACAGGATGGGGCTGGAGCGCATGAAGCTCAAATCGATGTTGCTGCCTATGGTCGCGCCTATGACAGTGGGGATGAGGCTGAGCGCCAGCAGTAGATACGTATTGCGCAAGACCTTGTGCTGGGCGGACAGTGCTGAGGACGGGACAGGCTGCGCTGCCAGCGTCTCGTGAATCAGTTTCGGTTCGGTTTGCATGTTTTCTCCGGTATTGCTGTTGTAATGGCCGTTAGACTACATGGAATGCTACAGGTTGCG
>CAXNIK010000186.1:0-7211 GCA_964202115.1 Burkholderiales bacterium
CACAGTGTGCGCACCATCCCTGAGTGCGCGGCCGAAGCCGCCAAGGACGTCACCGTGCAAACCAGCCTGCTGGAGGCGCGCCTGCTGATCGGCAGCCGGAGCCTGTTCCAGCGATTCGAGAAGGCCACCGAGCGCAGCTTCGACAGCCAGGCCTTCTTCAAGGCCAAACGCCTGGAGCAGGAACAGCGCCATGCCAAGTACCAGGACAGTCCCTTCAGCCTGGAACCCAATCTCAAGGAAGCCCCGGGCGGCCTGCGCGACCTGCAGGTGATTCGCTGGATAGGCCGGGCCAGCGGCCTGGGACGCACCTGGAAGGAACTGGCCCGGCGCGGTTTTGTCACCGAAGCCGAAGCGCGCCAGCTGGCCAGTTGCGAGCGCCTGCTGCAACAGCTGCGGGTGCGCCTGCACTATGCCGCAGGACGCCGCGAAGACCGCCTGCTGTTCGACTACCAGACCAGCCTGGCCAACCAGCTGGGATACCGCGGCACCGCCCACCGCCGCGCCAGCGAGCTGGTGATGCAGCGCTACTACCGCACCGCCAAGACGGTCACCCAGCTGAACATCATCCTGCTGCAGAACCTGGGCATGGCCATTTTTCCGGAGAAGGATACCGACCAGGAAATCATCAACGAGCGTTTTCAGGCCGTGCGCGAACTGCTCGATGCGCGCGATCCTGAACTGTTCGAGCGCGAGCCATCGGCCATCCTGGAAAGCTTCCTGCTGCTGCAGCAGCACGCCGAGCTGAAGGGCATGACCGCGCCGACCCTGCGCGCGCTGTGGCGCGCCCGCCCGCGCATCAACGGGCGCTTTCGGCGCTCCCCGGTAAACCGTGCCCTGTTCCTGAAGCTGTTCCAGCAGCCGCGGGGCCTGGTGCACGAGTTCCGGCGCATGAACCAGTACTCCATCCTGGGACGCTACCTGCCCAATTTCGGCAAGATCGTCGGCCAGATGCAGCACGATCTCTTCCATGTCTACACCGTGGACCAGCACATCCTGACGGTGGTGCGCAACCTGCGCCGCTTCACCATGCTGGAGTTCGCCCACGAGTACCCGACCTGCAGCCGCCTCATCGCCGGGTTCGAGCGCAACTGGCTGCTGTACATCGCGGCGCTGTTTCACGACATCGCCAAGGGCCGGGGCGGCGATCACTCCGAGCTGGGACGCGCCGATGCCGCCGAGTTCTGCCGCGATCATGGCATTGAATCAGAGGATGCCGACCTGATCGACTTCCTGGTGGGGCACCATCTGTCCATGTCGGCGGTGGCGCAGAAGCAGGACCTGTCCGATTCCGAGGTGATCGAGCAATTCGCCTCGGTGGTGAAAACCGAGCGGCGGTTGATCGGGCTCTACCTGCTCACCGTGGCCGACATCCGCGGCACCAGCCCCAAGGTATGGAACGGCTGGAAAGCCAAGCTGCTGGAAGACCTGTTCAACGCCACGCGGCGCCGGCTGGCCGGCCAGCCCATCGTCTCGGCCGAGGATATCCAGGCGAAACAGGACGAGGCCCGCCGGCTGCTGCGCCTCTACGCCCTGGCCGAGGGCGTTGAAATCGAGCTGTGGAAGCGCCTGGACGTGCCCTACTTCCTGCGCCACGACGCCAAGGAAGTCGCCTGGCAGACCCGCCTGCTGCATACCAAGGTGGACACGCCAGTGCCCGTGGTCAAGGCCAGACTCTCGCCGGCCGGCGAAGGCCTGCAGGTGATGATCTACTCGCCGGACCAGCCTTACCTGTTCGCGCGCATCTGCGGCTATTTCGAGAACCTGGGCTACAGCATCGTCGATGCCAAGATCCACACCACCCGGCATGGCTACGCGCTGGACACCTTCCAGGTCATGGGCACGGGGCAGTCACCCGACTACCGCCACATGATCCATCTCATCGAGCATGGACTGGGGGAGGCATTGACCAAACAAGCGCCACTGTCCGCCCCTGCTCGCGGCCGGGTCTCACGCCAGTTGAAGCATTTCCCCATCACGCCGGAAGTGCACATCCGGCCGGATGAAAAAGGCCAGTACCACCTGCTGTCCATCACGGCCGGTGACCGGCCGGGTCTGCTCTCGGGCATGGCCAGAGTGCTGGCCGAGTACCATGTCAACCTTCATACCGCGAAAATCATCACCCTGGGAGAGCGTGCCGAGGATGCCTTCCTGGTATCGGGGGACACGCTGACGCATCCGCGCACAGTGCTGCTGCTGGAACAGGATCTGCTCCAGATCCTGCAGCACTGATATTATCGTTTTTGAAAAGAAGGCCTCGTGGAATGTACTTAAACAGGAATATTGTTATCTACTGTTTCGACCAGCCTTAATCATCGCCGGACACGCTGCCGTCGGGAAACAGCACCTCGGTATAACCAAACAGGCGCATGTCCTTGAGCCGCATGGGGTAGAGAATGCCGTCCAGGTGATCGCACTCGTGCTGCACCACGCGGGCGTGGAAATCCTCAGCGTCACGTTCGATCGGCCTGCCGAATTCATCGCAACCGCTGTAATGCAGCCGCTTCCAGCGCGGCACCACGCCGCGCATTCCCGGTACCGACAGGCAGCCCTCCCAGCCGTCTTCCCGCTCGTCCCCCACCGGCGTGATCAACGGATTGATGAGCACCGTGTCGGGCACCTCCTGCGCGTCGGGATAGCGTGAATTGCTCTGCACCCCGAAAATCACCACGCGCAGCGGCACGCCAATCTGTGGCGCCGCCAGACCGGCTCCATTGAGGTGCGCCATGGTGTCACGCATGTCGGTGATCAGGGCGTGCAGTTCCGGCGTATCGAATTGCCGCACTTGATCGGACACAAGCAGCAGGCGCGGATCGCCCATGCGCAGCACTTCACGTATCACAGGCTCACCATCTTCTCGATGATGCTGCGCACCCGTGCCATGCTGTCGCGCAATACCGCATCGATGGCCTCCAGGCGTATGCCTTCCCGGCTGTCGGCGCGACCGGCGGCATGGTTCACCACCACCGCGATGGTCGCGTAGGACAGCCCCAGCTCTCGTGCCAGCGCCGCCTCGGGCATGCCGGTCATGCCCACCATGTCGGCGCCATCGCGCTCCAGGCGATTGATCTCGGCCGCGGTCTCCAGGCGCGGCCCCTGGGTGCTGGCATACACACCACCGTCCAGCGCCTCCACCCCGGCCGCCATCGCTGCGACCAATATCCTGGCGCGCAATGCTCCAATGTACGGTTGCGTGAAATCAATGTGGGTCACCGGTTTCTCGCCTTCGAAATAGGTGCTGGCGCGGCCCCAGGTGTAGTCGATCAGTTGATCGGGCACGACCACGCGACCAGGCCCCAGGTCAGAGCGAATGCCGCCTACCGAAGCCACCGATACCACTTCGGTGGCGCCCATTTCCTTGAGCGCCCAGATATTGGCCCGGTAGTTGACCTGGTGCGGCGGAATGGTGTGGCCATAACCATGCCTTGCCAGAAACACCACCGACACGCCATTGATCTGTCCGCAGGTGAGCGGTCCGGACGGTTCGCCATAGGGCGTGCGCACCACCTCGCGCCGGATGTCATCCAGGCAGGACAGCTGGGTGAGGCCGGAGCCTCCGATGATTCCATACATGAGAAACCTACATGCCCTTTACTGCGTAGATGGCCGGCAGATTACGCCAGGCCCCGCTGCAATCCATGCCGCAGCCAAAGACATAGCGGTTGGGAAGACGCACGCCGACATACTGCGCGCTGATCGGCTTTTCCACGCCGGTATCCTTCTCCGACAGCACCGCGCAATGGAAACTGGCGGCACCCAGCTCCATGACCCGCTCGCGTATGGCGGCCAGGGTATGCCCTCCGTCGAGGATGTCATCCAGCACCAGCACCGCTCGTCCCTGCACGTTCTCGCGGGGCTCCACCCGCCATTTGATCTCGCCACCGCTGGTGGCATCGCCGTAGCGCGTGGCGTGGATGTAGTCCAGCTCCAGCGGAAAATGCAGCAGCGGCAGCAACTGCCCGGTGAAATACACCGCGCCGCCCATGACCGGCAGCAGCAGCGGATAGCGGCTGCCCAGCCCGTTGGAAATCTCCCTGGCAATGCGCCGGATCGCGCCGTTGACCTCGGCTTCGCTGCAGATGAGATCCGCGCTGTCGAGCAGCTTCCAGGCGTGATCGGCAGGCATCATGAGAACAGGGTCGCCAAGGGCATTGAGATCAACGCCGGCATCCTACCGATGGTGCCGCGGAGGCGCCAGCATTTGCGGCATTCATTTGCGGCATTCATCTGAAGTTCTTCAGCCATTCACGGAATTCCGCGCCGGCCTCATCGTGCTTGACCCCCAGTCCCACCGTGGCCTTGAGATACCCCAGCTTGGAACCACAGTCGTAGCGCATGCCCTCCACGCAGTGGGCATAGACCTTTTCGTCCTGCAGCATCCGGGCAATGCCATCGGTCAGTTGTATCTCGCCGCCCGCCCCCGGTGTGGTGGTGGCAAGGTAATCGAAAATCCGCGGGCTGAGCACATAGCGCCCGATGGCCGCCAGGGTCGAAGGCGCCTTGTCCGGCGAGGGCTTTTCCACGATGCCCGTCATGCGCTGCAGTCCGTTTTCCTCTTTCACCTCGACAATGCCGTAGGAACGGGTCTGATCGCGCGGCACGTCCTGCACACCCAGCACCGAGCCCTGGGTGCGTTCGTACAGCTTCACCATCTGGGTGGTCGCCCCGGGATCGCCATCGATCAGTTCGTCAGCCAGGATGATGGCGAAGGGCTCGTCCTGCACCACCGGCCGGGCGCACAAAATGGCATGCCCCAGACCCAGGGCCTCGGGCTGGCGGATGTAAATGCAGTTCACGTCCTTGGGAATGATGCTGTGGATGATCGCCAGCAGTTCCGTCTTGCCGCGCTGTGCCAGCTCGGTCTCGAGTTCATAGGCCTTGTCGAAGTGGTCCTCGATGGCGCGCTTGTTGCGCCCGGTGATGAAGATCATGTCGGTGATGCCGGCGGCCACCGCCTCCTCGACCGCGTACTGGATCAGCGGCTTGTCCACGATGGGCATCATTTCCTTGGGACTGGCCTTGGTCGCCGGCAGAAAGCGGCTGCCCATGCCGGCCACGGGGAATACCGCCTTGGTTACTTTTTTCATTGCTTCTCCTGTGGCTCCTTTGCACTCGACTCTTCAGCCAGTGCAAGCAGTTGCTCCTCGTTTAATACTGCGACACCCAGTTCATTCGCTCGGTCCAGCTTGCTGCCGGCCTCATCTCCGGCCACCACGTAATGTGTTTTTTTCGACACAGAACCGGAGACCTTGCCGCCGCGTGATTCGATAAGGCTACGAGCATTGTCGCGCGACATATTCGATAGTGTGCCTGTCAGCACAAATGTTTTGCCGGCAAACGCGCCTTCGGTCTTCGGCGCTGCAGGTGCATGCTCATCCCAGCGCACGCCATCAGGCTTCGCCCTTAATCGCTCGATGACTTCGATATTGTGTTGCTCTGAAAAAAAACGCCGAACAGACTCAGCCACTATCGGACCAACATCAGATACCTGCTGCAGCGCAGCTTCATCCGCTGTCATGAGCTGATCCAGGCTGCCGAAGTGCCTTGCCAGGTCGCGCGCGGTGGCCTCGCCCACATTGCGTATCCCCAGCGCATAGATAAAGCGTGACAGGGTAGTCTGTTTCGAGCCTTCTATGCCCGCCAGCAGATTGGCCGCGGACTTCTCGCCCATGCGCTCCAGCTCCGCCAGCGTGGCCAGGCCCAGGTGATAAAGGTCCGAGGGCGTGCGAACGATGTTTCGATCCACCAGCTGATCGACAATCTTCTCCCCCAGGCCCTCGATGTCCATGGCGCGACGCGAGGCAAAATGCAGCAGTGCCTGCTTGCGCTGTGCCGGGCACACCAGTCCGCCGGAGCAGCGCGCCACCACCTCATCCGGCAGGCGTATGACCGCCGAGCCACAGATGGGGCAATGCGTGGGCATCTGGAACAGGCGTGCATCAGCCGGCCGCTTCTCCGGCAATGCCCGCACCACCTCCGGGATGACATCGCCGGCGCGCCGCACCACCACCGTGTCGCCGATGTGGATGTCCTTGCGGCGCATCTCATCCTCGTTGTGCAACGTCGCATTGCTCACGGTGGTGCCGCCGACGAACACCGGCTTGAGCCTGGCCGTGGGCGTCAGCGCCCCGGTGCGTCCCACCTGCACGTCGATATCACGCACCTCGGTGATGGCCTCTTCCGCGGGAAACTTGTGCGCGATGGCAAATCGCGGCGCGCGCGAGACGAAACCCAGTTGCTCCTGTGCACGAAGATCGTCCACCTTGTACACCACGCCGTCGATGTCAAATGGCAAAGCCGCGCGGCGTGTCCCAATACGACGATAGAAATCCAGCAATCCGTCCACCCCTGCCACCAGTACCCGTTCCCTGGTAACCGGTATGCCCAGGTCGGCCAACCAATCAAGCAAGGCAGAATGCGTTCCCGGAAAATCTCCATCACACGCCCCGATGCCGTATCCCATGAAGCGCAGGGGACGGCTGGCGCTCATGCGCGCATCCAACTGGCGCAGGCTGCCAGCAGCGGCATTGCGCGGGTTGACGAATTCCTTGCCGCCGGCTTCGCGCTGGCGCTGGTTGAGCGCCTCGAAATCGCGCTTGAACATCAGCACCTCGCCCCGCACTTCCAGCACCCGTGGCGGCTTGCCGCGCAGTTTGAGGGGAATGCTTTGCATGGTACGCAGGTTCTGAGTCACATCCTCGCCGGTGTACCCGTCACCGCGTGTGGCCCCCTGCACGAACAATCCATTTTCATAGCGCAGGCTGATGGCCAGGCCGTCGAACTTGGGTTCGGCGGAGTAATTCACCACGTCTTTTTCCAGCCCTTCGCGCACCCGCCTGTCGAAATTGACGATGTCCTCTTCGGTAAAGGCATTGTTCAGCGACAGCATGGGGACGGCATGGGTGACTGATTGAAACGCCGCCAGCGGCGTGGCGCCTACCCGTTGCGTCGGCGACTCGGCACTGACCAGGTCTGGATGCTCGGCTTCCAGCTGCTGCAACTCGCGGAACAGCAAATCGTACTCAGCGTCGGAGACCTCGGGATCGTCGAGCACATAGTATTGATAGTTGTGGTGCTCCAGTGCTTCGCGCAACTCCGCCGCCCGCTTTTCGGCAGCACTCTGGGAAGCCATGGCGGGATTTAGGAGAACAGCCGCAGCGCCTGCGGACTGCCTGCCGGTACTCCCTGGGCCTCCATGGCGGCATAGACCGGCT
>CAXNIK010000187.1:0-7211 GCA_964202115.1 Burkholderiales bacterium
CGCCGCGCCGTGCCGCGCTGGCCGAGGCATTGACTGCGGAGGAGCGGGCGGTGTTTGACAGGGCAATTGCCAAGCTGACGCTGGCTGCCGAGCAAATTCTCGCTGAATGCAGTACCCGCAAGGACCAGCGATGAATCCATGTCAGGCTCGTCGGCGCAGACTGCTTGCAGCTTGTTTGCTGATGGCCTGTGTGCCACATGCATCTGCCCAGTCTGAGGCAAATGGCCGGGATGGCCGGCTGGAGATCCTGAAGCTGACCCTGGCCGCAGGCGCTGACCTGAAGAGCACCAATCGCTATGGCGGTACGGCGCTTATTCCCGCCTGCCATCACGGTCATGTGGAAGTCGTGCACGAACTTCTGAAAACCAGTATCGCCGTCGATCATGTCAACAAGCTTGGATGGACGGCCTTGCTGGAGACGGTGATCCTGGGCGATGGCAGCGCCCGCTACCGGGACATTGCCAGGCTGCTGCTGGAGCATGGCGCCAGTCCCGCCATTGCCGACCGCGAGGGCGTCACGCCGTTGGCGCATGCGCAAAGGCGCGGACATCGTGAAATGCTGGCATTGCTCCAGGCGGCAGCGCGACAATGACCGAATCCTGGGATTTCCTGCTGTGGCTGGTGCCGCTGGCGTTTGCCGGTGCGATGATTTACGGCATCGGCGGTTTCGGCTCTGCTCTGCTCACCATACCGGTGTCGTCGCATTTTCTGCCTATGCCTTTTGCGTTGGCGGTGTTCGCGTGGGCCGATCTGGTCAATGCCCTGCGTGTGGGACTGGAGAATCCGCGTCTGGCGGTGAAAGGCGAGGTGATGCGCATGATCCCCTTCACGCTGCTGGGCACGGTCATCGGGCTGACGCTGCTGGTGAGCCTGCCGCGCCGCTGGGGCATGCTGGCGCTGGGGTTGTTCGTAGGGAGTTTTGCCCTCTACGGTCTGGTCAAGCGTGGCACGCCGCGACTGGTCAGCCAGCGCTGGGCACCGGTGTCGGGTCTGGTGGGTGGTCTGACCAGCACGCTGTTCGGAGCCGGAGGCCCGCCCTATGCGATCTATCTGTCGCATCGGCCGTGTCGCATCGGCCGTTGACCAAGGAGCAGTATCGCGCCACCATCACCATGACTTCGATCTTCAGCATTTCCATGCGCACCATCGGTTTCATCGTCACCGGCCTGGTGGACTGGCGGGTGCTGGTCAGCGTCCTGGCCGTGATTCCCGCCAGCCTAGCCGGGGTGGCCGTGGCCGGTCTGCTGTTCCGGCGCATGTCCCGCGAAGCGCTGGTGCGCTTCATCGAGATGGTGCTGCTCGTCACCGGGATTTCGCTGATCGCCCGTTCCTTTGCCTTGTGAGCCTGGAGGGTAGTACGACCATGACCATTCACTTTCATATAAGAAACCCTCTTCGCGCAGGCCTTCTGGTGCTGCTCATCGCTATGCTGGCAGGCCAGCCGGCCTGGGCACAGGCTGCCGGCCCGTTGCGTGAGCCGGATGTGCCTTACGAGCCTTCGGCCATGTCGGTGGTCAAGGTCATGCTGGACATGGCCAAGGTGAGTGGCAAGGATCTGGTGTTCGATCTGGGCTGTGGTGACGGACGGGTCGTCATCGCGGCGGTGCGTGAGCGCAGCGCGCGCGGCGTGTGTGTGGACATCGACCCGCAGCGCATCACCGATGCCCGTGCCAATGCCGCCAAAGCCGGTGTGGACGCACGCATCGAATTTCTCAACCGCGATCTGTTCGAGACCGACATCAGCCGTGCCGATGTGGTCATGCTGTTCCTGTGGCCGGACGTGAACATGAAGCTGCGCCCCAAGCTGCTCAGGGAACTGAAGCCGGGAACGCGCATCGTCTCCCACTACCACGACCTGGGCGACTGGAAGCCGGAGCGCACCGAGCGCGTTACCGTCGAGGGACGCCGCCACCCCATCTATCTGTGGACCGTGCCGGTGCGTTGAAGGAAGCTAACCGCGGGCGAAAGGCGGCCGCCCGCGCCAGTACTGGATGAGCAGCCAGGCCCCCAGCATGCCGCCCAGATGGGCGAAATGAGCCACGCCAGACTGCGTGCCGGTGACGCCCAGATACAGCTCCAGTGCGCCATAGAGTCCGACAAAGACCGGAGCGGGCATGGGAATGGGAGGGATCAGCGGCACGATGGTGCGCTTGGGGAAGTACATGGCAAAGGCCAGCAACAGCCCGAACACCCCGCCCGAGGCCCCCACCGTGGGTACCGGTGCCAGCCCGGCGAAATACTGAAAGCCCAGTTGCGTCAGGGCGGCGGTGATCAGGCTGGCGAAGTACAGCTGCAGATAGCGCTTCGCACCCCACAGTCGTTCCAGGTCGCCGCCGAACATGTAGATGGCCAGCATATTGACCAGCAGATGCGTGATGCCGGCATGCAGAAAGCGTAGGTCACCACCTGCCAGGGAAAAAACGGGCTTCCGCTCTGCAACGGCCACAGTGCCAGGTAGAGCAGCACATCGCCCAGCATGGACTGGCTCAGGAACACCACCACGTTGATGATGATGAGCGCGCGCGTGACGGAGGGCATGAGTATAGTTACCTGCGGTTGAGGGCGGTGTGGTCACCACCGCTCATGGTGCCTGATTTGCAGAACAGCGGCAGGCTAGCGGGCCAGACTGAGCTTGCCCTGTCCCAGTCCGAACAAATCATCGAGGGCCGCGCGGTATTGATCGCTGCCCACGCGCATGCTGTTGTTATGGGTGGCGCCCTCCACCAGCAACAGCTTCTTGGGAGCGGTAGCCAGTTCATACAGCGTCTTGCTGAAGTGTGCCGGCACGTAACGGTCGCTGGTGCCGTGCACCAGCAGCGTGGGCATGCGTACCTTCGCAATTTTTTCGGCGGAATCGAATTTCTGCGACAGGATGAGTTGCACCGGTAGCCAGCCATAGCTCAGGGAACGTGCCATGTCGGCCAGGTTGGTGAACGAGGACTCGATGATCAAACCGTTGGCGGGCAGGCGGCTCTTGGCTTTGTTGGCCTCCGTGGGATTGTCGCGGCCGTCCGCGGCATCGCTCAGGGCCGCCGCCAGGTCCACCGCGACGGCGCCACCCAGGGAATGTCCATAGATGTAGCGCTTGCCTGCATCCGGTTGCAGCTGGGTCAATCGTTCCCAGGCGATGCGGGCGTCTTCATACACGGTCTGCTCCGAGGGCAGCTCGCCGGCACTCTTGCCAAACCCCCGGTAATCGACAGCCAGCACCGAGAAACCAAACTCGTGCAATTGCTCGATGCGGAACATCTGGCCGGTGATATTCCAGCGCGCGCCATGGAGATAGAGCATGGCCGGCGCCTGGGGATCGCGCGCCGGCCACCAGATGGCGTGGATATGCTCGGCCTTGCCCGGTATGGGGAGATTGAATTCCTGCACCCCCTGCGGCATGCCGCCGAACCAGCGTGCCTGGCCGGGCTCGATGCGGAACACCAGCTCGCGCTCCTTTTGCTCCAGGTGCGCGCAGCCGGCCATCAGCACCGCGGTCATGGCACCGGCCAGCGTCAGCAGGCGCACCGCGCGTTTTCCGGCAAGCAGGGAAAGAAAATTCATATCGGCTAGACAAGTTCAACGAGGATGAAGTTCACAAGCACGGGTGTACTGGTCCTGCTGCTGCAATACCACCGTCCCTGAAAACACTATGCCAGCAGCTTCAGGCCGGCGCCGGGCGCAGCGCCGGCTCGGTATTGGGCAGCATCGACACCGCCGCCAGGGTGAACAGGGCGACGCCGGACATTGCGAACAGCAATGTCTCGAAACCCGCGGCCTTGACTACCGGGCCCAGCGACCAGACCGCAAGCGAGCTGAAGCTGAAGGAAATGGCCAGGCGCATGCCGGCCACGCGCGAACGCATGTGGTCGTCCACGTAACGCACCAGCATGGCGTCATTGAAGGGCACAGCACCGAAGATGAATATCATGAAGCCTCCCTGCAGCAGCAGCAGGGCCCAGCTGTCGGCCATCGCCGCCAGCGCAAGAAAAGGCGCCTGGGCCAGAGTGACAATGAAAAATATCCGCTTCAGCGGGTAGCGATCGATGAGCTTGCCGACCACCACCTGCGAGAGGGAGGCAATGACATAGACTACGCTCAGCAGCGCGCCCAGCACCGCCGGGTCCTGGATGACACCCTCGAAACGCTCTATCAGCAACTGCTGATTGCCATTGGTGGTGATGTTGAAAATCACACTGCTGGACATGGCGGTCAACGTCATGACGGGCAGAACACGCATCATCGCCTCGCGCGACAGTCCGGCCGCATTCTTCAAGTGCTTTGCCGGCGCGTCCGGCTCGGGTGGCGCCACAAGCGCAAATGCAATTCCGAGTGCAATGGAGATCAGACCGGGAAGAACAAAGGCCATGTGCCAGTTGAAGTACTTGATCAGCAGCCCGGTGGCCAGGGCCGAGGCGGCAATGCCAAGATTGCCCACCAGACCGTTGACACCAATGGTCAGTCCGGGGTTGGGCGTGTAGCGCAGCAGCATGGGAATGCCGACCGGGTGATAAATGGATGAAAACAATCCCATGAGCGTCAGCGCGGCAGCCAGCTGCCAGACATTCTGCGTGAGGGCGATCAGCAGCATGGAGGCGCCCATGCCGAAGAAAAACACCAGCATCATGGCCCGGCGCCCCCACAGATCGCCCAGGCGTCCGGCCGGGATGGATCCCAGGCCGAACATGAAGGCCGCACCCACGCCCCAGGGCATGAGGTCTTCCCAGCGCGCGAAGCCGAAGTCCGCAGCAATAGTGGCGACCGCGGTTGCGAAAACCAGCAGGAACATGTGGTCTATGGCATGGCCGGTATTGATCAGCAGGGAAACGGAACGGGACACCATGGCAGGGGGCTGGTTGGAATGATGGTTGGGTTGTGGCTGAAAAAGCCCCCGCATCATAGGCGCGCCCGGGTACCCAGTCCAGACTTGCGGTGCCGGACCGTGTGACAGGCAGCGGCGGTCTAGGCGAGGATGTCCGGGTCCATCTGCCGGGCTATCCAGGCGATCTGGTCCTTGAGCAGCAACTTGCGCTTCTTCATGCGCCGCAGCGCCAGCTGGTTGTGCAGAGGGTCTTCGGACAGGCGGTTAATGGCGGCATCCAGGTCGCGATGCTCGATCTCCAGTTCGCGCATGCGCGCCTCGAATTGCGCGCGCAGGCCCGGGTCCATTTGTTCCATGCAAGCCTCAGGAATGGCCGCGGCAACGGCAGGGATTCATTGTAGCCTGCGGTGGGCCCACACCAGCATGGCGGCGCCCGCCCCCACCATGGGCAGGGACAGCCACTGCCCCATGGACATGTTGAGCAGGAGCAGGCCCAGGAAGGCATCGGGCTCGCGAAAATATTCCGCGACGAAGCGGAACACGCCATAACCGATCAGGAAGGCCCCGGATACCGCGCCCACGGGTCTTTGTCTCGCCGAATAAAGCCAGAGCATCACGAACAGCAGCAAACCCTCGAGGGCGAACTGATAGAGCTGGGACGGATGGCGCGGCTCCAGGCCCGCTGTGGCAAACACCATGCCCCAGGGCAGGTCCGGACTGGCCACTCGGCCCCACAACTCGCCATTGATGAAATTACCCATGCGCCCGGCGGCCAGGCCGCAGGGAATCAGCGGGGCGATGAAGTCGGTCAGGCGCAGAAAATCCAGCTTGTGCTTGCGCGCCGTCCACCAGATCGCCACCAGCACGCCCAGAAAGCCGCCGTGGAAGGCCATGCCGCCCTGCCATATGGCCAGGATCTCCAGCGGATGCGAGAAGTAATAGGCCGGCTTGTAGAACAGCACATAGCCCAGCCGCCCACCCAGGATGACACCCAGCACGCCCAGAAACAGCAGGTCGTCAATCATCTCGGGATTGGCTCCGCGCCAAGGGTCCTTGCGCGCACGGTAGCGGCCGAGGAAAAAGAACAGTCCGAAGGCGATCAGGTACATCAGGCCATACCAGCGGATGGCCAGCGGGCCGATTTGCAATGCAATCGGATCAATGTTGGGGTGGATCAGCATGACGTGCAGAGTGTACCAATTGCAATAGTCATCCTGGCGCCGGCTTACACCTGTGCCAGCGCCCAGGGGCTTCCTGATATTGGAGGCCCGAGCCGCTGTTGATGTCCACGTGAGCGCCACCGCACACCATCAGCCATCATTGCCCGGCGCAACGGTTGTCTGTGCGCGGTGCCGGTGCTATCGTTCCGCCCTCCCGTAAAGTCCCGTACAAGAATCAGGAATTCCCATGGCCAAGAAACCCGACGCACAGAACTGGCGTTCCAAGCTCATCACCGCCGGCGTTGCCCGCGCCCCCAACCGCGCCATGCTGCGCGCGGTGGGCTTCGGCGATGGCGATTTCACCAAACCCATCGTCGGTGTGGCCAATGGCTACTCCAACATGAACCCCTGCAATGCCGGCATCCAGGTGCTGACCGACCGCGCTATGGCGGCGCTGCGCCAGGCCGGCGCAATGCCCCAGGTGTTCGGCACGCCCACGGTGACCGACGGCATCGGCATGGGCACCGAGGCCATGAAGTATTCACTGGTATCGCGCGAGGTGATCGCCGATGCCATCGAGACCTCGGTCAACGGCCAGGCCATGGATGGCGTGCTGGTGGTCGGCGGTTGCGACAAGAACATGCCGGGCGGCATGATGGCCATGGCGCGCATCAACGTGCCGGGCATCTATGTCTATGCCGGCACTATCAAGCCGGGCAAATGGAAGGGCCAGGACCTCACCGTGGTGTCGGTGTTCGAGGCGGTCGGTTCCTATGCCGCGGGCAAGATGAGCGATGAGGACTTCATCGGCATCGAGAAAAATGCCTGCCCGTCGGTGGGCGCCTGTGGCGGCATGTTCACGGCGAATACCATGTCCTCGTCCTTCGAGGCGCTGGGCATGAGCCTGCTGGGTTCGTCGCAGATGGCCTCGCCCGATTCCGAGAAGGCCGACTCCGCGGCCGAATCGGCGAAGGCTCTGGTGAACGCCATCAAGCTCAACATCAAACCGCGCGACATCATCACGCGCAAGTCCATCGAGAATGCCATCGCCCTGGTGATGGCCACCGGCGGCTCCACCAATGCCGTGCTGCACTACCTCGCCATCGCTTCGGCCGCCGAGGTGAAATGGACCCTAGATGACTTCGAGCGGGTGCGCCGCAAGGTTCCGGTGCTGTGCGACCTGAAGCCCTCGGGCAAGTACGTGGCTGTGGATTTCCACCGCGCCGGCGGCGTGCCGCAGG
>CAXNIK010000188.1:0-7207 GCA_964202115.1 Burkholderiales bacterium
GGGCATAGGCGTGATGAGTCGCACGGCAGACGTGGCCGAGTACTACGTTGCCGGACGACGCGTCCCGGCCATATTCAACGGCATGGCGACGGGCGCCGACTGGATGAGCGCCGCGTCCTTCATTGGCATGGCAGGTACGCTTTATCTGACCGGTTATGGGGGCCTCGCCTTCATCATGGGCTGGACCGGAGGTTACTGTCTGGTGGCTTTCTTCCTGGCGCCGTATCTGCGCAAGTTCGGTCAGTTCACCATCCCTGATTTTCTGGGCGCGCGATATGGCGGCCATATTCCGCGCTTCATCGGCATCATCGCGGCGATTCTGTGTTCCTTCACCTATGTCGTGGCGCAGATCTATGGCGTGGGACTGATCACCACACGCCTCACCGGCGTGGCCTTCGAACTGGGAATCTTCCTCGGACTGGGCGGCATTCTGGTCTGCTCCTTCCTGGGCGGCATGCGCGCGGTGACCTGGACGCAGGTGGCGCAGTACATTGTGCTGATCATCGCCTACATACTCCCGGTGGTCTGGCTGTCGGTGAAGCACACCAATTTCCCAATCCCACAGCTGGTCTACGGTTCGGTCCTGGAGAAAGTGACTGAGCGCGAAAAGCAGCTCATCGCCGATCCCAAGGAGCAGGAAGTCCGCAAGATCTTTGCCGACAGGGCGGCAGCGGGCAATGCCAAGCTCAAAGGCCTGCCGGGATCCTATGAAACCGAAAAGGCTGTGGTGCAGAAGGCCCTTGATGATGCCAAGGCTGCCAATGCCGCTCCGGATCAACTCAAATCCATGCAGGAAGCGGTGGACAAGTTTCCCAAGAGCGCCGACGAAGCCAAGGCTGCATGGACCCGGGAGGCCGGGCTTGCGGCGCGAGCGGCACCACCAATCCGGCATGCCGAGGCATTTCCCGGTGCGACCGAAACGGCACGGGACACCTCACGGCGGAACTTCCTCGCCCTGGTGTTCTGCCTGATGGTGGGGACGGCAGCCTTGCCGCACATCCTGATGCGCTACTACACCACGCCATCGGTGCGCGAGGCGCGGGAATCGGTGACCTGGTCGCTGTTCTTCATCTTCCTGCTGTACTTCACAGCGCCGGCATTGGCGGTTCTGGCCAAGTTCGATGTGTATACGCTGCTGGTGGGGACGCCTTTCGACAAGCTGCCCGCATGGGCGGCGTCCTGGTCCAAAGTCGATCCCGCCCTGCTGAGCATTACCGACATCAACAAGGACGGCATCCTGCAACTCGCGGAAATCGCCATTGGTGGGGACATCATCGTGCTGGCCACGCCGGAGATCGGCGGCTTGCCTTATGTGGTGTCGGGACTGGTAGCAGCCGGCGGTCTGGCGGCTGCTCTATCCACCGCGGACGGACTGTTGCTGACCATCGCCAACGCACTGTCCCACGACCTGTATTACAAGATGATCGACCCGAACGCCTCGACACAGCGCCGCGTGACGTTGTCAAAAGTGCTTCTCCTCGTGGTCGCATTGGCCGCTGCCTGGGTGGCAAGCCAGAAGCCGGCGGATATCCTGTTCCTGGTTTCGGCGGCGTTTTCCTTTGCGGCGGCAGCCTTCTTCCCGGCGTTGGTGTTGGGAATTTTCTGGAAGCGGGCGAGCAAGTGGGGCGCGTCACTGGGCATGCTGGCCGGCCTGGGCGTCACCTTCTTCTATATGGTGACCACGCAACCCTGGCTGCGCAGCGTGTTCGGGGTTACCACTCCGATCAGTGACCACATCTGGTTCGGCATACTGCCCATTTCCGCGGGTGTGTTCGGTGTCCCGGTCGGGTTTGCCGTAATCATCATCGTCAGCCTGCTGACTCCGGCACCCGACAAGGCGACCCAGGACATGGTTGACCACGTGCGCTATCCGCACCTGAAGGGTAGTGTGGCGACGCAGGGTAACTGACCGGGCATCGAGGGGGTATCTCGAAGCGGGCGCCTTTCCGGGCGCCTGCTTCGTTTACGGGTGGCAAACGTACCACCACCTGCAACAGTCCAGGTGTCACGCCTTAGAATCCAGGTTTACGTGCGGCAGGCAATGGGGCAGCCGAACCCTCGCAGCCGGCGTGCCGTTTTTTCCGGCCAGAAGGGGAGTGAGGCAATGCCGCTGGAGTTCCTGTTTTTGACGGTGTTCAAGGCCCTGGTTGAACTTGCAGGACTGTTTCTGCTGGGGCGCGGCCTACTCTATCTCCTCGCAGGGCCAAAGCGCGAGACAAACTACTTCTATCAGCTGTTAAAAACGCTGACCGGGCCGGTGATCGCGGGCACGCGCTTCATTACGCCAAAATTCGTTGTGGACCGGCACATTCCCTATGTGGCCATGCTGTTGCTGTTCTGGATCTGGCTCGGGCTCATCGTCGCGATGGCCAATTTTTGTCAGAGCCGCGGCGTCGACTGCCAGACCCTGAAGCAGGGCGCCACAATCCATCTTCCCGGAGCGCGGGCCAGCGCTTAATCCGCGCCGTGCGACTTCATGCGATGCATCAGTTACCGACGAAGTCCCGCTGCATCTGCGCAGCCATGCGCGGATCAAAGGACTTCACCCGCTCGAATTCCGCGGCACATTTCTCCTGCTCGCCCAGCTTGTGCCAGGCCAGCCCCAGTTGATAGCCCGCATGCGGATTGAAGTATTGCAGCCGGGCGGCTTCCTGCAGCGGCTCCACGGAGCCGGCAAAGTCGTCCATTTCCTGGAGGCAGATGCCCAGGCCATACCAGGCCCGGTCGTTCACCGGCATGGCGGTCACTACCCGTCTGAACTGGCCGATTGCTTCGGGCATTCGCTTCTGGCCGTGATAGAGAAAGCCGAGATTGAAGCGTGTAACGGCATCGTCTTCGATGATCAGGGCACGCTCAAGCACTTCGATGGCTTCCGCGTCACGACCGCGATTGCCCAGCATGAATCCCAGACTGCGCCAGGCCTTCGCAAATCGGGGATCGGCGGTGATGGCAAGCCGCAGTTGGGCGACGGCACGCGCATCCAGGTGGATGCGAGTCAACAATTGCGAGTACCAGTAGTGCAGACGGGCGCGCAGGGAGGCGTTCATTCCGGGAACTTGTGTATGCAATGGCCCATTATTGGAGCGGCGCGCGGCACGCGCAAGTGCAGCATGAGGTCAAGGGTTTGAAATGAGCATGCCCAGGCCTCTGATGGACGCGGTCATTGCTACGCTTTGCCGGCACCCGCCCTATGACCGGATGGACCGCGAGTCTCTGGAGTACCTCGCCAGCCGCCTGACCCTGGCCTACTATCCCAAGGGCGCGACAGTGACCTCTTCTGCGCAAGGCGTGGCGAAACGGCTGTTCATTATTCAGCGCGGACAGGTACATGGTACCGCCAAGGAAGACGGCAACCAGCAGGGGGCGCCTGAATACGGCAATGGCGACACCTTCCCTCTCGCCTCCATCATGGGCCGGCGACCTACCCGCTTTGTCTACACGGCGGCCGAAGACAGCTTCTGCTATGAGGCAGACGCTGAAGTCGTGGACACGCTGGTTCAGCGCAGCCCGGTGTTTCAGTCCTTCTGTACCGGGCGGATGAACGCCCTGCTGCAGCAATCCTACGCCTTGCTGCAAGCCCAGTATGCGCAGCGTTCATCGGGACATCAGCAACTCAACATGGCCTTGGGCGATCTGTTGCGCCGGCCGGTTCTGCACTGTGGTCCGGAAGAGGTGCTGCGTAATGCCCTGGCCACCATGCAGCGCGCCAATGTCGGGTCAATCGTCATCGTGGATGCCCAACTGCGGCCTATTGGCATCTTTACCGAGCGCGACTTGCTGCGCCTGGCGGCATCGCTGGCCTTTGATTCCGGCCAGGAGATCAAGGCATGCATGACGCCATCGCCGCGCTGCCTGTCGCTGTCGGCGACAGCGGCAGAAGCGGCTGTGTTGATGGCGCAACTGGGCATCCGGCACATCGTTGTTGTGGACGAAGGGCGGCTTGCCGGCGTGGTATCGGAGCGTGACCTTTTTACCCTGCAACGCACCAGCATGCGCGGCATTGTCGACGCGTTGCAGCAGGCCGGCAGCACCGACGATCTCGTGCAGGCCGCCACTGATATCCGCTCGCTGGCGGGCAATCTGCTCGCGCAGGGTGTAGCCGCAGAGCAGTTGATCCAGCTTGTTGCCACGCTCAATGACCGCCTGTGCGCACGCGTGCTGGAGCTGGAGGCATCACGCCACGAGCTGGCGGGGCTGCGCATGTGCTGGATTGCACTTGGGAGCGAGGGCCGGCTGGAACAGACCTTCTCGACCGATCAGGACAACGGCCTTATTTTCGAGGCGCAAATGGATGCCGAGCAGGCGCGCCAGCGGCTCCTGCCCTTTGCTCAGGCGGTCAATGAGGTGTTGAATCGCTGCGGCTTTCCGCTTTGCAAGGGCAACATCATGGCGGGTAATCCGCAATGGTGTCTGAGCAGCGAGGAATGGCGGCGCGAATTCGATAGCTGGAATCGCAACCCGCTGCCGCAGGCGCTGCTGCATGCGACCATCTTCTACGACTTCCGCGCGGTCTGGGGTGATGAATCGCTGGCGCGGTCACTGCGCTCATGGCTGACAGAGCAGGTTCAGGACAACCAGCGTTTTCTGCGCGCCATGGCGGCCAATGCCCTTCAGGTGCGGCCACCGCTGGGATTCTTCGCTGACTTCGTTACCTCGGGAAAGGATGGCGAAGGCAATACCATTGACCTCAAGACCGAGGGCGCGCGGCCCATTGTCGACGCGGCGCGTATCCTCGCGCTGGCAAGTGGCTGCACCATCACCAATACCGCCGCGCGCTTACGGCAGGCCGGGGAGCATGTGCGCATGCCGTGCGAGGAAGTCGATGCATATGCAGAGGCATTCCATTACATCCAGCTGCTGCGCCTGCGGCATCAGTTGCAGGAGGAAACGTCCGCGACCCATCCCAACCGCATCGACCCGGATGGGCTCAATGAGCTGGACCGTCGCATCCTCAAGGAGGCCTTGCGCCAGGCGCGCAAACTCCAGCGGCGCATTGCGCTTGACTATCAGCTGTGAGCCTGCTCGACTGGATACGGCGGCGAGGCCGGCGGCTGTCCGGAGAACAAGCCCTTCGCCTGGCGAAGTGGCGTGATCTGCCCGAAGCGGATGCCAAATCGCTCCATGCACACCAGCGCTTCGTGGTGGTGGACGTGGAGTCCTCAGGCCTGAACGTGTTTCATGACCACCTCATTGCCATAGGCGCGGTGGCCGTGGAAGGAGGACGGATCTCGCTGGGGGACAGCTTTTATCGTGTGCTGCGCCAGGCCCGCGCCAGTAGCCATGCAAACATTCTGGTGCACGGCATAGGCGGCACCGAGCAAACTGGCGGCGATGATCCGGCGTGGGTGCTGCTTGATTTTCTCGACTTCATCGGCAAGTCTCCGCTGACGGGCTTTCATGCCGACTTTGACGACATCATGATTCGCAAGGCCATGCGCCGCCACTTGGGCGAGCCATTCCGGTGCAAATGGCTGGACCTGGCTTATTTGGCGCCGGCGCTGGGCCGTTTATCCCAGGGTGGGCCGACGGGGTTGGATGACTGGCTGCAGAAGTTTGGCATCGACAACTACCGGCGCCACGATGCCCTGGCTGATGCCCTGGCCACGGCACAATTATTCCAGGTACTGGCTTACAAGGCGGCGCAGTCGGGAGAATTGCGTACTGCCGACCTGGTCAGGGTTGCGGACTCACAGGAGTGGTTGTCACGAAGCCTGCGCTGATCCGCTCGGGGTGGTGGCCAATTCCATGTGTCTGTCTGCCACCCCGGTGACGCGTTATGATCCGCCACCACTGCCGGCGAGCACACCGACCGTGTCCTGCGCGAAGTGCTGCGGCTGGATGCGCAGGCGATACAGAAGCTCTAGGAAGAGAAAATAGTCTGATGGCCATGAGCCATTGCAAAGCCATGTCTTGATTCAAAGGAGAAATCGATGTTCAGAATCACATTAATGCTCATCATCAGCATGTTCTCGGCCATTGCACTGGCCCAGAGCGATTACCCGAGCAAACCCATTCGGCTGATTGTGCCGTTTGCGCCCGGGGGCCCCACGGACATCATCGGCCGCATCCTCAGTGCGGAAATGGGCCCGGTGCTGAAGCAGACCATCATCGTCGAGAACAAGGCCGGTGCCACCGGCATCATCGGCCAGGATTTCGTAGCCAAGGCGGCCCCGGATGGCTACACCTGGATCATCATCAGCAGCACCGCCTCCAACGGCTATCACCTGGTCAATCGAACCGTCGATTTCTCCAAGGACTTCGCCATGATCGGCCAGATCTACAACACCACTGCTCTGGTCACCATCAATCCGGCCGTGCCCGAGATGGCCGGCATCCAGAACCTCACTCAGGTGGTGGCCTATGCCAAGGCCAATCCGGGCAAGCTCAACTACACCAGCACCGGCGTGGGGAGTCTGGGCCACCTGGTGATGGAGAAGGTGAAACTCCAGTTCGGATTGAACATGGAGCACATCAACTACAAGGGCCAGGCCCCGGCGACGCAGGACGTGCTGGCAGGCCGCGTGCCGATTCTGTCAGCCACCTTCACCACCCTGCAGTTCGTCAAGGCGGGCAAGCTGCGCGGCATTGCCGTGAGCACCGCAAAACGCTCGCCCACCGCGCCCGATGTGCCCACTTTCGTCGAGCAGGGCGTGTCGGTGGTCGGTGGCGGCTGGGTTGGACTGGCCACCACCGGCGGGACACCGCGAGCCATCGTCGACAGGCTGGGGAATCTGCTGCGCACCACCCTTGCCCGGCCCGATGTCGAGCCCAAGGTGTTCAAAGCCGTTGGCACCGAACCTGAGTTTCTCGGGCCGGTGGATTTCACTGCCTATGCCACACGGGACTTCCAGGAATGGGGTCGTGTCATTCGCGAGGCTGGCATCAAGGGTGAGCCCTGATCATTTGTGGCAACTGATCTCGGAAGGGCATTTGCATGAACCCTCGGCCAGGGCAGCGCCCTGAGCCTGTTGCGCCCTGAGCCTTGGCCCTCCCGGGGAAAGCCCGTATAATTCGCGCTCTTTTCCTCGTGCGCCTATCCTGGTGTACGCCGGTCGGCCAAGTAGCTCAGTCGGTAGAGCAGCGGACTGAAAATCCGTGTGTCGGTGGTTCGATTCCGCCCTTGGCCACCATTCCCTTTCAATGACTTATCGCGGTCCGAATCGGGCAACAGCTCGCGGGGGCGGGTCAGCGGTCGAATAGTCCAATG
>CAXNIK010000189.1:0-7188 GCA_964202115.1 Burkholderiales bacterium
GGGCCCAAAGGATGTGGGCGCGATTGAACTCGCGCGCCATGTGTTCACCCTTGGATCGGAACTCTTGCACCGCTTCACGCTCCCGTTTGCTTAATTTCAGTTCGGTTTGGCGCATCGTCCATACACCTCACTCGGTGGAGATTTGCCATGATAATATGTTTCGTAATTAACGTGTCAACGTACTAGGCCAGATCGAAAGCTAATGCGCGCTAACTAAGTTCCCGAGCACGGCCATTTCTCGGCAACCCTCGCGCCGGGCGGTGGTTATCAATTTCGACAACCTGGAATTATGGAAACGCCCGCTGATCAATCTGTCAGGCTGTTCAATTTTCCGCAAACAGAACGGCCACAAAAGAGGGAGAAAAATCTCCCAGCATTGTTGGATATTGTGTCTGCCAGATTGCCCCCTGCTCAACTTCAAGGAGGTATGGAAAATGAATCAAGTTTGCCACCACTTGCTGCACCGTGCGCTGCGTTGCGGCGCACTCATCGCACTGGTTTGGTTTGCCACGGGCGTTTCTGCACAGCAAAAGTCGGCGGTACCTGGAGGATTCCCCAGCAAGCCGGTAAGGCTCATGGTCGGTAATGAGCCCGGAGGGGGCAGCGACATTACTGCCCGGCTGGTGGCACAGAAGCTGTCGGAACGCTGGGGAGGAAGCCCGGTGCTGGTCGAAAACCGCACCGGGGCCGGGGGGCTCATCGCCATGGGTATGACCGCCAAGGCGCCCGCCGACGGATACTCGCTGATGATTCTTTCCAGCGGCCAGGTATCGACGGCAGCCGGAAGCAAGCTTGACTTTGACGTGCAGAAGTCCTTCTCCCCTATTGCGGGCATACAGACCGGCCCTTTTGTGCTGGTGGTCAATCCATCCCTGCCGGTTAATTCGGTGAAGGAGCTGATTGCCCTGGCCAAGGCCAAGCCGGGGACGCTGAACTACGCCTCTTCCGGTAACGGCAGCGCGGCCCATCTGGGCACCGAACTCCTGAAGTCAATGACCGGTACGGACATGACGCATGTTCCCTACAAGGGCATCGGCCCGGGAATCACCGACCTGATGCGTGAGCAGGTGCAGTTGCTGTTCAGCAGCACGACCGGCGCGATGCCGCAGATCAAAGCCGGAAAAATCAAGGCCCTGGCAGTCACCAGCCTGCAACGATCCAAGCTTTTTCCTAACTGGCCCACCATTTCGGAATCCGGAGTACCGGGCTTCGAGATGACCGTGTGGTTCGGCATCATCGCCCCGGCGGACACGCCGCGGGCCACGGTGACGGGCCTCAACCAGGACATCAATCAGGTTCTGCAACTCGCAGACATGCAGGAGCGCTTCGCGCGGGACGGGGCGGTTGCTTGGTCAGGCCCGCCGGAGCAGCTTAGGGATGCGATATCCAAGGACTTTGCGACCTGGTCCAAGCTGATGGCGGACTTGAACATAAAATTCTGACGAGGTCCGTCTGTGCCACCGTCAGGCCGGCTTGGCCATGACTGCAATGCAGTCCAAATTGTTTCCAATATGCCTTCAAAGGAGATGCAATGGACGTCACCCTCCCGCCGAACGGAGTGGCGAGGGCAGGAAGGAGATGAGCCCTCGCAATACCTGACGGCATCTAAGTGCCAAAGTGGTGGTTGTGCAACGACCACAAACGGTAAGGAGGGCTCGAAATGAAGGTTACGACAATTGGGTTGGATCTGGGTAACTTCAGCGCGGGCGAGCGCTTGAAGGCGGCGGTGGACTGAAACTGAAGCGATAGCCGGCCAGATTCAATATCATCCAAGGCTATTGCCCCAGAGAAGGCGGATGCAATGAAGCAGCACCAAAGGAGGCAGGTCATGGAATCGGCATTTTCCATTCTAGCCAGCGCTATGCTGTTGTGCGGCATGACTGGATCCGCGCTGGCGCAGTCTGCAGCCAGCACCTACCCAAGCAGGCCAGTGACCATCATCAGCCCGTTTGCGCCGGGCGGGTCCACAGACAAGGACGGCCGCGTTTGGGCCCAGAAGCTGCAGGAGAGTCTTGGCAAGGCCTTCGTCCTGGATTTCAAACCCGGTGCCGGCAGCACTATAGGAACAAACTATGTCGCGAAGGCGGCGCCGGACGGCTATACGCTGCTGATCGTGTCCTCGGGCTTGTCCGTGAATGCAGCGACCTATTCCGATCTGCCTTATGACTCGGTCAAGGATTTCACGCCGCTGTCGCTGCTGGTGAAGCGTCCGACGGTGCTGCTGGTGCATCCTTCTGTGCCGGTCAAGTCCTATCCCGAGTACATCGCCTATGCCAAGGCCCGCCCGGGAGAACTGAATATGGCCACTTCCGGTGCCGGCGGCATTTCGCACATGATAGGTGCCTGGCTGCACAGCGTCACGGGCACCAGTATCACCTTCGTTCACTACAAGGGCGCAGGTCCCATGTACACGGATCTGATCGCGGGCAGAACCCAGGTGACCGCTTCCAGCCTGTTCACCAGTCTTCCCCATATCAAACCAGGCAAGCTGAGACCCCTGGCCATTCTGAGCGCTGAGCGCTCCGAGTTGTTGCCGGGCATGAAGACCGTGGCCGAGCAGGGGATACCCGATTTCGATTATTCCGCATGGACCGGGCTGTTGATGCCGGCCTCGGTGCCGGCGGCCATCGTCAACCGGCTGTCGGCAGAAATCGGCAAGCACGCCAAGTCGCCCGACATGATCGAACGCTTCGCGGACGACGGCACCCATGTGCTGGGCAGTTCTTCCGAGGAGTTCAGGCGTTACCTGGTCGGGGAAATCACACGCTGGAAGCGGTTGGCGCAGGAATTCAACATCAAGGCAGTAGAAGAATAGGCATCGACTATCATTATGGCCAGGAGGAGAAGTAGAAATGGATGAAGCAGGCGCATTCGCGGGCATCAAGGTCATTGCGGTGACGCGCGTTATCGCAGCGCCCTTTGCCGCCTATCAACTGGCCTTGCACGGCGCCGAGGTCATTACCATCGAGGCACCGGGAGAAGGTGACATCTACCGTTACTCGGGCGAGCCGGACCAGTCACTGGTCAAGAACGCCATGGGCAGCGGATTCCTGGCGCAGAATTCCAACAAGAAGTCGCTGACGCTGAACATTGCCGCTCCCGATGGGCAGGAGGTGATGCGCAAGCTCGTGACCGATGCTGATGTGTTCATCGAGAATCTTCGTACTGGCAGCATGGCGCGATACGGCCTGGCTTATGACGATCTCTCAAAGATCAACCCGCGCCTGATCTACTGCTCGGTCACCGGTTACGGTCAGACCGGCCCCAAGCGGCGCGATCCGGCCATGGATATGGCGATACAGGCCGCCAGCGGCATGATGAGCGTGACCGGCACGCCTGAGTCCGGTCCCATCAAGACGAGCTATCCGGGCGTGGACTACGCCACGGGCATGTCGGCCACCATGGGCATATTGACCGCGTTGATCGCGCGGCAACGCACCGGCCGGGGCCAGCATATCGACGTGTCCATGCTGGAGACGGCGCTGGTGCTGATGAGTTCCTTCGTCACCGACTATGTCTCCGGCGGCACCGAGCACGGCCTGGTGGGCAATGGCTCGGGCCGCGGCGGCTACATTCACAATGCCTTCAAGACCGCCAAGGGTGTGTTGCTGATTGCCGCCAGCACGGAATTGCGGCGCAGCCGGCTGTGGAAGACCCTGGACATGACCGACATCCATAGCGACTCTCGCTTTGCCACGCCGGCGTTGTGCCGCCAGAACGTCAAGGAACTCGAAGCCGAAGTGGAAAAGCGCCTGCTGGCCAGGCCGGCGGAGGAGTGGGAACAGCTGCTGCAAGCCGCCGGCGTGCCGGCCATGACCGTGCGCACCATTGCCGAAATCGTGAAGCATCCCCAGGTCACCGAGCGCGATTTCTTCCATACTTTCGAGCCCGATCCGCAACTGGGCCTCGCAATCACCGTGCCCAAGACCGGATACAAGCTCTCGGACACGCCGGCACGGCTCAAGTCCCAGCCGCCGCGCATTGGCCAGCACACCGAAGAAATACTGGCCGGTCTGGGCTACAGTGCCGCAGACATCGCCAGGTTGCGCGGCTCAGGCACAATCTGAACATCCATAACGATAGACATCAAAAGGAGGTTTTCATGGCTACACCCCAGTACGAGATCGGCAAGCCCTACAAGGTCATTGCGCATAACGCCCACCATCACACCAACAACCGCATGCATTCGGACGGCCTGCCGCAGAAGCTCGGGTTTCGCGGAGCCCTGGTGCTGGGTCTGGCGACCTACGGCAACATGACCCGCGCGCTGGTGGCGCATTTTGGCGAGGCCTGGTTGGGGAATGCTCTCGTCTACGTGAAGTTCCTCAGCGTGGTCTGCGAAGGTGACACGCTGCGCGTGGAGACCTTTCCCCTGGAGGCCAAGAAGAACACCTTCAAGGTGATTGCCTACAACGAATCCAACGGCGGCGTTCCCGCGGCGGAGATGGAAACCTCCATTCCGGACGTGCTCCCGCCCCTGGAGCCCCAAGCCTCCCTGCAGCCCAACGAGTGGGAAGGGCCGGTGACCCAGCGCCGCGT
This sequence comes from Burkholderiales bacterium, assembly GCA_964202115.1. GTDB lineage: Bacteria > Pseudomonadota > Gammaproteobacteria > Burkholderiales > SG8-39 > CAIYPG01. The sequence continues at coordinate 4,540 of CAXNIK010000189.1, forward strand.
CTGGGACAACGTCATCGTTGGCAAGCCTTACCGCTCACTGTGCAGCACGCTGTCGGTCGAGGAAAACGCGCACTGGAAAAAGATCCTGGGCGACGAATTGCCGATCTATTACGAAGGCGACCGGCCGGCCCTGCATCCCACGCATGTGCTGCGCCAGGTGCAACTGGCCTCCACCAACCAGTATCTCGGCGATACCGCCGTGCATGGCTGGACCAAGGCCGTCATCCGCAAGATGCTGCGCGTAGGCGATGCCGTCAATGTCCTGGCCGTGCCGGTGGACAAATGGGACAAGAAAGGCAATCACTGGGTCACCATGTATTGCGCGGTGAGGGTCGGCGGCGAGACCTATGCCGAGATGTTCCACACCCAGATCTTCAAGGTGCGCGGCAGCGAGGCGCACAAGGCTGCCTAGGGAGTTCCTGGATGCTGATCACATTATGTATGGCTATCCATATTGGATAAAGCCGGTATCGTGAAATTGATCATTTTCTCGATCTAAAAAAGAAAAGGGGCGCTCAGTTGCCTGTGCGCCCCCGGCCCTCCCGGCCCAGCTAGATCCTTAGTGTTTGGTGTCTTCCCCGCCGCTTCCGGCCTGAACTTCGCGGCGCAGGCTCTCATACAGATCAGCGTTCTGCGTTTTCAGGTACTCGAGGACGTCGAAATCCTCGCGCCTGACCTTGGAGAGATCGATGCGCTCCACATGCACCAGCCGCAATAGTTCGCGGACCGGTTTAGGCATGCTGCGTCCGCTTTCGTAACGGGAGCCACCGCTTTTGGTCACGCCTATGCGTGTCCAGAACTCCTGCTGGTTAAGTCCAAGTTGCCGGCGTATCTCACGTGGGTTGAGTACAAATTCCATCAGTTTCATTTGAGTCACCTTCCTTTGGGCCATGATGCCCCGCTATGTGCAGGGAGCATGCCAGTGCCATCAAACCGGCTGGGAGCTGTCTGTGAAGCCCTGCGGGCAGCTGCGCGAGAGCTGCTGAATCCGCTTAGGTTTTCTGAGAAAATACGATAAAATTCAACGATTTTCTGGAGTTTCGCAGTGGCTTTAATCGTTCATAAATATGGTGGGACTTCCATGGGAAGTCCGGAGCGAATCAGGAATGTCGCCCGGCGCGTAGCCAAGTGGAAGTCGGCGGGTCATCAGTTGATTGTCGTAGTTTCGGCAATGTCGGGCGAAACCAACCGGCTGCTGTCGCTGGCAAAAGAGGTATCGGCGACTCCGGATCCGCGGGAACTGGACGTGATCGCCGCCACCGGGGAGCAGGTGGCCACCGGACTGCTGGCCATGGCGCTGAACGATCTGGGGGTCAAGGCGCGCAGCTACACCGGTGCCCAGGTGCGCATCCTGACCGATGATGCCCATAACAAGGCCAGAATCCAGAGCATAGACGAGGGGCCCCTGCGGGCCGATCTGAACCAGGGCACCGTCGCGGTGGTAGCCGGCTTCCAGGGGGTGGATGCAAAAGGCAACATCACCACGCTGGGGCGCGGCGGCTCGGATACTTCGGCGGTGGCGCTGGCCGCGGCCCTGAGTGCCGAGGAGTGCCTGATCTATACTGATGTGGACGGGGTGTACACCACCGATCCACGGGTGGAGCCCTCCGCACGCCGGCTGCACACCGTCACCTTCGAGGAAATGCTGGAAATGGCCAGCCTGGGTTCCAAGGTCCTGCAGATCCGCTCGGTGGAGTTCGCCGGCAAGTACAAGGTCAGGCTGAGGGTGTTGTCCAGCCTGACCGATCCGATGATGCCGCTGGCAGAGGAGGCGGCTTCCGGCACGTTGATCACATTCGAGGAAGACAGCAAGATGGAACAGGCGATTATTTCCGGCATCGCGTTCAACCGCGACGAGGCCAAGATCACGGTCATGGGTGTGCCCGACAGGCCCGGCATTGCCTACACCATACTGGGGCCCATAGGCGACGCCAATATAGACGTGGACATGATCATCCAGAATGCCAGCGTGGACGGCATGACGGATTTTTCCTTCACCGTGCACCGCAACGAGTACCAGCAGGCGCTGGATGTGCTCAACAACCAGGTCAAGGCGCACATCAAGGCCACCGACATCCGCGGCGACAACCGCATCTGCAAGGTGTCGATGGTGGGCGTGGGCATGCGCACCCATGCCGGCATCGCTTCGAAGATGTTCCGCACGCTGTCGGAGGAGGGCATCAACATCCTCATGATCTCGACCTCGGAGATCAAGATTTCGGTTGTCATCGACGAGAAGTACATGGAACTGGCCGTGCGCACCCTGCACAAGGCTTTTGATCTGGACCAGCCTGTTTAGGCAGGGAAATACGGGGCGGGCAGAGGGTACTCTGCTATAATCCGCCCCCGATGCGCCCGTAGCTCAGTTGGATAGAGTACCTGGCTACGAACCAGGGGGTCGTGGGTTCGAATCCTGCCGGGCGCGCCAAAAAAACCGTATTCTTGCGGTTCCTGCGGAGAGATGCCCGAGTGGCCGAAGGGGGCGCCCTGCTAAGGCGTTATACGGTTTGCGCCGTATCGAGGGTTCGAATCCCTCTCTCTCCGCCAGTTCACCTATGTAACTGAGAAAAATAATATATCTACCCCCCAAACAACCCCACTATATATTTGCTACTGAACCAGCGGATATGGTTGTTTTCTTAACCGCGG
>CAXNIK010000190.1:0-7172 GCA_964202115.1 Burkholderiales bacterium
ACCAGGCCAAGGCGGCCACATCGAAGAAGCAGGCCAAGAACGTCAAGAACGCCGCGGCCAGACCGGGCAGCCCGCAGGCGCCCGAGGCCATGCTCAACGATGTCTATGAAGACATCGGCAACCGGCGCTTCGATGCCGCCCTGCAGCGCATCGACAAGCTGCTCCAGGCCTATCCGAATTTCCGCCTCGCCCACCTCATCAAGGGCGATCTGTTGCAGGCACGCGCCAAGCCGCTGTCGGACATGGGGGCGGCACCCAAGGCGCACGCCGACAAGCTGGAAGACCTGCGCGCCGAAGCCATTGCCCGCCTGCGGGGCTATCGCGACCAGCCCGGCGCCAGTTCGATGCCCCGTTATCTGCTGGAGATGTCGCCGGAGCAGCAGTACGCCATCGTCGTGGACACCACCCGGGCACGGCTTTATCTTTATGAGAACGAGCGTGGCCGGCCGCGCTTCGTCAAGGACTACTACATCAGTTCCGGCAAGCAGGGCTCACTGAAAACACGCGAAGGCGACATGAAGACGCCGGTGGGCGTGTACCACGTCACCTCCAGCCTGCCGCTGAAAAAACTGCCTGACTTCTACGGCAGCGGCGCCTTTCCCATCAACTACCCCAATATCTGGGACAAGCGCCTGGGACGGGACGGCCACGGCATCTGGCTGCACGGCACGCCTTCAGACACCTTCAGCCGCCCGCCGCGCGCCAGCGACGGCTGCGTGGTGCTGTCCAACACCGACCTGGACGCCGTGGCCAAGCACCTCCAGGTCGGCCTCACGCCGGTGATCATCAGCGACCAGGTGGAGTGGGTCAGCGCGGATGCCTGGTCAGCCGAGCGCCAGGGCTTCCTCAAACAACTGGAGCAATGGCGCACCGACTGGGAAAGCCTGGATACCGAGCGCTACCTGCAGAACTACTCGCGCAAGTTCAGCAGCCCCGGCCTGGATTTCGATGCCTTTGCCCGCGGCAAGCGCCAGGTCAACGGCGGCAAGCAGTGGATCAAGGTCGGCATCAGCCGCGTCAGCGCCTTTCGCAACCCCGGCCGGGACGACCTGATCACCGTGACCTTCGATCAGGACTATCGATCGAGCAACCTCGCCAATGTCATGAAGAAGCGCCAGTACTGGAGCCGCGAAGGAAACCGCTGGCGCATCGTCTACGAGGGCGCGGCCTGATACGGGTGCGCCTCGACAAACAATCCTCGCACCGTCAATAGGAGAACCAAAGCATGCGTCATCTGTTATCTGCACTGTCCACCGCGGCCGTCCTTGTTTTGGGTCTGTGCGCCGCCGGCGCGGCCTCGGCACAGGCCCCGAACCCGCAGGTGGAATTCAAGACCAGCGCAGGCAGCTTCACCCTGGAACTCTATCCGGACAAGGCGCCCAAGACAGTGGCGAACTTCCTCCAGTACGTGAAGGAAGGCTTTTACAAGGGCACCATCTTCCACCGGGTCATCCCCGGCTTCATGGTCCAGGGCGGCGGCTTCGAGCGCAACATGCAGGAGAAAGCCAAGACCCGTGCCTCCATAGACAACGAGGCCGGCAACGGCTTGAAGAACGACCTGGGCACCATCGCCATGGCGCGCACCAATGCGCCGCACTCGGCCACGGCGCAGTTCTTCATCAATGTGACCAACAATGATGCCCTGAATCACCGCGAGCCCACCCAGGCGGGCTACGGTTACGCCGTGTTCGGCAAGGTCACCAAGGGCATGGACGTGGTGATGAAGATCGTCAAGGTCCCCACCGGCAACACCAGCCAGCACAAGAACGTGCCGCTGACGCCCATTGTCATCGAGGATGTCGTGCTGGTCGCGGCGGCTGCAACGCCGGCTGCCAAAGACGCCTCCGCCAAACAACCCGCCGCCAGGAACTAAGGAAACCATCATGGTCAGATTGCATACCAACAAGGGTGTCATTGCGCTGGAACTGGATGCCGCCAAGGCACCGCAAACGGTGAAGAATTTCCTCGCCTACGTGCAAAGCGGCCACTATGCCAATACCGTGTTTCATCGCGTTATCGACGGCTTCATGATCCAGGGCGGCGGCTTCGAGCCGGGCATGAAACAAAAGCCCGCGGAAGACAATGTGGAAAACGAGGCCACCAACGGCCTGAAAAACGATCAGTACACCGTGGCCATGGCGCGCACCGCCGACCCGCATTCGGCCTCGGCACAGTTCTTCATCAACATCGCCGACAACGATTTCCTCAACCACAGTTCGCCCACGCCGCAGGGCTGGGGCTATTGCGTGTTCGGACGTGTCGTCGAAGGCCAGGACGTGGTGGACCAGATCAGGGCCGTGAAGACCGGCAAGCGCGGCTTCCATTCCGACGTTCCGCTGGAGGACGTCATCATCCAGCGCGCTGAAGTGGTCTAGCACCGTCCGCGGACAACAGAGCCTGCCTCGAGCATGTCCGCGCTGTTCATCTCCGATCTGCACCTGTCACCGTCGCGGCCGGACATCACCCGCGAGTTCGAGACCTTCCTTGCCGGACCAGCGCTGGCGGCGGCCGACGGCCTCTACATCCTGGGCGACCTGTTCGATTACTGGGCGGGGGATGACGATCTTTCCGATCCATTCAATACGCAGGTTGTCCAAGCCCTGGCGCAACTGGGTGCGCGCGTACCCATCCGTTTCATGCGCGGCAACCGCGATTTCCTCGTCGGCAGGGAGTTCGCCCAGGCGGCCCGGCTCAAGCTGCTGGGCGATTCGGTCATCCTGGAACTCGCCGGCATGCCCACGCTGATCATGCATGGCGACGCGCTGTGCACCGATGACGTGGAATATCAGCGCTTCCGCGCCGAAGTGCGCTCGCCGGCCTGGGCGAAGACTTTCCTTTCCATGCCGCTGGAGGAGCGCAAGCGCCACATCGAGGCCCTGCGCGCGCAAAGCGAAGCGCAAAAACAGATCAAGCCGGCGAACATCATGGACGTAAATGCCGCAACCGTGGAGGAGGCGTTCCGCGCTTCCGGCTGCGAGCGCCTGATACACGGCCACACCCACAGGCCGGGTCGCCACGTCATGGCGGTGGACGGCCGGGCGTGCGAGCGCCTGGTGCTGGGAGACTGGTACCACCGCGGCAGCCACCTGCGCTGCGACAGTGCGAAGTGCGTGGCGGTAGAATCAGCCTAGACCATACCAAGCCGGATTAGCATCATTTTCAATTGAAAGTGCTTGTCTGACATTCCTGGACAGGCTGATTGTTATATATCTTTTCCTGCGGAAAGCCGGCCGGATCACGAACGGAATCGGGTAACTCAGCGCTTCAGCCCGCGCTCCAGATCGGCCTTCAGGTCGCGCACCGACTCCAGCCCCACCGCCACGCGCAACAGACCCTCGCGTATGCCGGCGCGCGCCCGCGCCTCCTCGCCTATTCGCCCGTGCGTGGTGCTGGATGGATGGGTAATGGTGGTCTTGGTGTCGCCCAGGTTGGCGGTAATGGACAGCAGGCGCGTGGAATCGATCACCCGCCAGGCCGCCTCGCGCCCGCCCTTGACCTCGAAGGACACGATGGCCCCGCCGGACTTCTGCTGGCGCATGGCCAGCGCATGCTGGGGATGGGATGCCAGGCCCGGATAAAGCACCCGCTCGACCGAGGGGTGATTCTCCAGCCACTGCGCCAGTTCCAGCGCGCTTTTCGACTGCGCCTCCAGCCGGATCTGCAGCGTTTCCAGGCCTTTCAGTATCACCCAGGCATTGAAGGCCGAAAGCGTCGGTCCGGCGGTACGCAGGAAGCCGGTCATGAGTTCGCCGATTTCGCGATTACCCAGCACCGCGCCGCCCAGGACCCTGCCCTGGCCGTCAAGAAACTTGGTGGCCGAATGCACGATGATATCCGCGCCCAGCTCCAGCGGCTTTTGCAGCGCCGGCGTGCAGAAACAATTGTCCACGGCCAGCTTTGCGCCACCCTTTTTTGCAATCGCCGCCAGTGCCGCGATGTCGTACACCTCGGTGGTGGGATTGGCTGGCGTCTCGATGAAGAGCAATTTTGTCTCCGGCCGAATGGCCTGCTGCCAGGCAGCCGGGGCGCTGCTGTCCACGAAGGTGGTCAGCAGGCCGAACTTGGCCAGGATGTTGCCGAAGAGTTGCACCGTGGTGCCGAACACCCCGGCCGAGCACAGCACATGATCGCCGGCTTTGAGCAGCGACATGGCCAGGGCGAGTATGGCCGACATGCCCGAAGCGGTGGCCACGCAGGACTCGGCCCCTTCCATCGCCGCCAGACGCTCCTGCAGCGCTGCCACGGTTGGGTTGGTGAAGCGAGAATAGATATTGCCCGGCTCGACATTGGCAAAGCGCGCCGCCGCCTGGGCGGCATTGTCGAACACGAAGCTCGAGGTCAGGTACATGGCCTCGGAATGCTCGTTGAACTGGCTGCGGTGTATGCCGGCGCGCACCGCCTGGGTCTGAAGATCGTAGCCGCTAATATCGTCGCTGTTGTCGTTGCTCATATCCGTTTCCTCCTCCACGGCCGGCTCCGTTTACAGGGGGGCGGCGGCAGAAAACAAAAAACCCGTCCAGCTTGCGCTAAGACGGGTCTTCACCACGCTTTAGCCGTATTTGTTTGTCGCCACTGCTGTTGCTGCTATTGGCAGGGGCGGCGCCCGCAAGCTGCTGATCAAATCGGCGCGAATGGGAAGTTACTATCCCGCAAAGAGGATGTCAAATTGCGATCCAATACATACTCACGAGTACTCGCGAAGCAGCGAACGAGCTTTGCCTGCAACTGCCGTGCTAGCTTTTCTGGTCCTTGGGGATGGCCAGGCACAGTCCCACGACGTATTGCTGGACGCCTCCGGCGATCATGCTCTTGCGTGCCGACTCGCATTGCTCCAGCTTTTCGTAGGGAATCCGGATGCTGAAATTCTTGGCGCCACATCCCGCCGCGGCGGTTGGGCCGGCGCATCCTTCGATGATGATCAGCAGCATGAACGTTAAATTTGGCAACAGCATGATGGCTTCGCTTCCAGGCAGGTAAAAGTCCAGAACAGGGGACGCATCCCCTCGTACACTCCTACATCAGGGGCCATTACGGTACTTCTGTCATGGCCTCCAGGAGCGGACACGGTCTGCATTTTGCCTCAGGACGCGACCGATGGCATGACATGCTTGCGCCACAGGCGGCAATAGCTGACATCTACGGTGCTTCGGGCCGAGCGTCAAACCCATTGTCATACCCGGCAACAGGCCAATTCCACGCAAGAGACGCTATCATCCGGACGGTCGGCAACTCGCACGGAGGAACAACAGCATGAACAAGCGCTTGTGGTTGAGCACATGGGCCGCGGTTTCCGCGCTCTGGGTGTTGTACTGGATAGGCATGAGCCTGGCGCTTGGAGTCGAGGCCGTGCGCGACATGATCGCCGAGTTGCCTTGGCCTTTGCTGGTGGGCGGACTGATCGTTTCCGTGCCCGCAACCCTGTACCTTGCCGGCACGCTGGTGGCCTGTCTGGGCCAGGGCGGCAAAGGCAAATCCTAGGCGATCCTCCGCGGCGCAAGTCGCAGGAAACCGGGGCATGCTACCGCTCCCTTCCTGCTTCGTGAAAGGCTTTCTGCACCGGCGACAGCAGGTACTCCATGATGGAGCGCGTGCCCAGCTTGATTTCAACGGTGACCTGCATACCCGCGGCCAGGGCATAACGAACCTGCTCGAAGGCAAGATCCTGACTGTCCAGATGCACCAGCGCGCGGAAAGCCAGCGGGCCCGCATTGGCCTGCATGGCCCGCCCGCCCAGGGCATCCGAGCGGCTGCCGGCAGGCTGTGACTCGGTGGCGTCGACGCTCACCTGCACCACCCTGCCCTGCACCAGGCCGTATTTCTGGAACGGGAAGGCGGCAAGCTTGAGCTTTACCTCCTGGCCCTTGTGCACGAAACCCACATCCTGGTTGCCCACCTAGACTTCCGCGATGACCTGGTCGTCCTGCGGCACCAGGGTCATGAGTATGGTGCCGGGCGCTGTGACCGTTCCCGAAGTGTGCGTGGCCAGATCCTTCACCGTGCCGGCCTGCGGTGCCTTCAACTCCAGCAGATCCTGGCGATGGCGGCTCTTGGCCAGCTCCTGCGACAGCCTGTCGTACTGGTTGGCTGTGTCCATGCGCTCGGCCTGCAACTGACGCCGGTAGTCCGCGGTGATTTGCGCTATCTTTCGTTCCGACTGGGCGATCAGGGAGAGATTGCTGCGGATGACGTGCTCCTGGGAACGCAGATCCTGTTCCTTTTCTATGCGCTCGCGCCTTTTGTCCGCAACCATCAGCTGACCGGCAAACCCCTCCCGCGACAGCTTGCCGTAGGCGTCCTCCTGCGCCACATAGTGTGGCAGGGTGTGCTCCAGCTTCATCCTGACCTCGCGTGCCGCTGACAGGTCGTGCTCGGCTTTCTCCTTGAGGAACTGCTCCTGCGCCAGCGCATTCTGGTAAGCCTGCACATTGACGGAATACTGCGCGCTCATTTCCGCATGGATGTCGACCGGATCGTCCCGGGTACGCACAAAGGGCCGGGTGGCAAGCTGGGCATCAATACGCCGCAGGGCCAGGCGTTTGCGCTGATGGTCGCTCCACAAATGTTTCGCATCGGCATTGGCCAAAATCGGGTCCATGCGTATCAGGACCTGGCCCGCATCCACCCGCTCGCCTTCCCTGACCAGGATTTCCCTGACGATGCCCTGCTCGGCAGGCTGGACGATCTTCAGGTAGCCCTCGGGCACCAGCTTGCCTTCGGCCACGGCCACGATGTCCAGGCGCCCCAGGAACGCCCAGAGCAGGAGAAAGGCGAACAGGCCAAGCAACAGGCGTAGGTACCATCCGGCAAGCGGCGAAGGCGGCTGCTCCTGCAAACGCAGCAGCGGTGGGGAAAATTCCAGAGGATCCATGTTGCCCATGACGACCTCCCTTGTAATACCCTACAAAGTGTGACCCTACATTGAGCAAACCCGCTTACGCTGCGGCCGCCTGTGCCCCCAGGGTGACCCGATGGTCCACATGCAAGCCGTTGGGTATCTGGTGGGCGATGAACAATATTGCCATGCCCGCCTTGAGCTGATTGGCAGTGCGGGCCAGTTGTTCCGCGGTCCTGGCATCCAGGCTCGCAGTCGCCTCATCGAATATGAGGATCTGCGGTTTGCGCAGCACCGCTCGCGCAATGGCTATTCGCTGTTTCTGTCCGCCGGACAGACC
>CAXNIK010000191.1:0-7129 GCA_964202115.1 Burkholderiales bacterium
GACCGAGGCGGCCATGGAGGAGGGCAATCCGGTGCGCGCGCTGGAGCGCGGGGAAAAGACCGCCATGCCGCCGGTGCTCTATCTGCAGGGCACTGCGGACACGGCCCATCCGCGGCCGCACCTGGATCGCTTCGTCGCGGAATACCGCAAGGCGGGAGGGAGCCTGGAACTGCACATGGTCGAGGGCGTGGGGCAGAACTTCGTCAACGAGCATCCCGACTCGCCTCATGTCGCGAAGGCCGTGGCCCGGATCATCTCCTTCGTGCACGAGCAGACTGCGCGGCGCTGAGCGGCAATTCAACTTCAAACTGGAGCAGGCATGTCCGTACCCATCAGCAGCATTCTGCGCAACAACGTCAAGGAAAAACTGGCGCGCGACGAGGTGGTCGCCTCCATCTCGGTGCGCCTGGTGCGCAGCATCGAGATCGCGCGTATCGCCCATACCGCCGGCTTCGACACCCTGTACGTGGATGTCGAGCACAACGGCTTTTCCTTCGACACCACCGGGCAGATCTGCCAGGCCTCGCTGGCCGTGGGCATCACGCCCTTCGTGCGCGTGCCCACCACGCGTCCCGAGCATGTCGGTGCGGCCCTGGACTGCGGCGCCCTGGGCATCATCGCCCCGCACATCCGTTCCGCCGAAGATGCGCGCCGGCTGGTGCGGGCGGCGAAGTTTCCGCCGCAGGGCGAGCGCTCGGCTGCCGGCACGCTGCCGCATCTGCACTATCGTTCCTATCCGGCCTCCGAGGCCTATCCAGCCCTGAACGATGCCACCATGGTGATCGTGATGATGGAGACGCTCGAAGCGCTGGAAAAGGTCGAGGAGATCGCCGCGGTCGATGGCATCGACATGATGCTGGTGGGTTCCAGTGACATGACCGCCGAGATGGGCATCCCCGGCCAGTACGAGCATCCGAAAGTCAAAGACGTGTTCCAGCGCACCATCGCCGCCTGCCGCAAGCACGGCAAGCATGTGGGCGTGGGCGGTCTGTCGACCCGTCCCGATCTCATTGCCCAGTACGTGGAAATGGGCGCGCGCTTCGTGTCCACCGGCACCGATCTGGCTTTTCTATCGGGTGCCGCCACCCAGAAGGCGCAGATGGTGAAGGCTCTCAGGAAGTAGGGCATGTCATGCCGGCACAAGCGGCTGGATGAGTAACTCAAGGAGAATGTGATGAATCAAGACCTGACCCTTTGTGCTTGTATCGTGGCCATGGCCGTCATGGCCACAACAGCCACGGCCCAGCAGAACTATCCCAGCAAGCCCATACGCATCGTCACGCCCTACGCACCTGGAGGCAGCACCAGCATCGCGTCACGCTGGATCGGGGACAAGTTCACCGAGGCCTGGGGCCAGCAGGTGCTGGTCGATGCCCGCGGCGGGGGCAATACCAGCATCGGCACGGAGAACGTGGCCCGCTCGCCGGCCGACGGCTACAACCTCATCTTCGTGGCCATGACCCACGTGGTGGTGCCGCAATTGCAGAAGACCTCCTACGATCCGCTCAAGGACTTCGCGCCGGTGGCCACCTTCGATCTGGCCGAGGAGATCCTGGTGGTGAACCTGGGCTTGCCGGCCAACAACCTGAAAGAGTTCATCGCGCTGGCCAGGGCCCAGCCCGGGGCGATCAACTTCGGGCATTCCGGCACGGGCGGCGCCAATCACCTTGCTGGGGAATTCTTCGCCAACCTGACCGGTGTGAAATTGCAGCACGTGCCCTACAAGGGCGCCTCCCAGGTCATGACCGACCTCATGGGCGGGCAGGTGCAGTCCTCCTTCATGGTGCCCATCAACGCTATTGCGCAGGTGAAGGCGGGCAAGCTGCGCGGCATTGCCGTGAGCGGCCCCAAGCGCCTGACCGCTCTGCCTCAGGTGCCCACTTTCACCGAGGCGGGCCTGGCAAATTACGACGCCGGTTTCTGGCGCGGCGTGCTGGCGCCGGCAGCCACGCCCAGACCCATCATCGACAAGCTCACCGCCGAGATGCTGAAAATCTCCGCCATGCCCGACATCCTGGAGAAGCTGCACAGCCAGGGCCAGGAATCCTTCTACCGGGCGCCCGAGCAGTTTGCCGAGCTGATGCGATCAGACTACGAGAAGTACGGCAGACTGGTGAAGGCGGCGAACATCAAGACCGATAACTGAGGCGCGGTTCAGATGCTGTCGGTGAGTGTCTGCCAGCAGCCGGCTTCCTCGAGGATGCGCTGCAGACGGCGGCGCGGTTCGCCCTGCACCTCGGCCAGTTCATCGAGCAGCCAGTTCCAGCATTTGTGCTGGTATTTGAAGGGCGTCTGCACATAGCGCTCGCCCAGCGCCCCGATTTCCACCTTGTCCAGGCCGTCCAGCACGCCGCGGGCATTGGCGGCCAGGAGAGGCAGGTAGAGCGCGCCGGCCAGGTCCAGCAATTCCTTCGCGCCGATGGACAGCGGCCCCTGCGGATCGCGCCACTCGCCTTCGACGCCCGAGGTGTCATCGAGGAACTGTATCCACTGCCACACTGCCGGCGCATGCTCGCGCATGACTGCGCCGGCGATGGGCGCATGTTCGGTGGGCTGCAACTGGCCGTACCAGCCGAAATCGGCCAGCGAGGGCCGGGTGCCGAACAGGTAATAGCTGTGCTCGATCTGGCGTTCCAGGATGTCGAGAACGAGCCGGTAACTCTTCTCGATGATGGGCTGGTTGGCCGGCGTGCAACCGACCATGGGATTGCGCGAAACCTGGCGGTTGCGCAGGACTTCGCCGCGCTTGGCGGCCTGCTCGCGTGACAGCGGGCCGAAGCGTCCGCGCGCCAGATAGGGGCCGTAGTAGACCTGGTCTGATTCATAGAACCAGCGATAGTGATACATGATCTTCGTTCCCCACTCATCGGCCATGTCCTCGATGAGATGGGCGAGAAAGGCATCGGCCGGATCGGGCGGAACGATGGAACGCTCCTTGTGGCGCTTCTCCAGCCGGTAGATGAGCGGCGTGGAGTCATTGCGCACCACGTCCTCGTCGGGGAAATGCAGATAGGGAATCATCTGCGGCACGACGTGCGCGGTCTCCTGGTCATCCTCCATGAAGCGCTGCAGCCAGATGAAAGGCAACCGCCGGTAGCGCATGATGGCGCGCATCTTCATGGAGTAGGGCGAGCCCGGCCCGCCGATCAGGCGGTAGGGCCTGGCCAGGTAGTCGTGGGGAGGCTTGGTTTCCCGGTCCGAATCTGCATTCATGGTGGTGCTAATCCAGGCGTCACTCGGCCTTGAGACCGAGCTCCTTGGTCAGCGCGCCCCAGCGCGTGCTATCGGCGCGCATCCGCGCATCGAACTGCGCGGGACTGTTGTCGCCTTCCACCTGATCCAGGCCCATCTTGTTGAAGGAGGATTGAACCTGCGGATCGGCCACCGTTTCGCGCAATGCCCGGTTAAGCTTGGCGACGATGGCCGCGGGCGTTTTCGCCGGCGCCACGAGACCGGCCCAACTGGCCAGGTCCACGCCCTGAACGCCCTGTTCGGTGATGGTAGGCACATCGGGCAAGGCCAGGTTGCGCTTGGGATTGGTCACCGCCAGGGCACGAATGCGGCCGGCCTTGATCAGCGGCACGGCATTGCCCACCACAGGACAGACGAACTGCAGGTCTCCGCGCCCGGTGTCGGTGAGCGCGGTGACGATGGACCTGTAGGGCACATACACGGCCTTGATGCCCGTTGCGCGGACAAACAATTCGCAGGTGATATGCGCCGGTGTGCCGTTGCCGCCCGAGCCGAAGCTGAGCGCCCCGGGCTTGGACTTGGCCAGTGCCACCAGTTCGGCGACTGACTTCACCCCCAGGTCCGCGGGCACGACAATCACGGCGTACTGGGCGGCATACTGGCCGATGCCGGCAACATCGCGCGCCAGGCTGAAATTCATCTGCGGCATCATGGCCTGGGCGAAGGTCACCGCGACATTGACATGGGCGACGGTATAGCCGTCCGGCGCCGATTTGATGAACTCGTTCAGGCCGATGAGGCCGGTGGCGCCGGTCTTGTTCTCGGTCACCAGCGGCTTGCCCAGCCGGTCGGCAATGCCCTGCATGGCCAGGCGCGCCGCCAGGTCGGTGCCGCTGCCGGGAGTATAGGGAACGACCAGGCGAAAGGGTTTGGACGGGAAGGCGTCCACGCTTTCCTGGGCCTGCACTGCTGTGAGAGGGACTGTCAGCAGGACTGACGCAGCCAGCAACAATGCTCGTTTCGAAAAAGGCATTTGCCTCTCCTTTGGACAATGCGACCTGCATGGGGTGCGACGATTATAACGGGAACATCCAGCGCCGATGTCCAGGCAGCAAGGCTGCAGGTAACGTATAGGAAATTCAAACCACCTCTGGCCTATTTTGTCGACCGGATTCTCAAAGGAGCGAAGCCGGAACAATTGATTTTGGTCCCGCTGCTGGCAGGACAGCGGCATGCCAGAATCCGGGTTGACGATTATCATTGAGCATGACCGCTGAAGTTCCTGGTCTTTATTTCTTCATCAATGCCCCAAGAGAGGAATTTGTCATGAAGAGCATCCCCAAGGAAAAGATCCTCGGCCTGGTCGCGAAGGTTTCAAGGATAAAGATAAGGGATAAGGATAATTTTTCAGGCTTTCTGGCAACCCTTCTGGCCACGAGCTGCTTCACGGCCTTGCCGGCGCTGGCAGCCGAAGATGCTTATCCGTCCCGTCCGGTGAAATTCATCCTCGCGGGCCAGCCCGGCAGCGGCACGGATCTGCAGGGGTGCGCCGTCGCTGCGGAAATGTTCAAGGCCATCGGTCAGCCGGTAAAAGTCTCGCCGCAATTGCTCGATGTGCCGACCTCGGCCGAAGCGGGCATGCCGACGTTCCAGTTTGGCACCTGGAGCATGGTGCTGTTGCCCGCGCAGACACCGGAATAAGAGTATGCCGCCGGCACGGATGAGGACTGGACGCGGCGCGCCGATTGAACTGCGACGTCAAAATTGAATTTCTTCCTCGCATGATGGACTTCTCAGGCAACTGGTCCACTTCGTTTGGCGCCATGCAACTCGAACAGCACGGCGCGACTGTCAGCGGAACCTATCGCTATGGCGGCACGGATGGACAAGTCGACGGCCGCGTTCGCGGCAGCCTGCTGCGCCTGCGCTACAGCGAAGGTGCGCAATCGGGCAGCGCCGAATTCCGCCTGCTGCGCCATGGCAAATTTTTGGGCTCTTACATCCCGGACGGCCAGAAAACCCGGTACGTCTGGGAAGGCCATCGCGGCTGGGACGGGCTGTGGGAGACCGATTTCGGCCGCCTGCGCATGATTCAGGAACGCGATCGGGTGCTGGGTTTTTACACCGGCGCGGCCCATGCGGAACTGCGCGGACGCGCAAGCGGCGGGCGGCTGGCGTTCCGTTACAGGGAGACGAACGCATCGGGCGAAGGCCGCTTTACGCTGGCCGGCGACGGCGCGGCGTTCTCGGGTGAATGGCGCCCCGCGGAGCAAAGTGATTTTCGGCCGTGGAACGGCTATCGCGCGCCGGCCGCGAGCGGCATTACCTGGCTGGTGATGCTCGAGACACATTGGCAGCGCAGCCTGGCCGAGCCCGAGTATGCATTTGGGCACATGCTGCGCGAGCTCTTCGCGCGCCTGCCGCAAGTGCGAGTGCGGCATCGGTTCTTCCATGACGCGGCAAGCCTGGCGCACCGCTGCCACGAGTTGCGCTATCTCGCCGAGCCGGTGATCCTGATGATCGCGAGCCATGGCCGCGCCGAAGGTCTGAGCGTCAACGGAAATGTCGTCAAAACCTCGCTGGTCATCGACAATCTGCGCCACGTCGAAAACCTGAAGCTGCTGCATTTCTCGTCCTGCCTGGTCGGACTGGACCGCGAGCGAGCGCTGGCCAGGAAGCCGTTTCCGATCTCGGGGTACACCACACGCGTCGACTGGAGTGCGAGCGCGCTGCTGGAGTTTGCCTACCTCGACCTGCTGTTGAATCGCGGCATGCCTCCGGCACAAGCCGCCGCGGCGCTACCCAAAATCATGCCCTATGCCGGCGCGCGCGCCGCGCGGATCGCCCTATCCCGCTGCCGGGTTCCGTTACTTTCCGGCACGGTGATGGCCGCCCATTCCGCCATTACCTGGAGCCGGTCCGACCCGCGAAAGAAGGCTGCATTGAGTCCTCCATCCTTGGCCTCTGTCGACTGGTGCGAACACAATGCCGCGGTAATGGCAGGGTAATTGACGCGCATGTGACCACGTATTTATTTGACCTCGAACCGTCACCGAGACCTCTGGTTGATCCGCGAGCGCGTGTTCGATTGCGCTGACGCCCTTGGTCTTCAGATCATTCGCGGAGATAGTATTCATATCGATTGCACCATCCATCGTACAATCGATCGCATCATAGATAACCGTGCTGAAAGGATCGCTCCATGAAGCCTTGTACCCTACTCATGTCCTGCAGCGCTGTCGTTGCCGCATTGCTTTACGGTTCGGGTCTGGCGCAAGCCCAGACCGCGGGCTATCCCACCAAGCCCATCACCATCGTGCTTCCATTCGCGGCCGGCTCGTCGGCGGACATCGAAGCCCGGCTGTATGCGCCCAAGCTCACCGAAGCCCTGGGCAAACCCATACTGGTCGACTACAAGCCGGGGGCTGGTGCCTCGATTGGCACCATCTTCGTTGCCAAGTCCGCGCCGGATGGCTACACGTTGCTGGGCGTAACGCCGGGCTTCACGGTCTATCCGGCGTTCTTCCCCGCCGACAAGCTGCCCTATGATCCGGTGAGGGACTTCGCGCCCCTGTCGCAGGTGACAAGGCGCGGCACGCTGATGCTGGTGCATCCCTCCCTCGGCGTGAAAACACTGGCCGAATACACCGCCTACGCCAGGGCCAACCCGGGGGCCATCAACTTCGGCACCTCCGGCGGCGGCGGCATCCTGCATATCGCCGGCGCCTGGCTGCACAGCGCCACCAACACCAAGGTCACCTTCATTCATTACAAGGGATCGGGGCCGGTATATGTGGACATGCTGGCCGGGCGCATCACCGCGGCGCCGACCGTCGTCTTCATCGGACTGCCCCTGATCAAATCGGGCAAGGTGATCGCGATTGCCAGCATGGGCCAGGAGCGCACCAAGTACCTTCCCGACCTGAGGACCCTGGCC
>CAXNIK010000192.1:0-7068 GCA_964202115.1 Burkholderiales bacterium
GAACGTCCAGCCTTCAATGAACACCACTTCGGCCATGCTGAACTCGCCGCGGGTAATCTTGCCCAGAATCTGCCAGGGGGTTGCACCATCCAATACCTCATAGCTGCCTGCCTTGATGCCGGCTTCGCTTCCGTTGAGGCGGATCATGAGGTTGAACTGCCATGCAGGGATGGGGATGCCGGCATCAATAATCTGGCGCGTGGCAGCACGCAAACCGCTGCCTGGCCGTACGGAGAACTCGACTGAAGATTGGCTCAGTTTCACCGGCGTGACGGCAAACCAGAGGGTCCAGGCAGCCAGCGCCAGCAGCCCCGCAATTGCCAGCAGCAAAAGTTTCAGAACCTTACGCATCCAGGTTAATTGCGAAAGAATGGATCATGGCGAAAGCAGCAGAAGTTGGTGCAGTCATGCTTGACGTGATACTTGTATTCACAGTGCCGGTTGATTGCCGACACCCCTCGATATAATAGCGCGAAGCTTCCAGAGCACTGACAGCATATGCCCCCACTTGCCAAGATTAATCCTTCGTTCACTGATCCGGATCGCCAGGCATGCAGAGATTTCGGCGATCTTGCATTGGAGCTGAATGCGGCCGCGCGGGGCGATTTCGTGGCGGATCTGGCTCACTTGACCGTGCTTACCTTCTCCGGTGATGACGCCGGTGATTTTCTCCAGGGTCAGTTGAGCTGCGATATCGAACCGCTGCGTCAGCATCCTTCGAGTACGTTTGGCGCATATTGCACCCCAAAGGGCCGCATCCTCGCCAGTTTTCTGCTATGGCAGTCCAATGGCGTATGGCACATGGTCCTGCCACGCGCCATCGTTGCTTCTGTGCAAAAACGGCTTTCCATGTATGTGCTGCGCGCAAAAGTCAGGATCGCCGTATCTCAGACCGTGGTGCTGATCGGGCTGGGAGGGACTACGGGCCAGGAGGCACTGCTAAAGGTAGCCGGAATGGATCCTCCGGCCGTGCACTGTGTTCTGATGAATGAAAACTTGACTGCAGTGGGGCTGCCCAGACATCGCACCTTGCTCATGCTTCCTGCGCACATGGCGGCCAACATTTGGGAAGCCCTTTCCGGGAGCGTTCAGCCTACCGGGACTGTTGCATGGGAATGGACTGATATTCACAGCGGCATTCCCTGGATAAGCGCAAACACCCAGGACCATTTTGTACCGCAGATGATCAATATGGAGTTGATTGGAGGGGTCAGTTTCAAGAAGGGCTGCTATCCAGGTCAGGAGATCGTGGCCCGCACTCAGCATCTCGGAAAAATAAAACGCCGGATGTATCTGGCTCATGCGTCTGCGCATGCCGAGGCTGGCAATGAACTCCACAGCGACGATGTTGGTGGCCAGAGCAATGGCATGGTGGTCAACGCTGTACCGAATCCTCAGGGAGGAAGCGACATGCTGGTGGTTGTACAGATTGAAAGCGCCGAGACTTCCAGCGTGCATCTGATGTCATCTGACGGCCCCTTGCTGGAATTCAAGCCTTTGCCCTACCCGGTAGGGTGACGAAATTGGAAAGCTCGTTTTATGTTTACTACCGTATTGCCGAAGAAAACGCGGCTGCCGCAAGGCGGGTGGTGATGACCTTGTTTGCGGAACTGCGGACTGGCACGGGAGTGTCTGGCCGGTTGATGCGCAGGCGTGACGATCCCATCATGTGGATGGAAATCTATGAAAGGGTTCCCGACACCGGTAAATTTGAACAGACCTTAATCAGTAGCGCAGCCCGACGGGATCTGGAAAGACTGGTTGCTGCCGGTTCATCCCGCAAGACCGAGATTTTCGTCAACGATGTGCTGGACCCGGAGTCACAAATAGGTGGAACAGCATGTGCCTGATCCTGTTTGCCTACAAAGTCGTACCCGGCTGTCCGCTGATCGTGGCGGCCAACCGGGATGAATGGTTCTCACGCCCTGCCATGCCAGCCGCATTCTGGACAGATCATCCGCAGATTCTCGCGGGACGGGATTTGCAGGCAGGCGGTACCTGGCTCGGTGTTTCGACGCAGGGACGGTTTGCGGCACTCACCAATTTCCGCGATCCCAATGACAGGCGGCTGGATGCACCTTCACGCGGCGCCCTGGTCAGTTCATTTCTGACCGGTGCCATGTCGGCCAGAACCTTCACTGATGAGCTTGCCGGACAGGCCGAGGCCTACAACGGTTTCAGCATGCTGGCCGGCGATGTATCAGGTCTGTTTTGTTATTCAAACCGGGGCGGAGATCCCATAGAGGTGCAGCCTGGCGTGCACGGGCTGTCGAATCATCTTCTCGATACTCCATGGCCCAAGGTTGTCAAAGGCTGCGCCGGCTTGGAGAGGTTGCTGCCACGACCTTATCGCAGCGGGGATTTCCTCGATCTTATGGACGATTCCGTGCCCCCAGAAGAGCGGGTATTGCCGCAAGCCCAGCCTGGACAGGACTGGGAGCGCAGTCTTTCGTCCATGCGCATCATGAAAGGCGAATACGGAACTCGCTGCTCAACGGCATTGCGCCTGTGCGAGGACGGCATGTCCGAACTGGCTGAGCGTACCTACCACCGAAATGGGGACATTGAGGGCGAGGTTAGCTACGCCTTCAAGGTTGATTTCAGCCCCAGTCTCATTTCCACGTGAGCAATGCCGGCCTCCTGAAAAGGTGGTCCGGATCTTGCGAAACCAAAACGATCATAGAATCCGGTCGCGGACATCTGAGCGTGCAGGACAATTGCATGCACATTCAGGTATTTTGCTTCAGTCAGCAAGACACGGAGCAATAAGCTGCCCACCCCTTGTCTGCGCCGGTCATGCCTGACTGCCATGCGTCCTATGCTGGCGCACCCATCGTCTCCGGCAGGTAACAACCGCCCGGTTCCAAGACAGCACTCTGCATCCAGGACTACGGCATGGGTAGATCGAGCATCCTGATCGTCCCATTCGAGTTCCTCGGGTACACCCTGCTCCTGAACGAATACGGCGTGACGCAGCGGTGCAGCCCATACACGAGCATCTTCCCAGGTGAGCAGCAGGACTTTTGCGACGGCAGTCATATGCCTCAGTATAATGAAGCCATGGTTTCCAGAGCAGAAAGCAACCCAAAATCTCGGGCGTAGCCACGATCATGCCCAATCCTGTTCAGGCACTGCGATGGCAGAACCAGGCGCTGGAACTCCTGGATCAGCGTTACTTGCCACACACTGTGGCCACAGTCATCTGCACCTCTGCCGCCGAAGTTGCCGCTGCCATTCGAGACATGGTGGTAAGGGGCGCCCCTGCAATAGGATGTGCGGCGGCTTTTGGATTTGTTCTTGAAGCGCGCCTGCAGTCCGTCCACCCCATGCCGGTATTTCGTACTGCATTGACGGCGGCAAAATCGCTCTTGCTGGCAAGTCGTCCCACTGCCGTCAATCTATCCTGGGCTTTGAACCGGATGGAGAAGACGCTGGTCGCAGCAACCAGCATGCAACCACCACAGGTAGCAGCCGATCTCGAGGCTGCTGCCATCGCCATTTTCAATGCCGATGTGACTGCCAATATGGCCATGGGAAAGGCAGGGGCTGAACTTATCGCCGATGGAGCCCGAATCATGACCCATTGCAATACCGGAGCCCTCGCCACAGCCGGGCATGGCACTGCTCTTGGTGTCATCCGCTCTGCACGTGACCAAGGCAAACGGTTGAGTGTTATCGCCAACGAGACCCGACCTTTCCTACAGGGAGCGCGCCTGACTACCTGGGAATTGGCACAGGAGGCCATCCCAGTCACGCTGGCAACAGACAGCATGGCGGGCTATTTGATGCAGCAGGGTCTGGTGGACGTGATCATCGTCGGTGCCGACAGAATCGCCGCCAATGGGGATACCGCGAACAAGATCGGCACTTATACCCTGGCCGTGCTTGCCCGGCGCCACAAGCTGCCGTTCTATGTGGCCGCTCCCCTGTCGACCATAGACATGACCATTGAGGATGGCCAGGCCATACCGATTGAGCAGCGCTCATCGGATGAAATAACTGGATTTGGCGGTGTGCGCTGGGCCCCAGAAGGCGTCGCCGCGATTCATCCCGCATTCGACGTTACTCCAGTGGAACTGATCTCAGCCCTGATTACCGAGAAGGGGGTGCTGCAAAATCCGAATGCAGCCGGGCTGCGCCGGCTGTTCGGAAGCGGCTCTACTTCATGACGCTGGCGATGGCGTCGGCGACGTAGTCGATATTGCGGGAATTGAGCGCTGCCACGCAAATGCGTCCGGTATCCACCGCGTAGACACCAAACTGTTCACGCAATCGGGTTACTGCGTCACGGGAAAGGCCGGAGTAGGAAAACATTCCGCGCTGCCTGGTCACGTAGCTGAAATCCTGGCCTGGCACCCGGGCCGAGAGTTTCGAAGCCAGTTGCTCGCGCATGAGGCAAATGCGATCGCGCATGCCCGCAAGCTCCTTTTCCCACAGAGCACGTAATTCCGGGGTGCCCAGCACCGTAGCAACCACCTGCCCGCCATGTGTGGGGGGATTGGAATAATTGGTACGCACCACGCGCTTGAGTTGAGACAGCACACGGGCGGCTTCATCCGGGCTTGCAGTGACTATCGACAAGGCCCCTACCCGTTCGCCATACAGCGAAACAGATTTGGAAAAGGAATTGGAGACAAACACCGGGCCACCGGCACGGGCAAACCGCCGCACTGGCTCCGCATCCGCGTCCAGGCTATCGCCGAAACCTTGGTAGGCTATGTCCAGAAACGGAACCAAGGCATGCTTGGTGACTGTCTCGATGACCGCATCCCACTGCTCCAGGGACAGATCAACTCCGGTTGGATTGTGGCAGCAGGCATGCAGTACGACGATGGAACCGGAGGGAAGGTTGCTCAATGCGGCCAGCATGCCGTCGAAGTTGAGGGCACGCGATGCAGCGTCGTAGTATGGATAATTGTTGACTACGAACCCTGCCGCTTCGAATAGCGCGCGGTGGTTTTCCCAGCTTGGATCGCTGATCCAGACTTGGGCACTCGGGGCAGCCCGGCGCAGAAAATCTGCCCCGAGTTTCAGTCCGCCTGTTCCGCCCAGTGCCTGCACTGTAACCACACGATTTTCACTAACTGCGGGCACCTCGGCTCCAAATACCAGCAACTGAACTGCCTTGTCGTAGGCAGGCAAGCCATCTATGGGCAGGTAGGAGCGCGTCAGCGGGTTGTCGGTCATCTGCCGCTCTGCGCGGCGCACGCATTCCAGCAAGGGAACCTTGCCGTTGTCGTCATAATAGATGCCGACGCCCAGATTCACTTTGGACGGATTACTGTCGGTGTTGAATGACTCTGTCAGGCCCAGAATGGGGTCACGGGGCGCCATTTCGACGCCAGCCAGCAGCGATGGGGAGTAAGGGGCATTCATGGTGATAAACTGAAATGTTGCAGACTCCATTATTGTACCTTGCGGCTCACTTTCCCCAACAGCCCTTTCCTGCTCAATCAGCCTTTTCCTCCGGCCGGCGATCAGCCTGAGGCAATAGACAAGCTGATCGAAGGCATTTCCGACGGTCTGTCCTATCAAACCCTGCTGGGGGTCACTGGTTCCGGCAAGACCTTTACCATGGCCAATGTCATTGCCAGGATAGGCCGTCCCGCGCTGGTGCTCGCCCCGAACAAAACGCTGGCAGCACAGCTCTATTCGGAGTTACGCGAGTTCTTCCCCGAAAACGCCATCGAGTATTTTGTCTCCTATTACGATTATTACCAGCCGGAGGCCTATGTGCCTTCCCGGGACTTGTTCATCGAGAAAGATTCCTCGATCAACGAGCACATTGAACAAATGCGCCTTTCGGCCACCAAGTCCCTGCTGGAGCGCAAGGACACGGTGATTGTCGCCACGGTCTCCTGCATCTACGGTATCGGCGATCCGGTGGATTACCACGGCATGATCCTGCATTTGCGCGAAAAGGAGCGCTACTCGCAGCGCGACATCATTGCCAGGCTGGCTGCCATGCAATACGAGCGCAATGAAGTCGATTTCCGCCGTGGCACCTTTCGCGTGCGAGGCGATGTGCTGGACGTGTTTCCAGCCGAACATTCGGAAACGGCAGTACGCATAGAACTGTTCGACGATGAAATAGAAAGCCTGATGCTGTTTGATCCTCTCACCGGTCAGACACATCAACGCGTGCCACGCTTCACCGTCTATCCGTCAAGCCATTACGTGACGCCCCGGGAGACCACGCTCCGGGCAGTCGAGGCGATCAAGGCGGAGCTGCGAGAACGCATAGACAGCTTCGTCAAGGGGGGGCAGCTGGTCGAGGCACAGCGCATCGAGCAGCGCACGCGCTTTGACCTGGAAATGCTGGCCGAACTGGGTTTCTGCAAAGGCATCGAGAACTACTCCAGGCATCTGTCCGGACGAGCGCCCGGTGAACCTCCTCCTACCCTGATCGACTACCTGCCGGCCGATGCCCTGATGTTTATCGACGAAAGCCACGTCACCATTGGACAACTGGGCGGCATGTACAAAGGAGACCGTTCACGCAAGGAAAATCTGGTGGAGTACGGCTTCCGGCTGCCATCTGCGCTGGATAATCGCCCGCTGCGGTTCGAGGAATTCGAAAAGGTCATGCGGCAGACGGTATTCGTTTCCGCTACGCCTGCCGATTACGAAAAGCAGCGTGCCTCCCAGATCGTCGAGCAACTGGTTCGCCCTACCGGGCTTATCGATCCGGAAATCGAGGTCCGTCCCGCAGGTACACAGGTTGATGACCTGCTGTCAGAGATCAGTTTGCGCGTGGCGGTCAATGAGCGCGTTCTCGTGACTACACTGACCAAGCGCATGTCGGAGGAACTCACCGACTATCTGGGCGAACATGGCGTGCGCGTGCGCTACCTGCACTCGGAAGTGGAGACGGTCGAGCGGGTCGAGATCATTCGTGACCTGCGCCTGGGAAAATTTGACGTGCTGGTGGGTATCAACCTGCTGCGCGAAGGCCTCGACCTCCCGGAGGTTTCCCTGGTGGCAATCCTGGACGCCGACAAGGAGGGATTTCTCCGTTCCGAGCGCTCACTGATCCAGACCATAGGCCGAGCCGCGCGCCATCTCAAT
>CAXNIK010000193.1:0-7005 GCA_964202115.1 Burkholderiales bacterium
TGCACCTTCCAGCTCGGCCTTCAGGGGGCGGAGATCATCAAGATCGAGGAGCCCGGCAAGGGCGATCCGGTGCGCTGGAGCCCCGCCGGCAGCGACAGGCACTACCGCACCCGCGGCATGGCCACCAACTACATGCCGCAGAACTCCAACAAGCGCTCCATCACTCTGGATCTGCGCAAGCCAGAAGGCAAAGCCATCTTCCTCGACATGGTGAAGACCGCCGACGTGGTCATGGAGAACTTCCGCGCGGGCTACATGAAGTCGCTGGGGCTCGACTATGAAGCATTGCGCACGGCCAACCCGAAGCTGATCTTCTGTTCGCTCACCGCCTACGGCCAGAATGCCCCCAAGGGCCACCACACAGCCTACGACGGCATCGTGCAGGCTGCCTCGGGCATGATGAGCGTGACAGGCACCAAGGAGACGGGCCCCCTCAAGGTCGGGCCGGTGATCCTCGACTACGCCTCGGGCCTGGCCGCCGCCTATGCCATCACGCTGTCGCTCTACCGCCGTGACAAGACCGGGGAAGGCCAGTACATCGATGTCTCCATGCTGGACACCGCGCTCAGCTACATGAGTGCGCTCATCGTCGACTACAAGTGCACCGGCAATATCCCCGGGCTGCGCGGCAACGTGCCGGCCTCGGGCGTGCCCACGTCTGGCTACTACACCTGCGCCGACGGGCGCATGCTGGTGGTCGGCGCCAACGAAGAGCACCAGGCCGACAAGCTGACCCGCGCGCTCGGGCTGGACTGGATGCTGGAGAAGTGGCCCACGCTGGATGAACGCCTCGCCCATCGTGCCGAGATGGGCAAGACCTTCGCCGAGGTGTTCGCGACCAAGACGTCGCTGGAGTGGGAGCAGATCCTGAACGACGAACGCGTGCCCTGCGCTCAGGTCCGCACCATCCCCGAAATTCTCGACACACCGCAGGTCAAGGCGCGCGGCCAGTTGCACACCTTCAAGGACCTGAAGAGCACCGGGAGCGACGTCACCGTGCTCAACGCACCGTTCAAGTTCGCCAAGGACGGCCCGCAACTGAAATCGCCGCCGCCTTCGGTGGGCGAGCACACCGAGGCGATACTCAGGGAATACGGCCATGGCGACAACATCGCCGCCCTGAGGAAGAACGGCGTCATCTGAACACACCCAACAGGGGAACCCACATCATGCCTGCCAGCGAAGACCTGCTCGCCACCTCCGCCGTTGAGCTGCGCCGCCTGATCGGCTCCGGGGAGATCTCGCCGGTCGAGCTGCTCGAAGCCTGCATAGCACGCATCGCGCGCATCAATCCGGCGGTCAATGCCGTCACGGCCACCTGCTACGAGCGCGCCCGTGCGGAGGCGAAGGCCTCGGAACAGGCGGTGTTGCGCGGCGAGCCGCTGGGCCTGCTGCACGGCCTGCCCACCGGCATCAAGGATCTTGAAAACACCGCCGGCCTGCTAACGACCTTCGGCTCGCCGCTGTATCGCGACTTTGTACCCGAAGAGGACAGCCCCATGGTGGCGCGGGTGCGCGCGGCCGGCGCCATCGTCCTCGGCAAGACCAATGTTCCGGAGTTCGGTGCCGGCGCCAACAGCCGCAACGTGGTGTGGGGCGCCACCGGCAATCCCTTCAATCCGGCGCTCAACGCCGGCGGCTCCTCGGGCGGATCGGCCGTGGCACTGGCCTGCGACATGCTGCCGGTGTGCACCGGCTCCGATACCGGCGGTTCTCTGCGCATTCCAGCGGCCATCTGCGGTGTGGTCGGATTTCGTCCCTCGCCCGGCCTGGTCCCGGCGGAACGGCGCGAGCTGGGCTGGACGCCGATCTCGGTGGTGGGGCCGATGGGGCGCAGCGTTGCCGATGCCTGTCTGCTCATGGCCGCGCAGGCGGCGATGGACGACTGCGATCCCCTGTCCTACCCCGTGGATGCGGGCGCATTCGCCGTGCCGGAGATACGTGATCTGGGATCGCTGCGCGTGGCCTTCACCGAGGATTTCGACGTCTGCCTGGTCGACCAGCCCATACGCAAGGTGTTTCGCGACAAGATCGCCGCGATGCGTCATCTGTTCAGATCCTGCAACGAGGTGAGTTTCGATTTTGCCGAGGCCGACCGTTGCTTCGATGTGATCCGCGCCGCCAGTTACGTGGCCAGGTATCGCGATGCCTATGAGAAAGACCCCGCTTCGCTGGGCCCCAATGTGCGCACCAATTACGAGATGGGCGCCGGCATGGCCATGGCCGACATGGTGTGGGCGCATATGGAGCAGACGCGCATCTTCCGTCGATTCCAGCAGACCTTCCGTGACTACGACCTGGTGCTGGCGCCGACCACACCGGTCTCGCCGTTTCCGTGGACCCAGCTCTATCTGGCCGAGATGGACGGCAAGCCGATGAGGAATTACTACCACTGGCTGGGACTGACCTATGTCATGACGCTGGCCACCAACCCTGCCCTGGCCCTGCCCTGCGGCGTGGATCACAAAGGCATGCCTTTCGGCCTGCAGGTCATCGGCCCCTTCCGCGGGGATCGTGCGCTGCTGGGCGCCGGACATGCCATGGAGCAGGCATTCAATGCCAATCCCGAACTGAGACGGCCCCAACCCGATCTGAGCAAACTCCATCAGCCCAGGCCCGAGCTGAAATCCATCGTCACGCATCCGCCTGTGCTGTAGATACCTGCGCTGTAGATACCTGCCCCGGGAATCACGACCCACGCGTCGCGTTCAGCGCCTCATAAACCCGTATCGCCGCGTAGGCATCATTCGCGGCATAGAGAATCTGCTGCTCGCTCAAGCTCCGGTTCGCCCAGTTCGAGGTGCTGATCCGCTTGGACTTGATGAAACGCCTGCCGAACAGCATGGCAATGGCCTGCCTCGCGCCGATGGTCTTGCGATATCCGAGCGCGCTGAAGCGCGCGTTGAGATCGACGATGCCGCGCGGCTGTATGCCAAAGCGCCGGGAGATGTTGGTGATATCGCTGCCCAGGCCGAATCCCACCTTGGTGATGGCCTGCGATTCGAGGATGGCCTGCAGCGTGCCATAGCTGGCCGGCTCGTGCACCTGGAACACCCAGGCCTTGTGGGGCATGGCCAGTTGCACCACGTGCGGGCCTTCGGACTGCTCGCCGACACGAAAGGTCGGCTTGGATTCGGTGTCGAAGCCGGCCACCGCTGCGGCCTTCAGTTCCTCGTAAGCGGCCTCGGCCTGCTGCGCCGTCGCAACCACCTGCACCTGCGCCAGGCCCAGCCCTTCGAAGGGCTCCAGGCGATTGATCTCGTCCCTGTCGGGCAGTGGAATCATGTGCCCGCCCAGGGCTTTTGACCCTTGCGCGGCCAACTGATGAAGCCGCCGGTGACCAGCATCAGCCCATTCAGCAGGAACATGGGGGTCAGGCCCGCCACGGTGGCGATGCCGCCAAACACCAGCGGGCTCACCATGTTGGTCAGGTGGTTGGTGGTGATCTTCAGGCCGATGGCCTCGCCCGAGCGCCCCGGCGGCGCAAACTGGAAAATCAGCATGGACACCACCGGCTGGCTGGCGCCCATGCCCAGGCCGAAGCAAAAGGCCAGAGCGCCCAGCATCGCCGGGTGCTGGAACAGCGGAATGAGCAGGATGGCGGTAGCGCCGAAGCAGAAGGCCAGGCCCATCACCTTCTGCTCCTTGAATTCGGCGATCAGTCGCGGCAGAAGGGCGCGCACCAGGAAGGCGGCGCTGGCATTCATGGCCACGATGATGCCGATCACCGAGGCCGATATTCCGACCGAGTGGGCATACACCGGCATGTAGGCCTGCATCATGTTCAGCCCGGAGCTGAGGAAGCTCGCGGTGATGATGGTCTTGCGTATGCCGCGGTCCCGAAACAGCGCCAGCGTCCCTTCGCCGTGCGCAACGGCTCTGGCCGCCGGCTTGTACAGCGCGCCCCTCTCCAGGGGACCACGCCGCCACGCCAGCGCCAGCAGCGGGCCGAACGCCAGCAGGCCAAGGTACAGGCAGACCTGCTCGGCGCTGTTGTGATCGACCAGGAAGCCCCCTAGCAGCGGACCGAGCAGTTGGCCGCCGGACGTGCACAGTGAATAGTTGCTGAAATTGCGCGCCCGGTCCCTGGATGTGCTGAACAGGCCGGTCAGGTTCTGAAGGTTGACATTGAAACAGGGTTGGGACAGCCCGGCCAGGGCGCCTGCGATCAGCACCGCCGGCAGCGAAGGAAAGAAAATCGGCAGCAACATGCCGGCTCCGGCGCCAATGCAACCGCCGACCAGCAACCAGCGTGCGCCGAACTTATCGGCCAGCCGCCCAATGGGAACGGACAGAGTCGCCGCCGTCAGCGAAAACAGCGCCGCCAGCATGCCGACCACGAAGGGCGAGGCTCCAAGATGCAGCGCTATTAACGCCAGCGCGATCTTGTTGGCGCTTAGCGCCAATGACTGCAGCGAGTTGATGACAAGAATGAAGATGATGGTCGGGTTCATCGCTGCCGCAGTCTAAGCCCTAAGCCTTGAGACGTCATAAGCGCATCAGGCCTCGGCCTCCTTCTCCCCGCCCAGCGCCTTGGCCAGGTCGGCCAGCATCTGCGACAGCTCGCCGGTCATGAGAGCAAAGTCGATGGCGAACTGTTCCTCCTCGTCAGCCGCATCGGCGCCGGACTCGTCGCGCACGATATCCACGAAGCTCAGGCGCTTCAGGTGCAACTGGTCGGTGAGCACGAAGGACAAGCGGTCCTTCCAGGTCAGGCCCAGGCGCACCACGTTCTTGCCCGCGGCTATGTGCTCGCGGATGTCCTTGCCATCGAGCGCGTGGCGCGAATAACGTACCGTGGCCTTGCTCATGTCGCCCGCCAGCAGTTCCAGATCCTGGTCGATGGAAAAACCCGCCGGCGCCTTGTGTGCCGCCAGCCATTTGGTCATGGCCGCACCAGGCGATTGCTTCGTGTCCAGGCGCTTGAAGGCGAGATCGTCGTCGGCACGGCGCAGGGCTTCGAGGAATTCCTCGGCCTTCTTGTCCGCGCCCGCATCCACCATCAGCAGGCCACTGGCCTCGTCCACCCAGGCGCGGGTGGTGGCGCGCTTGGCCAGCGCGCGCGGCATGAGCTCATTGGTGACACGATCGCGCAGGTCGCGCATCTCCTTGCGGCCCACCGGCCGTCCCTGCTTGGCCGCGATCTGCACGGCGCGGTCCTTGGCCGCCTGCCTGATCACCGAGGTGGGGAGGATTTTCTGCTCCACGCCCAGGCTGACCAGCCAGTGCCTGTTCTGCGTCCAGACGTAGCGCTCGTCCTCCTCGCGCGGCGGCAGCCAGCCGCGGCTTTCCATGGCGAAATTGCCGCAGGGTTGCAGCGCCTGCGCAGCGAGCTTTTCCTCCAGGCGATCGGCTTTGGGCAGGCGCTTCTTGCCGAAGCGATAGACGATGAGGTTTTTGAGCAGCATGGAAGAACGCCAGGAGAGGGAGCCGCATTATACGGAGCGATTTTTCCCACCCGGATTGCGGACCCGATGCGCGCCACGGCCAGTGTGCTAGGGACCTCCCTGCGCCGGCAGCGCCGGCCCCATGATTGGTGCAAAATGCCCCGGACCCGATAAACAGAGGAAAGCATGAACACATCCCTTGCAGTTTCCAGCATCGCCCGCAGCCTGGCCGCAGCAGTCCTGGTCTGCATAGCCGCACCCGCCGGGGCCCAGGCCTACCCCGCCAAGCCCATACGCGTCATCGTTCCCTACGCACCGGGCGCCAGCACCGACAACATGGCGCGGCTGTTCGGCCAGAAGATGCAGGAGGCCTGGGGCCAGTCGGTGTTCAATGACTACAAGCCCGGCGGCAACACCATCATCGGCTCGGAGGCGCTGACCAAAGCCGCGCCCGATGGCTACACCATCCTGCTGGTGGTGAACACGCATGCCATAAATCCGCTGCTCACCAAGCTGCCCTACGATCCCATCAGGGACTTCGCCCCGATCACCACCATCGGTCTGAGCGAGTACATGCTCGCGGTGCACCCATCAGTGCCGGCCAACACGCTCAGGGACCTGGTCGCCTATGCCAAAGCGAAGAACGGGCAATTGAATTACTCCACCTCTGGCGCGGGCGGCCTGGGACATCTGTCCGCGGAACTGTTCAACGTGCTGGCCGGCGTGAAAACCCAGCACATTCCCTTCAAGGGCGGCGCGCCTTCGGTGCAGGCGCTGGTCGCGGGCGACGTGCAGTTGTGCTTCATCCATCCCCTCAACGTGCTCGGCCAGATCAGGGCCGGCAAGCTGAAGGCCATCGCCATCTCCGGCAAGAGCCGCCTGGCTTCGCTGCCCGACATGCCCACCTTCGCCGAGGCCGGCATGCCGGCGCTGGAATCCACCAACTGGTTCGGCATGCTGGCGCCCGCGGGCACACCGCGCGACATTCTCAACAAGCTGTCGGTGGAGATGAACCGCATCCAGACCCTTTCCGACATGAAGGAAAAACTGAGTGTCCAGGGCGTGGATCCCTTCCCCGGCAGCCCCGAGCAGTTCGCCGCGCTGATCAAGTCCGACATGGACAAGTTCGCGAAAATCGTCAAGTCCGCCAACATCAAACTGGAGAACTGAGCCATGCGCATCCCTGAATACGACATCACCGGCCGCAAGGTCCTGCTGGTCGGCGCATCGCGCGGCATCGGCAAGGGCGTGGCCGAGGTGCTGTCTGAAGCCGGTGCCGAAATCGCCATCGCCTCGCTCACTTTGGCCAACGCCGAAAAGGCCGCGGCCGAGTTCCGCGGCAAGGGTGGCAAGGCCACGGCCTTCGCCGTGGACGCCACCAGGGCCGGCGACATGGACAGACTCGCGGTCGAAGTGCTGAAGCAACTCGGCGGCCTGGACGTGCTGGTGAACTGCGTGGGCGATTCCATCGGCCGGGCGCTGGTGGCACGCCCCGGCAAGGACGAGCAGGGCATGAGCGAGGCCGACTGGCACAACATCGTCGACATCAACCTCACCCAGGCCTACACCGGCTGCAAGGCCTTCGGTCCGCATTTCCTGGCGCAGAAGCGCGGTGTCG
>CAXNIK010000194.1:0-6959 GCA_964202115.1 Burkholderiales bacterium
GCCTGCCTCAATTCGTCAATTGTTTGCGCATGCAGAATCATTTCCTGCGCCATGTCCAATACTTCCGCACCACGCGCCGGTCTGGCCATCGCACACCTCAAGGGGTTGATGAGATGCCGCTATTATACACTAATGATATGGAAATGGAATTACTCATCCAGCTTGATGTTGTTGTCCTCCACCACCTTGCGCCAGCGCGCGTACTCCACGACGATGGTGCTGGCGAATTCCTCGGAGGTGGAGCCCACCATGGTGGTGTATTCGACCTCGAATTTCTTGATGATCTCGGGGATCTTCGCGATCCGCTGAAACTCGCCGCTGAGCCTTCTCACCACGGCGGGCGGGGTTTTTGCGGGGGCGAGGAAGCCCGACCAGCTCGGGTAGTCGAAGCCGGGCACGCCCATTTCGGCGGCGGTCTTCAGATCCGGGAGCGCGGAGCCAGAGCCGTCCTTGCCCAGGTTGGCGATGGCGCGCAGCTTGCCTGACTTCACGTGCGGCAGGCCGATGAAGGTGATGGCCGGCGCCGCATCCACTCGGCCGCCCATCATGTCGACGAATATCTGCGACGAGCTCTTGTAGTGCACGAAGGTCACCGGTGCCTTGGCCTGGCTGTGCAGGAAGGCGCCCACGATGTGATAGATGCCCCCTGATCCGCTGGTGCCGAAATTGATCTTGCCCGGATTGGCCCGGGCATAAGCCAGGTACTCCGGGAAGGTCTTGAAGGGCGCATCCGGCCGTACCAGCAGCATGGAGGAGTTGCGCACCATCATCGATATGGGAACGAAATCCTTCACCGGGTCGTAGGGCACTTTGTCCAGCGGGAAGAAGGCCGGCAGCACGGTGAAGGTGGTGGCCACCGAGAGCAGGGTATGGCCGTCGGGTACCGCGCGCGCCGCATAGGTGGTGCCAATGCCGCCGCCGGCGCCGGGCTTGATGTCGGTGATCACTGGCTGGCCCAGGGTCTTGGTCAGCTCGGCGCCGTACAGCCGCGCCTGGATGTCCGGTGAGCCTCCGGCCGCGCCGGGAATGACCACGGTGATGGGCTTGGTGGGGAACTGCTGGGCCAGGCAAGTGCCTGATAACAGGGCCAGCGACACACTTGCCAACCACCTGACCAGAAACAGGGACTGCTGCATGACGGTCTCCTCCGTTTGGCGTCCATGCCGATTCGGCGAGGTACTTTAACCCCTTTTGCCCCTTCCTTCGTTTAAGCCTCCATGTACGCATATCTCAACGGAGGAACGACCATGAACGTGAACAATTCCCTTCGGGCTGCAGGCAAGCTGCGCCGTGTCCTGCTCGCCTCGCTGGTGGCCGGTGCCTTGTGCGGTGTGGGTGGGCAAGCCCAGGCCATCGGCTCGCTGGCAGACATCCAGATCTACGACCGCATGCACAACCGCTACCTGCCCGTGCACTGGCACGACGGCAAGGCCTATGTGGTCGGCGAGCCCGGCAACGAATACCAGATACGCGTGGCCAATCGTGCCGGCGGTGATGTCATGACGGTGGTGTCGGTGGACGGTGTCAACGCCGTTACCGGCGAGACCGCGTCGCCTGAGCAAAGCGGTTACGTGTTCGGCCGCCGGCAGCAGTACGACATCAAGGGCTGGCGCAAGAGTCTGGACCGCACCGCGGCCTTCTACTTCACGCAGCTTCCCGATTCCTATGCCGCGCGCACCGGGCGTCCGGACAATGTGGGCGTCATCGGTGTGGCCTTGTTCCGGCGCAAGGTGGACGTTCCGCCACCGGCGATCAGCCGCGATGACCGCCGCTGGTGGGGGCCACATTCATCAGGTGCCGGCAGCGCGCGCAGCGAGGCGAGCGAGAAAAGCGCCGCCGGGCAGCCCTTGTTCGATATGGCCGAGGCCAGGCCCGCAGCTCCCGCGGAACTGTCCAGCGGGATGGCCAACCGCTACCTGCCCGCGCCTGCCCCGGCCCTGGGCACAGGCCACGGACGCAGCGAGACCTCGGTGGTGCGCAATGTCACCTTCGAGCGTGCCACCGACGCGCCCGAGGAAGTCATCACCATCTATTACGACAGCCGGCGCAACCTCCTGGCGCGCGGGATTATTCCCTCCGTGCCGGTGGCCACGCCGCAGCCGCAACCCTTCCCCGGGCGCTTCGTGCCCGATCCTCCCCGGTCTTAGGAGCGCACGTGAGAGTTTTCAGCGGTGGCGCCGCCCTCGGCTAGACTCGATGCAATGAACGGGGAGGCCAGGGGCGGCGCCTCTGCCGCTGTCGCGCCAGGCGCGCCGGCGCAGGAGCGCGATGAGGACTTGATGCTGCGCTACGCGGCAGGCGATGAAGCGGCCTTCGAGCGCCTGTACTCGCGCCACCGCGGCGGGCTTTATCGTTTCATCCTGCGCCAGTGCGGCGATCGGGGTACGGCCGAGGAACTGTTCCAGGATGTGTGGTCGAACCTGATACAGGCGCGTGACCGTTACCGCGCCGATGCGCGCTTCGCCACCTGGCTGTACACCCTGGCGCACAACCGCGTGGTGGACTGGTATCGCAGGCGCAGCAAGGTGGTGTGGCTGCAGTTCGGGGCTGACGAGGATGGTGCCGACTCGCCGGCCATACTCGAGGTCGAAGCCATGACGGCACAGCGCGGCGAACAGCCTGAGGTCCGCGCCGAATCGCTGCAACTGGCTGCACGGTTGCTGGCGTTGCTGGACGAACTGCCGCCGGCGCAACGCGAGGCCTTCCTGCTGCACCAGGAGGGCGGCCTGTCCATCGCCGAGATTGCCGCGGCCACGCAGACCTCGGCGGAAACGGCCAAGAGCCGCCTGCGCTACGCCATAGCCAAACTGAGACTGGGTCTCGCGGAGATGCGATGAAGCACGCCGATGATGACATGGACGATCTGAAACGCCTGTATGCCCAGGCGCCTGATGAGGAGCCGCCGGCCGCGCTGGATGCGGCCATACTGGCGAAGGCGCGCAGCGCGGTCGCGGTCAGTGCATCGCGTTCATCCGCAGCGCGCTGGCGCGCGCCGCTGGCAAC
Organism: Burkholderiales bacterium; assembly: GCA_964202115.1. GTDB lineage: Bacteria > Pseudomonadota > Gammaproteobacteria > Burkholderiales > SG8-39 > CAIYPG01. The sequence goes on from CAXNIK010000194.1 coordinate 3,004, forward strand.
CGCGGCGGTGCTGGTGCTGAGCGTGATCGTGGTGATCAACGTCCAGCGCGAACAGCCCGAGATCCTGAGTGTCACCGCTCCTGCGCCGCAGTCAAAAGTATCGGACGCTGCTTCCGCCGCTGCGCAAATATCCGTGACTCCGGCTCCTCTGGAAGGCCGCGACCGTGCTGCTTCCTCCGAGCTCGCATCCCGCGCGCAGCTCAGCGCCAGGCCGGAGCCTTCGCGTGAAATTCCAGAGCCTGTCTCGCCTCCGGCTCCGGCACCGGCGATTTCGGGTGCTGCCGAATCGCGTGCAGCATCTGCCTTTCAGCCCGCCGCGCCTGTTTCCCAGGCCGCATCGCGATTGTCGCTGCGTGCCGACAGCGCGCGCAGCGAGGCTGGCCCTTTGTCTGCAGCGGTGACGGCAGCCAAGTCCACGGCTAATATGACAGCGGAACAATGGCTGGCCTATCTGGTCGAACTCAAGGCACAGGGCAGGCTGCAGGAATTCCAGGACAGCCTGGCCGAATTCAGGAAGCGTCATCCCGGATACCGTATCCCCGAGTCGCTGACGCTGGGGCCGGCCGAGGGGAAATAGAACACGAGGGGCAGCAGGATGAGATTCAGGATGTTGATGAAAACCGGTTCGGTCAATGGAGGCTTGGCTGCCGTGCTTTGTGCGCTTGCGGTCCTGGGAGGTTGTGCCACAGAGGTTCCGACCACTGCCATCGCACGCCTTACCCAGGAACAACTGGCAGCCATTCCGCTGCCCGGTCCGGCCCAGGCCGGGGAAGCGACGCGGCTGACACAGCAGGCTGATCGCGAAGCTCAGGCGGCGCGCGCAGCACGGGAGCGCCGCGAGCGGGAACTGCAGCGCTGGCTTGAATACGAGCGTCAATACAACTGGTCCTTGGGCTACTGGCGTGGCTACCCGCCTCACCATGGCTGGGGGGGCGGCTACCGCTTTCCCTGATCCGTGGCGGCAGTAACGGCCGCGCGCCAGTCGTTATAACCGGAGCAGGTAAAATAGCGGCATGCATGCAGATCTCCCGGGCGTTCGCCTCTGGTTCACCGACGTTCCTCCAAAAGGCAAGGCCCAGGGCGAAGCCATAGTCCTGCTGCACGCCAACACCGGCACCAGCGCCAACTGGCAAAAGCAGAACGAGGCTTTTTCCGCCGCCGGTTATCGCGTCATCGCCTTTGACCGGCGCGGCTGGGGCCAGAGCTTCGCTAATCCTGACACCGGCCCGCAGCCCGGATCGGTGGCCGGGGACCTGCAGGCCCTGATCGAGCATCTCAAGCTGGACACATTTCACCTGGTCGGCGTTGCCGGCGGGGGCTTCATCGCCCTGGACTATGCGGCGTGGAAGCAGGAGCACCTGCTCAGTCTCACCGTGGGCGCCAGCACCGGTGCCATCACCGATCCGGCCGAAGCGCAGTTCCGAGAGCGCGTCCTGCTGCCGGGTTTTCGTGCCATGCCGGCGCAGTTCCGCGAGCTGGGGCCGTCCTATCTCGGCGAGAACCCCGAGGGCGTGAAGCAGTGGATAGACATCGAGCATCACGCCAGGCAGGCCGACGCACCGGCGCAGCCGCCGCTGCGCACGCCCAACACCTACGCCAAGATCGCCACCATCAGGACGCGCACGCTGCTGCTCATGGCCGGCGCCGACCTGCTCGCGCCACCGGGCCTGATGCGCCAGTGGGGCGCGCATCTGCCCAATGCACAGTTCGCAGAAGTCTTCGATGCCGGGCATTCCATCGCCTGGGAACGTCCGGAGTTGTTCAACAGCCGCGTCCTCGCCTTCCTGGGCGACGGATCGGGCGGGGGCCGATGAAGCGCATGCAGCACCCGCATCGCGCAGCAGGCCGCGGCGCATGAACTTCGTGCACCCGGTCACCTGGTACAAGAACCTGTTCTACGGCTGGAAGATCGTCATCTCCGGCTGCATCATCAACGCCCTGCTGGGCGGGCTGATCAGCCAGTCCTTCGGTGCCTACTTCGCCACGCTGGCCGATGAAAAGGGCTGGAGCAAGACAGCGCTGTCCGGCGCCTACACCATGATGCCCATCGAGGCCGCCATCCTCGGGCCGGTGCTGGGCTGGGCCATCGCCAGGTTCGGTCCGCGCAAGATGATGACTACCGGCGTGCTCATCTTCGGACTGGGCTTCATGCTGCTCAGCCAGATCGACACCCTGCCGCAACTGTATGGCGCGCTGCTGGTGATATCGCTGGGCACCAGCCTGTGCGGCCACTTTCCCTCGAACGTGCTGGTGGTGCACTGGTTCGAGAGAATGCGCGGCCGGGCGTTGTCGGCGTCTTCGCTGGGCATGGCCGCGGGCGGGCTGCTGGTGCCGCTGGTGGCCTGGTCCATGCATCACCTGGGCTGGCGCTGGACGGCCTTCGGCTCGGGGGTGCTGATCTATCTGGTGGCCCTGCCGCTGTGCCGGATGATCGTCAGAAGTCCGGCCGATATCGGCGAGACCATGGACGGTCTGCCGCCACGGCAGGCCGAGCCGGGCAAGCCGCATCCCAGGCCGGCGCGTGAATTCACCGCCCGCGAGGCGGTGCGCACGCGTGCCTTCTGGCTGATCTCGCTTGGCCATGGCTTTGCGCTGTTCTCGGTGACTGCGGTGAACGTGCACTCTATTTCGCACATCAAGCAGCACATGGGCTACTCGCTGGCCGAGTCCTCATTCTTCATCACCATGGTAATCGCCGCCCAGGTGGGCGGGATACTGCTGGGCTGGTTCATCGGTGACCGTTGGGAAAAACGCTACATTGCCGCCATCTGCATGTTCGTGCACATGGTGGGCCTGCTGCTGCTGGCCTATGCGCTCAACTTTGCCATGCTGGTGGCCGCCGCCCTGCTGCACGGCGGCGCCTGGGGCCTGCGCGGCCCCTTCATGCAGGCCATACGCGCCGATTACTTCGGCGTGCGCGAGATCGGCATGATCATGGGGCTGTCATCGCTGATCGTGGTCATCGGCCAGATCGGCGGGCCCATGGTGGCCGGGGGCACGGCCGACCTGACCGGCAACTATCAACTGGGGCTGACCATCCTCGCCTTCCTCGCCGGCATTGGCTCGGTGTTCTTCTTCCTGGCGAAAAAGCCGCTCTGAGGGCTTTTCCGCCGGAAGTGTCTGATTACAACTGCTCTATTGATCTTCTTGTACTGCGGAATCAATCTTGAATATGATTATAATATTCAGCCCATCAAGGTGTGTGAAACACGGTACAGCATCACGTAGTAGCCGGCGATGGTGACGATATCGACGGCGGTCTGCGCACCCAGATGGGCGCGCGCTGCCGCCAGCGGCTCGGCAGTGGGCACAGTGCCCGTGGCCACGGCGTGGGACAAACGGGCGATGCAGCGCAGCTCTTCGGGCACGCCATCGAAGCGCGCCTGCTTGATCGCCGCCAGCACTTCGGGGGTCAGGCCCAGCTTGGTTCCCAGTTGTTCGTGAACGGTGATTTCCGCCTCGAAGCGCAGCACATGGGCGGTGGCCAGGATGGCCACTTCTCGTTGCAACGGCGTCAGCGCCGAGTCAAAGCGGCAATGCGCGCCGACCTTGGCGATGCGCCGCAGCGCGCCCGGCGAGGCGATTATCGACGCCCACATCGGGCTAAGGGGCTGGCCCAGAATATTGCGGTCACGCTGAACTTCTTCGGCGGCTTCGCGTTGAGCGGGGGTGGCCTGGTTGATGTCGAATGCGGGTGTCGCCATGGCGGTGCTCCTTGAAGTAAGTTTTGGCTGGTATGAGTTTTGGCGTTGCAGTGTACCTAATGTGGAGAAGAGCATGAACCCTACCTTGCTGACCGAACGCGATGGCGGCATCGTCGTTCTGACACTGAATCGGACCCAGGCCAGAAATGCCTTCGACCGCGTGCTGATCGCGGAGCTGACGGCCGCGCTGCGTCAGGCCGGGGAAGATGAGAGCGTGAGTGTGGTGGTCCTCACCGGGGCGGGCACGGTGTT
>CAXNIK010000195.1:0-6951 GCA_964202115.1 Burkholderiales bacterium
TGAAACGCCTACGGCCCGGGATGCGATAGACGAGGCGTTCCTCCTTAGTCTGCTCGAGCGCACTTTGGACTCAAAGGACTGGCCCAAAGATTTGGGGCAAGCACCCCAGGCAGGGCGAAGAATGATGCCTGCTCCAAGTCCATGCCACCGATGTTGGCAGCAGTAAAGCCAAGATTCACCGGCCGCGAGGAGCACAGTTTGTACACGAGTCATATCCGCGCCTGTCCTTGCCCCAGAGCTTGGAGTTGCGCGCAGCGTAATATTTTGATATTGTGCGCAACACCCCTACATCTAAAGTTCCGCCAAACTCATGATTCGCTGCCACCTATCGACGCTCATGGGTCGCGACAAGCTACGCATCTCTGACGTTGCGCAGCGGACGGGACTGAACCGCAGCACCATCACCGCCCTATACAACGAGACGGCGACACGAGTTGACCTTCCGGCCATCGAACTTCTATGCACCCTATTTCAGTGCGAAGTGGGTGACCTGCTTGAAGTCGTTCCACCAAAGCCAGAGGTCAAACCCAAACCATGAGCCTAGGCGGCAACCGCTGGCACGTAATCGCCGAGTCCAACTTTCCGTGGGAACGTGAAGCCCTGGAATGGCTGCGATCCAAACTGCCCGACCGCGACCCCTGGAACGTCTGGACGAATTTCGAATTCATCGATGACGAGGGCAAGATCAGCGAGGTCGATGCGCTGGTCCTGTCGCCGGCGGGACTGTTCCTGGTCGAAATTAAAAGCAGGCCCGGGACTGTTGATGGTGACGCCCACACGTGGACGTGGACCACGGACGGTCGCGACTATACCTACGACAACCCCCTGATTCTGGCAAACCGCAAGGCGAAGCGCCTGGCGGGCCTGTTGCGTCGCCAGTCAGCCATTGTCAAAGCCAAGATACGCCTGCCATTTGTAGAACCTGCCATCTTTCTCTCCTCCACGACCCTGAGAAGTCGACTGCAAGGCATCGCTAAAACCGCAGCCTACCTGCGCGGCCAGCCCGGATCCTTGAGCGACGACGGCATTGTTGGCGCGCTTGCCAATGGCATCAACGCCAACGCGGCGCACAACGTCAGCGGACAGCAGGCTCGCGCGATCGCGCGCGGGTTGGCGGAGGCCGGCATCCGGCCCTCGAACAAGCACCGGCAAGTTGGTGACTACAAGCTCATCAAACTGATTGCCGAGGGCGAAGGTTTCCAGGATTGGCAAAGCCAGCACGTCAGCATTGAAAGCGTTCAACGCAGAGTTCGCATCTATACCGTGGCCAACGCCTCCAGCCCCGAAGGCCGAGCCACGCGGGTCCGCCAGGCACGCCGCGAGTTCGAGGTGTTGGAAGGGATCAGCCACCCGGGCATCCTCAAGGTCAATGATTACAAAGAAACTGAAATGGGCCCGGCGCTTGTGTTCGATCACGACCCCAAGGCTCAACGGCTCGATCATTTGTTGCGTGATCGTGGTGCACAGCTCACCGTCACTCAGCGATTGCAATTGGTGCGCGACATTGCAGAGACGTTGAAGTACGCCCATTCCAAACGTCTGTACCACCGCGCTTTGGGGCCGCAAAGCATCATGATCAACGCAGCAGAGCCCGGCGGCGCACTCTCACCTCGTCTGATGAACTGGCAAACCGCTGCGCGCGAGGCCAACAACCCCGACACCGTGCATCGCACTACGGGCACGAGCCACGTTGAGGATTACGTCGAAGACCTTGGCTTGGTTTACCTTGCGCCTGAGACCACACGCGCTGACGCGGTTCATGGCCCGGCCTTGGACATATTCTCCCTCGGCGCCATTGCCTACCACGTGTTCTCCGGGCAACCGCCCGCCGGTTCCGTCCTCGAACTTGCAGAGAAGCTCCGCCTTGGACAAGGTTTGCGACTGTCCGACGTCATGAACGGCTGCGGCATGCGCTTGCAGGAGTTGATCCAGTACGCAACCAGCCCAGACGTGATGGCACGTTACGACACCATTCAGGGTTTCCTGGATGACATGGTGAAGGTGGAAGACGAGCTCACCGCACCCGATCCAGAATCCACCGTTGACCCCAGCGTCGCCAGCCACGGCGACCGCCTCGAGGGGGGCTTTACCGTGGTCAAGCGAATGGGGCGTGGCTCCTCGAGCGATGTGCATCTAGTGCGTGAAGATGGCTCCCAAGAAGAGCTGATTCTCAAGGTCGCCTGTAATCTGGGACACAACGATCGCCTCGTGGCGGAGGGCGAAGTGCTCGCTGGACTGCGCCACCAAAACATCGTGGAACACCGTCGCACACTCACCGTTGCCGGACGCACCGCTTTGCTGATGCGCAGTGCCGGTCCGAATACGCTTGCTAAAAAAATCAGAGAGGACGGCCGGCTGCAGCTCGATCTGCTCCAGCGCTTTGGTGAAGAACTGATAGAAGTCGTGAACTACCTCGAAGACCATGGTGTCGCGCACCGTGATCTCAAGCCCGAAAACATCGGTATCGGTGAGGCCAGCTCGCGCAAGTTGCAATTGGTGGTGTTTGATTTCTCCTTGTGCCGCACTCCTTCAGAGAACATCACCGCCGGGACGCACCCTTACCTTGATCCCTTCCTGAGTCTGCGCCGTCCACCGCGGTGGGATTTGTACGCCGAGCGCTTTGCCCTCGCGGTCACCTTGTACGAGATGGCCATTGGCAAGCCGCCCATTTGGGGAGATGGTCAAACCTCTCCTGCCATGCTTGACGTGGAAGCAACCATCGCGAGCGATGTGTTCGACCCTGTCACGCGCGAAGGCTTTACCGCGTTTTTTTCCAAAGCCCTGCGGCGCAACTTCAAGGAGCGTTTTGACAACGCCGAAGAAATGCTCCGCGCCTGGCGCGCCATCTTCGCCGCCCGGCAGACTGTGCACCCACCTCGGGCCGAGGGGCTTGCGGCCACGGCGCTGACGGCCACGCCTATCACCACCATGGCCGAGTTGGGTTACACCCTCGAGGCGCAAGACGTGTTGGAACGCATGGGTGTTCACAACGCACGCGAACTTCTCGCTGTTGATCGCATTCGTTTTCGCTACCTTCGAGGCGTTGGCGACAAAATCCGCAAGGAGATCAGGCTTACCGCAAAAGACTTGGCACGTCTGCGGCCTGACCTCGTACAAGGCCGGACCACGCTGCACGATAGCGATGACGACCAATCGTCAGATAGCGCCGTAAGTGTCAACGAATTGGCCGTCCTGCTGCTACCCCGCAGGCCCGCAGGCGACGACCGCCCCGAGGAAGCTGCGTTGACGCATTACCTCGGACTCGACTCCGGGCTGGACGATGCGGTCGCGCCCACGGACCATTCAAGAGCAAAAGGCCAATGGCCGACGCTGGGCGAATCTGCCCGGGCCGCCGACGTTGAACGCAGCACGCTCACCGCAGCCCTGATCAAAGCCCGTGAGCGTTGGCTGAAGAACCCGGCATTTACGGAAGTTCGACTGCAACTGGACAAACTGGTGCGCAGTCAGGGTCAGGTGATGACCGCCAATGAAGCTGCGTTGGCCTTGCTGGCCCTGCGTGGCTGCGCCGTGCAAGACGATGCGGAACGCTTACAGCTCGCAAGCGCGGTGTTGCGTGCAGTACTGGAGGCCGAATCCCATCTCGACCAGCCACGCTTTGAATGCTTTGACCACCAACCTTCCCCCTTGATCGCAACCAGCGCCGCGTGGGCCGATTACGCCCGCCAACTGGGCAATGTGGCTGACACCTGCGCCCTGGCAGAGCCACTGCTCCCGCCCTCGCGTGCGCTCGAAGCGCTGGAAGCGGTCAAACCGGTCGGCGTCACCGTTGGCGGTGGCCCTTCCCAAGATTCAGCCGCGTCCCCGATGGCCGGCACGAGGCTGCTCCGCTTGGCGACTTCTGCATCGCGCAAAGCGGCTTTGTCCAGCCGACAGGAAATCTACAGCCATGGCATGCCAGCAATACAAGCCCTGCGCCAATCTCTAGGAGCGCTCGTCGGCGCGCCCACGCTGCGCCCCGGCGAACTGCAAGACCGCGTGCGGGGACGATACCCCGATGCAATACCTCTGCCCGGGCGGCCCGAGCTGGACCGTTTGCTTGAAGAGGTGGGCGCACCCCTCCAGTGGAACCCTGGCGCGGCCGATGGAGCAGGCGCCTATTTGTGCGCCTCTCTGGGTGGCAACCCCACGGCTGGCACGACGACGATGTATTCGAGGCAATCCACCTATCTGGGTGCCGCGTCGTCAGGGACGCTGGCAGACGCGGCCGGCGATCCGGTCATAGCCGAAGCGCAAAACGCCGAAGATCGTCTGCAACGCTCCATGAAATCGGGCGGCCTGCTGGTTTTGACTGTTGAGCCCCGCCAGGCGCGTCATGCCGACGCCGAGTTGATGCGGCGCTTTGGTTCAATGTCTGGAACGACTCCTGCACTTCAGCGCCTGAGCTTCGATGCCTTGCTGCTCAAAGCCCTGCGCGACGAAGCGACCTCCGCCCGTGTGGACTGGGGCATCGTGCTGCACGCCGACGCCGCTGAGCGCAGCAGCCGCGATTGGGACAATCTGCAGCGCCTGGTGCGACGCACCCTCGCCACAATCAGACCTATTCTTCTGAACAGCTCTAACCCCTTGCTGCTGACAAACGTTGGTCTTCTTGCGCGTTACGACCTCATGGCGCTGGTCACCGAGATTGAATCCTCTGCCGGTCGACTAGGCCACACTCCATCGTTGTGGTTGCTTTCGGCCTCGCATAAGGAGGGGCTGCCGGTCATCGATGGCGAGCCTGTGCCTTTGGTCAACGGCACGCAGGCTCTAAGGCTGCCGCAAGCCTGGGTTGAAAACAAACATCGCGCAGCCGTGTTGCCGGTCATTAGCAGGCTGGACGGTGGACATGCCAAGGATAAGATTTTATATAAAAATCTATAGGCGACTATAATTATCTATAAATACCGAAATTCTGCCTAAATTACCGGCATCGACTTGGAGCCGACCCATGAACAACGTCTTCCACCGAAATCGACTTGCGGCCGACATGGCCGACAAGATTTTGTATGTTCCGCCTGGGTCCGCATCTAGCTCCGGACTGTTTCTTGCTGCGCCAAGGCGCACCGGGAAGTCGACGTTTCTGAGAGAGGACCTGCGCCCACAGCTTGAGGCCAAAGGCGCACTTGTGCTGTATGCCGACCTTTGGGAAAACCGAAAAGCGGATCCCGGCTCTGTGATTATTGCAGCAGTGCGCTCGGAGTTGGCCAAATTCGAAGGCGTTGTCGCCCGTCTAGCGCGCGCTTCAGGCATGGACAAAGTCAACGTCGGCGGCATGTCTTTTTCCCTTGATCGGATCGGCCTGGGGAATGGCATATCCCTTTCCAGCGCTTTTTCGGCGTTGTCGGACGAAACGGGAAAGATCATCGTTCTGGTCATTGACGAAGCCCAGCACGCCATCACAACAGACAATGGTAACGATGCCCTGTTCGCGCTCAAGGCGGCCCGGGACGAACTCAATAGTAGCCGCCACAAAGGTCTGCGGGTGGTTGCAACGGGTTCCAACCAGGACAAGCTCGCCATGCTTCGCAACAGCAAGGACCAGGCATTTTTCGGCGCCCCACTGGTGAAGTTCCCTTCGCTGGGAAAAGACTATGTCCAGTGGTTTTGCGAGCAAGTGAAATTGCCGGAAGCATTGAACGCCGATATGGTTTACGAGCTATTTATTCGCACTTCGTTTCGCCCCGAGATGTTGGGCGCCGCCGCTGACGCTCTGCGCTTCGATTTCGAACTTTCTCCCGGGGACGCCCCCGCACGCTTTTCCCTTGCGGTCGAAGAGCAGATCGAGGCCAGCAATGCCGAACAACTTCGTGTCGTGCACAGCCTTACGCCACTGCAGTCGGCCGTGCTGCGCGTGTTGGCGAGCAACGCAAAGCAATACGCGCCATTCGAAACTGAAACGATCGCGGCCTACCAAAAAATGCTCGACGCAATTGCACCGGACTCATCAATCAGGGCCGATGTCCCCAACGTCCAGCAAGCCCTTGCAGCGCTTCAGGAAAAGGACCTCGTTTGGCGAGCTTCGCGAGGCGTGTACGCCCTGGAAGACGCATCCTTGCGTGATCTATTGGCGCAAGAAGGCATGCTGGATTCTCCTGGCAAATCGGGGAATCCCGACAAATGATCAATGCTCCGCAGCTTCTGGCCGACCTCAAGCGCCGCCTCACGGTGCTGGAAGCCGACCTGCGCGAGCGTATCAACACCGTGTCTGGCGTCAAGGTAATCCTTCAAACCGAATGGCAGGCCGCGCGCGACGCCGATCGCACGGCCGAAACTTTTGAGAGCTGGAGCGATCAGGTCATCACCCAAGCCGGTGTGCATTGGTTATTGAGCTGCGTGTTCTTGCGCTTCATTGAAGACAACGGGTTGGTCGAGCGTCCTTGGATCGGTGGCACCCCGGACAGCGGCCGCCTCAATTTGGCCCGTGATCGGCACGAAGCCTACTTTCGCGCCCATCCGTTGGAGAGCGACCGCGAATACTTGCTCGCCTGCTTTCGTGAAGCCGGCGCCTTACCCGGCCTGCACACCTTTTTCGACGAAGCGCACAACCCGGTATTTCGCCTCGGCATCAGCGGCGATGCCGCCATGGCCCTGCGCCAGTTCTGGCAACAGCAAGACCCCAACACCGGCACGCTGGTGCACGACTTCACCGACCCGTCCTGGAATACCCGTTTCCTTGGCGACCTGTATCAAGACCTGAGCGAAGCCACCCGCAAACGCTACGCTCTGCTGCAGACGCCTGAGTTCGTGGAGGAGTTCATCCTCGACCGCACGCTTACTCCGGCGATCCGCGAGTTCGGCTACCGCGACGTGCGGATGATCGACCCCACTTGCGGCTCGGGGCACTTTTTGCTCGGCAGTTTTTACCGGATAGTGGATGAGTGGTCGCGCGCCGAGCCCGCGCGTAACCGGCGCGACGTGGCACAGAAAGCGCTGGATGCCGTGGCCGGCGTG
>CAXNIK010000196.1:0-6927 GCA_964202115.1 Burkholderiales bacterium
CATGGATGCAGCCCTGTGCTTCCTCACCGACGAGGTCGGCCTGGAGCCCAGCGCGGCGCAGCAGCTTGCCGACTATCTCTCCATCGCCCGCATCGCGCTGGGCGTCATGCCCACGCAGTACGAGATCGTCATGGAGCGCTTCTTCGACGAATCCGGCGGCACGCAACTGGTGATCCACTCGCCCTACGGCAGCCGCATCAACAAGGCCTGGGGCCTGGCGCTGAGAAAACGCTTCTGTCGCCAGTTCAATTTCGAGCTGCAGGCCGCGGCCACCGAGGACTCGATCGTGCTGTCGCTCTCCACCAGCCACAGCTTCCCGCTGGAGGACGTGGCACGCTACCTGAATTCGAAGACAGTACGCGATGTGCTCATCCAGGCCATGCTGGCCGCGCCCATGTTCACCGCGCGCTGGCGCTGGACGGCGACCACTGCACTGGCCCTGCCGCGCTTTCGCGGCGGCAAGAAGGTGCCCCCGCAGCTGCAGCGCATGATGGCCGAGGACCTGATCGCCTCGGTCTTCCCCGATCAGATCGCCTGCGCCGAGAACCTTGCCGGCGAGCGCGAAATCCCCGAACACCCGCTGGTGGACCAGACCGTGCACGACTGCCTGTACGAGGCCATGGACATCGACGGCCTGGAGCGGCTGCTCAAGGCCATCGAGGCCAAGGACGTGCAGGTGCTGGCGCGCGACACCACCGAACCCTCGCCGCTGGCGCTGGAGGTGCTCTCGGCCAGCCCCTACGCCTTCCTCGACGATGCGCCGCTGGAAGAACGCCGCACCCAGGCGGTGAGCGGGCGACGCTGGCTGGATGCGGAGCAGGCCAGCGACCTGGGTCGCCTGGATGAAGCGGCCATCACCCGCGTGCGCGAGGAGGCCTGGCCCCTGCCTGCGGTGCGCAACGCCGACGAACTGCATGAAGTGCTGATGCAGCTGGAGTGCCTGACTGAGGATGAATTGAAGCGCAACGGCGAGTGGCTGTGGTTGGCAGGACAACTCGTGCGTGAGCATCGGGCAACACTGATTTCCCTCATCCCAGCCCTGTGGATTGCCGCCGAACGCCTGCCCATGTTCCAGGCCGTGTATCCGGACATGCAGATCGAACCCGTCATCACCGCACCAGCGGAGTTCGCCGAAAAAATCTGGGCACGCGAAGATGCAGTCCTGGAGATCCTGCGCGGACGGCTGTCGGCACTCGGCCCGGTCACCGCCTCCGAACTGTCACGCTCGCTGGCCCTGCTCGCCGCCGACATCGACATGGCGCTGGTCCGGCTGGAATCCGAAGGCGGCATCATGCGCGGCCGCTTTACGCTCGAAATAAACGAGCAGGAATGGTGCGAGCGACGGTTGCTGGCACGCATACACCGCTACACCGTGAAGCGCCTGCGCCAGGAGATCGAACCGGTGGAGCCGCGCGACTTCATGCGCTTCCTGTTCGAGTGGCAGCGCGTGGCGCCGGGCACGCAGGTGCAGGGCGAAGACGCGCTCGCCGCCATTCTCGGGCAACTGGAAGGCTACGAAGCCCCGGCCTCGGCCTGGGAGAGCGAGCTGCTGCCCGCACGCGTGGCCGGCTATGAATTCACCTGGCTGGACGATCTGTGCCTGGCCGGGCGCGTGGTGTGGACGCGCCTCTCGGCACCCAACCTCAATGCAGAACGGGAGCACGCCGGCGGCCCGGTGCGCAGCACGCCCATCGCGCTGCTGCAGCGGCGCAATATGCTGCTGTGGACAGCGCTGGCCGCGCACACCGGCCGCGATGCCCTGCCCCTGTCCTCGCGGGCCGCCCGGTTGCATGCCTGGCTCAAGGATCACGGCGCATCCTTCTTCGACGAAATGCTGGGCGGCACACATCTGTTGCGCTCGCAACTGGAAGAATCGCTGGGCGAGCTGGTGTCCCTGGGACTGGTGAACGCCGACAGCTATGCCGGCCTGCGCGCGCTGCTGCTGCCCGCCAGCAAGCGCACTCTGACCAAGCCTCGCAGAGGACGGCGCGCCCTCTACGGCATTGACGATGCGGGACGCTGGAGCCTGGTGCGGCGCCCCGAGCCTGCGTCCGAGCCAGGGACAAAGCAGGCCCATGCTCCGGCGGAAACCGTGGAGCACATCGCCTGGACGCTGCTGCGCCGTTACGGCGTGGTGTTCTGGCGCATGCTGGAGCGCGAAGCCGCCTGGCTGCCGCCCTGGCGCGAGCTGCTGCGCGTCTATCACCGCCTGGAAGCGCGCGGTGAAATCCGCGGCGGGCGCTTTGTCGCCGGGCTGTCGGGCGAGCAGTTCGCCCTGCCCGACGCCATCGGCCTGCTGCGCAAGCAGCGCCGGCAAGCGACCGAAGGCGCCATGGTCTGCGTCTGTGGCGCAGACCCGCTCAACCTCGTGGGCAGCGTCATTCCCGGCCCGCGCGTGCCGGCCCTGACCGGCACGCGCATCCTCTACCGCGATGGCGTGCCGGTGGCCACACTGGTGGCAGGCGAGGCCAGCTTCCTGGAGAAGATGGAACCGGCGGCGGAATGGGCGGCGAAGAAACTGCTGTTGCGCGACACTACCATTCAAAAGGAGAGCGTTTCATGAGTCATCTGCACGCATCGCTGGCCTGCGCCAGCGCCGTTTCCCTGCTGTTGTCCACGGCGGTCCTGTCGCAGGAGTCCGCTTCCAGCTTCCCCTCCAAGCCGGTGACCATCATTGCGCCTTTCGCGGCCGGAGGGCCGAACGACAAGGAGGTGCGCCTGGAAGGCGACAAGCTGCACGAACTGCTGGGCCAGCAGTTCCTCATCGATTTCAGAACCGGCGCCGGCGGCACCATCGCCACGAACTACGTGGCCAAGTCAAAACCCGACGGTTATACGCTGCTGCTGAACGTGGGCAGCTTCACCACCAATGAGGCGCTGTTCAAGGACCTGCCCTTCGATACCATCAAGGACTTCGCGCCCGTCGCGTTGATGAGCAAGAAGCCTTTCATCTTCGTGGTGCGGCCCGGTTTCCCGGTCAACAACATGACCGAGTACCTTGCCTACGCAAAAACAAATCCCGGCAAGGTCAACTGGGGCACCTCCGGCGTGGGCTCGCTGCAGCACCTGGTAGGCGAGTGGCTGCACGGCCTTACCAATACCAAGGCCACCTTCATCCCCTACAAGGGCACCGCGCCCATCCTGGTGGACCTGACGGCAGGTCGCCTGGATATCGCGCCGATGTCCATGGCCACGGTCATGCCGCTGCTCAAGTCCGGCAAGATGCGCACCATAGCCATCAGCGACGACAAGCGCTCGCCGTCATTGCCCAATGTTCCGACGGTCATGGAACAGGGTGTTGCCGGCTACAACTTCACCACCTGGCTGGGCTATTCCGCCCCGGCCGCCACGCCCGTCCCCATCCTGAACAAGCTCAATGAGAACTTCGTCAAGGCGGTGCGCTCACCCGAAATCACCGCCGCGCTGGAAGCCGACGGCGCCATCGCCGTGGGCAGCACCCAGGCGCAATACCGCCAGTTGATCGTGAGCGAGATCGAGCGCTGGAAAAAGATCGTGCAGGACAACGGTATCAGGCTGGAGCAGTAAGCCCGGGCTGCACGCTTCCCGCCCACGTCCGCGGGAAGCCAGACAGCATCTGAAGTAGGCGCATATTTCAGACTATTTTATTATCATATTAAAGATGAAGTCTTTTCTATTGGCTGTTTAATGTATATATTGTTATCACGAATTTCCAATCCCACCAGGCCGAGGCGTGAGTTACACCCCGGGTTCGCTGCACCGGAGCGTTTCAGGAATAGCGGACGCCGGATGGTATAGTCATGTCCGGACCAAAACGGCCATTCATTCATTTTTCAGGACAACCATGGAAATCGTTTTCACCGATGAATTCACCGCCGCCGCCGATGGCAGCGTTGTTTGCGAAATCAAGATCGACGGCAAGCCGGTCGCCTGCTCTTTCAGCCTGGGCGCGCTGGAAGACGTCAATCCCGACACCGCCGACCTGGCACCCGGGGAGCAGTTCCAGATGAACATGGAACGCCTGCATGCCATCGCCCAGGAGAAGGTCTTCAAGGGCAAGATTGAAAACGGCGCGCTGCGCGTCACCGCCGAAGACGTCTGAGGACGTCTGAGGACGTAGCGGACGGGCTTGCGGCCGATGCCGCCGGGCCCGGCACAAGAAAAAGGCCAGGGATCCCTGGCCTTTTTGCCTTGCAGTCCCCTTGTGAGGGACCGCAAGTCGAACCTGTAAGCCGGCTTAGCGCTGGCTGACGTATTTCTGAGCCTTGGCGGGCTCGACCAGGGGAACGACTTCGGTCATCTTGTCCTTGAAGATTCCCGGGGCCTTCTGCTTGATCTCTTCAACCGTGAACATGCCGCCTTCGCTGTCCTTGTAGAGCTTGCACATTTCTTCGCCGAAGTAGTAGTTGTGCACGCGGCCTTTTTCCGAGTGGATGGTCTGGCCGTTGAAGTAATAGGCCTCGTCCGTCGCCAGGTAGACGACGAAGGGAGCGACATACTCCGGCCCGCGCGGCTGGTTCTGGCGGTCGTACTGCTCCTGGGTCATCAGGCCGTTCTTGAGCTTGCGCTCGCGGTTGGCCTTCACCTCGGGGGTCAGCGTCATGCGCGTGTCGGCCGAGGGGCAGATGGCATTGCAGGTGATGCCGAACTTGGCGGCTTCCTTGGCGATGGAGCGCGACAGGCCGATGATGCCGGCCTTGGCGGCGGAGTAGTTGCACTGGCCCACCGAGCCCTTGAAGGCGTCGGAGGAGAAATTCAGGATGCGACCAAAACCCTGCTGGCGCATGTGCTTGATGGCGTGGTGGGACATGTTCCACATGCCCTTCAGGTGCACGTTGATCACGAGGTCGAAGTCTTCCTCGGTCATGTTCCAGATCATGCGCTCGCGCAGGATGCCGGCCACGTTCATCAGGATGTCGACGCTGCCGAACTCCTGCACGCACTTGTTCACCATCTCGCCGGCCTTCTTGTAGTCGGCGACGGAATCATAGACAGCAACGGCGGTACCGCCGGCCTTCTTGATCTCGGCCACGACCTCGTCGGCCGGACGCTCGGCGGTGGCTTCGCCGCCACGGCCAACGCCGGGATCGCACACCATGACCTTCGCGCCTTCCTTGGCCAGCAACAGCGCGATTTCGCGACCAACGCCGCGGCCACCGCCGGTAACGATGGCTGACCTACCCTTGAGATTCTGCATGTCCTTCTCCTTTAACTTATTCAAGAATTATTCACACTGTGCCGGCCTGCGCGGGGAATGAAACTTGCGCGGCGATACGGACTCCGTTGTCTTGCATGAAAGCTGGCGCTGCCATCGAGACAATCAGGCCGGTATATTACTCCGTCTTGCCTTCTCCTGCCTCCTTCATAAACCCGATAAACGCCCGACCGGGGTCGGCGTTTCACGGCGCGAAACCCGCGCCTCATCCTGCTGACCTGACGAACAGGTCGGTGAACTCATGCACCGGCGTGCGCATGAGGCGCTCATGGTCCAGGCCGAGATCGGCAATGCGCTGCTGCTGTTGCGATGCGAAGCGCAGCGCCAGCGCGCTGCGGAATTTTGCCTCCAGCAGGGGCAACCCCACGCTGCGCCGGCTGGCGTGTCCGGCCGGATATTCGATCTCGACCTTGCCGGTGCCCGTGCCGTCCTTGAACCTGATGTCGATGGAAGCCGGATTGGCCCGCTGCGCCGGATCGTCGTAGAGCGCCGTGTAGGCCTTGTTCTCGCTGACCTGCATCAGCTCGCGCAGCCGGTCAATGCGCGGATCGGCGGCAACCTCGTCCTCGTAGTCGTGCGCGTGCAGGCGGCCATGCAGCAGGGCGATGGCCACGGAATACTGCAGGCAGTGATCGCGGTCGGCGGCATTGCGCAAAGGGCCGGTCTTGCTGATCTTGGCCAGCGGCTCGCGATGGGTCTGGATGGCGATGGAAGCGATGTCATCCAGCCTGCCCTGCACCTTTTGATACAGACTCAGTGCGCACTCCACCTGCGACTGCGCGTGCACCACCGCCGGATAGAACTTGTAGAGCACGCCCTGTATGACGCGCTCGCTCAAGGGGCCAAGCTGCAGCGATTTTCCGCCGAGGAAGTGTTTGTTGAACCCCCAGACCGGATGGGACAGCACCTGCGGATAACCCGGCTCACCCTTTGCCGCCATCATGGCGAAGCGCGCGGCATCCGCCGTGGCATCGGCGCCCGCCCAGCCCTTGCGCGGGCCGGTGTTGGAGCCGAAACGGTGCACGCACAGGCTGGGCTCGAAAAACGCCATGGACACGGCGTTGGCGATCTGCGCGCGATCCGCGCCCAGCAACTTTGCGATCACCGCGGCGCAGGCCAACTTGGTCAGGAAGACATTGTCTATGCCATAGGTGGTGAGGGCCATATGCGCACCCAGCGCGCCCTGCAGCTCGTGGGCTTTGGTGATGGCCTCGAGCAGGGTGCGCATGGTCAGCATATTCAGTGGTGACTTGCCGGCAGCGGCAGCGGAGCGGCTGAGGTAATCGCACACCGCCAGGATGGCGCCCAGGTCATCGGAAGGATGCGTGGTCTGCACCGAGGTCCAGGTGTCGCTCAGGTCCAGCCAGCGCACCGCCGTGGCGATGTCGAAACCGGCCTTGAGCGGATCGAGCATCCAGGGCGTGCCCGGCACGCGCGCGCCGAGCTTCAGCTCCGCGCCCGGCACCACCGGGCCGAGCAGACGCACGCAATCCGGATGCTCCAGGGCCTCCAGCGCGCAGGCCAGGCTGTCCAGCAGGCAGTGGCGGGCCGCATTGAAGGCAGCGTCGCTTTGCACCGCATAGCCGGCGGCATAGTCGGCGATATCCAGCAGCAGTTGATCGGTGGGTAATGTGGCCGTGCTTGCGCTCATGCGCCTCCTTATACGAAAAACAAACTGCGCTTCGCCCTGCACATACTAAAATTGGCGTTCACAATTTAGTCTGTACGCTACT
>CAXNIK010000197.1:0-6901 GCA_964202115.1 Burkholderiales bacterium
GACGCTGTCAAAGAATGAGGCGCCGGGATTGAGCGTGACGTGCTGCGAGCCGACGATGTACACGTCCGGGTCTATGCCATCACCGATGGCCGCGCCTCCATAACCAAGCACGCCGTTCTCCGCGTGCAGCATCACATCGCGGCCCTCCAGGTAATTGCAAACATTGACGGGAATGCCAGTGCCCAGATTGACGTAGCTGCCCTCCTTGAGCAGCGCGGCTGCGCGGCGCGCAATGTGGTCGCGCGTGATGCCCGGCTTGCCGTTGTAGGAACGCGCCGATTCCGCTTCGCGCCGCGAGGCCCTTTGCCCGCTCTTGGGCTTCTCCACGGGAAAGCGCCCCAGCACCACCCGCGCAACGAATATGCCCGGCAGTCCGACACGGTCGGGAGGAATCTCACCCACTTCGACAATTTCGTCCACTTCGACGATGGCGACCTTGGCCGACTTGGCAAAAGACACGTTGAAGTTATGAGTGGAGCCGCGGAATTGCACGTTGCCTGCCTTGTCGGCGCGCCAGGCGCGCAGCAGCGCGAAATCCACGCAAATGGCCTGCTCCAGCACATAACGCCGGCCGTTGAAATAGCGCACTTCCTTGCCGGCAGCCAGCGCGGTGCTCGCGCCAGTGGGAGAATAGAAGGCCGGAATGCCAGCGCCTCCGGCGCGGCAGCGCTCGGCCAGCATCCCCTGCGGCACCACTTCGCCTTCGGCCTTGCCGGCGAGGATAAGGTCTTCGGAAGCGGTTTTCACTCCCACCCGGCTGGTGAACGACGCCATCATTTTTTTTACCTGGCCGTTCTCGATCAGGGTTTGGGTATTCACGGTGCCAGGGTCTCCCACGCTGGTCGATACGGTGGTGAGTTCCTTGCACCCGTGCCTGCGCACCGCGGTGATCAAGTCTCTCGGCCAGCAATGAACGGGGCCGAATCCGCCAATGGCGATGGTCGCACCGTCCGGAATGTCGGATACCGCTGTATCGGCTGAAGCAAATACCTTGTTCACTAAACCCCCTTGTCTGTTCTCTGCAGCCAACGGCCGGAAGCTACTCGGACAGCTTTAGCCCCATGTTGGCGATCAGCTTGCGCCACTGTGCCGCCTCGCTGTTGATGATCTTGGCGAATTCCTGAGGACTGTTGCCCACCGGGATGGCGCCGTCGGCAGCCAACTTCTGCACGTTGTCGGGCGATTTCGCGATCTTGACCATCTCGGCGCTGAGGCGCTCCACGATCTCCCGGGGAGTGCGTGCGGGCGCAAGATAGCCGTTCCACTGCGCCCAGGAATAGCCCTTCACGGTTTCTGCCGTGGAGGGCAGATCGGGCAGCACCTTGAGACGTTCGCTCGTCGTGACGGCAATTGCCCTGAGCCGTCCTGATTTGACGAAAGGCATCGACGACGTAACGGCCGTCGCCGTCACATGGATCTGTCCTGAGGCCACCGCAAGCAGCGCATCTCCCAGGCCCTTGTAAGGCACAAAGGTCATCTTGGTTCCGGTGATGCTGGCCAGCCACTCACCGGCCAGATGCGCGAAACTTCCGACGCCAGACGTGCCGTAGTTCACCTCGGTGGGATGCGCCCTGGCATAGGCAATGAAATCGGCCATGGAGCGAATTGGTGAAGATGGATGCACCACCAGCAGATTTGGCGACAGCGACATCAGGGATAGCGGCGAAAAATCCTTGACCGGGTCGTACATCGGCGTCTGCTGCAGCGACGACAGGAAAGTGAACCCCGCCGACACCAGCGTGATGGTATGGCCATCGGGTAGCGCTCTCGCCGTATACTGGAAAGCGATACCGCCGCCGGCACCTGCCTTGTGCTCAACGATGAACTGCTGGCCGAAGACCTGCGTGAGCTTCGCCGCGTCCATGCGTGCCAGGATGTCGGTAGACCCACCCGGCGGAAATGGAGCAACGATGGTAACCGGCTTGGTAGGATATTGCTGAGCACCCGCGGACAGCGAAACAAGCAAGGCTGCAGCAAGGCAACCAGCCATAGTTAGCCTGTTCATTACCGTCTCCCTTATTGGTTTATTTTATTGATTGGATTTCGCAATACGACCTGCGGTCCAGGCGCTGGACGAATACTATAACCAGACTGAAGAAGCAACCGACTTGCTGTGATACTTGGCAGCGATCCGACAGGATGTGTCGTTGCTATCACGGCTTTTCCGCAAACCGTGTAGGGTAGGGATGACTCACCGCGTTCCCGATGCTCTGACTGCAATCCCCGTCATAAGGGAGTGTCTGTAAAAGCCAATCGGGGATGATTGCCACTTCCCCCGATTTCCAATGAAAACAAAGGAAAAATCATGACCACAGCCTACTGGTGCGTGCTGGCGGCGGCGCTGACCCCTTACCTTGCCGTGGTGCTGGCCAAGGCGCAGCCGGGATTCGACAACCATGCCCCGCGGCCCTGGCTGGAGCGCCAGACCGGCTGGCGAAAGAGAGCCTACTGGGCGCATCAGAACTGTTTCGAGGCTTTTCCGGTTTTCGCCGCGGCGGTGATCATCGCCCATCTGGCGCAGGCGCCGCAGGGTCGCATCGATGCTCTGGCGGTGGTGTTCGTGCTGGCACGCCTGGCCTACATTGCCGCCTATGTTGCCGATGCCGCGGTGCTGCGCTCGCTGGTTTGGGCGGCGGGCATGCTGTGCGTGTTCGGGCTCTTCGTGGTCTCCGCATGATTGATCATAATTATCCTGTCTATCCTTTTGTACAAAGGATAACAGTATGAATTTGATTATTTCTTGACCTTGCCCAGCACGGCTTTCCACAGCGCCAGCGTAGCCTCGATGTGCGCCGCCACCTCCTCGCCCGGCACGCGCGCGTAGCGCGCGCCCTCCAGCCTCAGGGCGTGCTGGCGGCGGCGATAGACGCGGTAGGCCTCCTGCACCTGTGTCGCGAGCCCGGCATCGATGAGCTTGAGTTTTGCGGCGTAGCCCAGCAGGGCGATGTTGCCGTCGTTGCGCGCGAGCTGTTCATGGCGATGCGCGTGTGCCAGCACCAGATACTGGACGATGAATTCGATGTCCACCATGCCGCCGCGATCATGCTTCAGGTCGAACAGCTCGCTGCGATTGGGATGGCCCTCGGTCATGGTGTTGCGCATGTTGCGCACTTCCTCGGCGAGCTTGGCCAGGTCGCGCTGCTTGCACAGGATGGCGCGCCGCTCCTCCTCGAAGGCGGCGCCGATGGCGGCTTCGCCGGCGCAGAAGCGCGCGCGGGTGAGCGCCTGATGCTCCCAGGTCCAGGCCGCTTCGCGCTGGTAGCGGCGAAAGGCGCTCATGGAGCTCACCATCAGTCCCGAGGCACCGTCGGGCCGCAGGCGCATGTCGGTCTCGAACAACTGTCCGGCCGCGGTGCGGCTGTTCAGCCAGGTGTTGATGCGCTGGCCCAGGCGGGCATAGGCGGCAACGGTGTTCTCGTCCTGCTCCTCGCTGTCGTCGTAGAGGAACACCAGGTCCAGATCCGAAGCATAGCCCAGTTCCTTGCCGCCCACCTTGCCGTAGGCGATGACGGCAAAGCGCGGCTCGGGGGGCAGGTCCGGTGAGCGCTCGCGCAACTGTATCCAGCACAGTTCCAGCGTCACCTGCAGCAGGAGATCGGCCAGGTCGGCGAGGTGGTCGGCCAGGGCTTCCACGCTGAGCGCACCGGCCAGGTCCTGCAGCAGCAGGTGGAAGAGCTGGGTGTGATGCGATTCGCGCAGCATGTCCATCTGTCGCTCGGCATCATGGTCCAGCTCCATGAGCTGGCGGCGCAGGGCACGGCCGGCTGCGCGCCAGTCGGGTTTGGCCATCAGCAGGCGCGTGTCCAGCAGCTCGTCCAGCAGCACCGGATGGCGGTTGAGGTATTCCGCCGCCCAGGGCGAGGCGGAGACCAGTTCAGTGAGGCGATCCAGCGCCACCGGATGCTCATCCATCAGCGCCAGGTAGGCGGCGCGGCGGCTGACGGTTTCCACTAGGTCCAGCACGCGCGCCAGCGTGGCATCCGGATTGGGCCGGCGCGCGGCGCGTTCCAGCAGACGCGGCACCAGGGCATCGACGCGCTCGCGGCTGGATTCGGGCAGGGACTGGTAGCGGCTGCCGCTCTGGATGGAGGCAAGGCGTGCCGCCGCGGTGTCCGGCTCGGCGAAGCCCAGCGCCTTCAGGCGCGCTTCGCGCCCTTCGGTGCTGGTCCACAGCGAGGCCAGTTCATGGCGCCCGCTTTGACCCTGTGCATGGGTATGGGTGCCGAAGATCTTCTCGAAGCGCTGCGCCACGGCATCGCGATGCGCATCGAGCTTGCGCATGAACGCCGCCCAGGTGCGCGCGCCCATGGACTGTGCCAGGCGCCTGCGGTCGTCTTCGGCATCCGCTGCAGGCAGCTCGTGCGTCTGCGCATCGTCCAGGTATTGCAGCCGGTGTTCCACTCGCCGCAGGAAATCATAGGCCAGGGAGAACACACTGACATCCTCGGCGCTGAGCAGGCCGCGTTTGCCCAGCAGGGCCAGCACCTGGAGCGTCGGGCGGATCTGCAGATCGCTTTCGCGCCCGCCGCGTATCAACTGGAACACCTGGGCGATGAACTCGATTTCGCGTATGCCGCCGGGTCCCAGCTTGACATTGCCGGCCATCTCGCGGCGCTCCACTTCCTCGCGTATCTGGGCGTGCAGCTCGCGCATGGCGCCATAGGCACCGTAGTCGAGATACTTGCGGAACACAAAGGGCCGCACCAGCGCGGCCAGGGCTTTGCGTGTTTCCTCGCTGCCGCTGATGGCGCGACCCTTGATCCAGGCGTAACGTTCCCATTCGCGCCCTTGTGCCACCAGGTATTGCTCCAGTGCGTCGAAGCTCATGGCCAGCGGGCCCGGATCGCCCCAGGGTCGCAGGCGCATGTCGACGCGGAACACGAAGCCTTCGCCGGTGACGGCCGAGAGCAGTGTGATCAGGCGCTTGCCCAGGGCGATGAAGAACTCGTGGTTGCTGACGCTGTTCTTGCCGGTGCCTTCGGCGGTTCGGGTTTCTCCGTCTTCGGGGTAGACGAACACCAGGTCGATGTCGGAGGAGACGTTGAGCTCGCCGCCGCCCAGCTTGCCCATGCCGACCACGATCAGTTCCTGCCGCTCCCCCGAATCGGACATGGGCACGCCCAGCGTCTGCTCCAGTTCCGGCGTGAGCGCCTCCAGCGCAAGCGCGATGCACACTTCGGCCAGCGCTGTCATGGTGCTGCACACCTCGGCCAGCGATGCGGCGCCGGCGAGCTCGCGCTCCATCAGCGTCAGCAGCACGCGCTGGCGAAGCTGGCGCAGCGCCGCGCCCAGGTCGTCGCCCTTGTCCCGGGCGCCTTGCTGTTGCAGAACCTGCGCCACCAGGCGCCGCATGTCATCGGCGCTCCACCCGGAGGTCAGTGCCGTGCCGATGTCGGTACTCAGTTCCGGTCGCGCCTCCAGCAGTGTGCGTGCATAGCGTGAATAGGCAGCAGCGGCCTTGGGCGATGACAGGTCCGCCATTTCGGTGGTACGGCGTGTGCTGCCTCGCCGGGGAGTGACGGGGCCGGTAGAGCTGGATTTACGGGGCATTTCAGCGCGGGTATTGATGCGGTTTTGCGACTGGGGCGTCGGCGGGGAGAGGCGTCGATTGCAGGTAAAATGAAAGTGTCGCGTCGCGGGCCGGCAGACTTGAAAAAAATGGCCCAGTTCGTCGCCAAGCGTATCAGTGTATCGGAACCTTTGCGATCACCAGGCAGCCGACGTTTTGAACGAAACCAACAAGCCTCACCCTGACCCCAGCGCCGCAGGCGCCGGTACCGCCAAACCCTTCAGCAATTCCGTGCATGAGGCCGCAGAGGCTATCGCGGCTGCCGGTTCCGCCGCGGGCGCGGCTGCGATCAGGCTGGAAGTGGCGGCGGTGGACGCCATTGAAGAGGAACTGGCGAAGCGGCCGCGTTGGCGCACCTTCCTTGCCATCGTCGGTTGGACTCTCGTTGCTGCCTATTTCCTGTTCGCCGCTGCGGTGCTGGGGCTGCGTTACTGGGTGCTGCCCAACATCGACCAGTACACCCACCTCATTGAAAGCCGGGTATCGGAAATCATCGGCGAGCGCGTCACCATCGGCACGGTGAGCGCGGGCTGGGACGGCCTGCGCCCGGAACTCGATCTGCAGGATGTGCGCGTCTACGACGGCAAGGGCCAGGCGGTGCTGTCGCTGCCTGCGGTGGAGGCGGTGCTGTCCTGGTCTTCGATGCTGCTGGGCTCGGTGCATTTTCACTCCCTGACCTTTGATCGTCCCGATCTGGCGGTGCGAAGGGATGCCGGGGGCCGTTTCTACATGGCCGGCATGCAGCTCAAAAGCACGGCCGATGGCGCCGCAGACTTCTCCGGCTGGCTGCTCAAGCAAAATGAAGTGAGCATACGCGGCGCCGGCATCGTCTGGACCGACGAACAGCGCGCTGCGCCACCGCTGCAGCTCTCTGGTGTGAGCGTGGTGTTGCGCAACAGCGGCTCCATGCATCGCTTCGCTCTGCAGGCGGCAGTACCGCGCGAGCTGGCCTCGAAGCTGGACGTGCGCGGCGAACTGGTCGGGCGTGATCTGCAGGACCTCGATCAGTGGAGCGGCAAGCTGTATGCCGAGCTGGAATACATCGATCTGGGCGTCTGGAAGCACTGGCTGGACTATCCGCTGGAGCTGCGCTCGGGCGAGGGCGGCCTGCGTCTGTGGCTGGCCTTTGCCCGCAGGCAGATGACCGAGCTGACCGCGGATGTGGCACTGGCCAGGGTGGCGGCGCGCGCCGCGGCGGACCTGCCGCTGCTGGAACTGGATTATCTGCGCGGGCGCCTGGGTGCCAGGAGAAGCGCTGAGGGCCGACTTGCCCAGACCGAGGTGTTCGGCAAGCAGCTCACTCTGCGCAGCAAGGGCGGCGTGGCCCTGCCG
>CAXNIK010000198.1:0-6899 GCA_964202115.1 Burkholderiales bacterium
CCCATCCCAGCGGGCGTAATCGGACGCAAAGGCCGCCTTGAGCTCCGCCGGATTGAGCGGCGCGCCTGGCAGTGCGCCGTCGGCGGCCATCTTCTCCTTGAGCTCGGGTGCGCTCACCGCCTGCGCGAGTTCGCGGTTGAGGACGTTGATGATATTGGCCGGGGTCTGCGCGTGGATGTAGAGCATGTAGGTGTTGTCCACCTCATAGTTGGGGAGCGTTTCGGCGACGGCGGGGGCATCGGGCAGGTCGGGCATGCGCTGCAGCCGCGTGACACCCAGCAGCCTGGCCTTGCCCGCATGCACTGCCTGGATGCCCTGCAGCGAGGCCAGCGCCAGGTCGATCCGGCCGGCAATGAGATCCACGTACATGGGCGTGGAGGCCTTGTAGGGAACGTGGATCATGTCCACGCCCGCAGCGACCTCCAGCAGCTCCAGGCCCAGGTGCATGGCCGAGCCCACGCCATTGGAGCCGTAGTTCAGCTTGCCCGGATTGGCCTTGGCATGCGCGATCAGGTCCTTGACCGACCTGGCCGGACTGGCGTTGGGGACGATGAGGTAGTACCAGGTGGAGCTCATGCGCACCGCCGGCGCAAGCAGCGTGCGCACATCGCGCTGGTAGCGGCCGGCAGCGGCATTGATGAGCAGGGTCGCCCCCGCGCTGAGCAGCGTGTAGCCGTCGGCCGGTGCCGCCCCCAGCTGGTTGATGGCGATGCCGCCGCTGGCGCCGTTCTGGTTGTCCACGACGATGTTGGCACCGGTGCGCTCGAAAAACTTGTTGGAGACCGCTCGGGTGATGATGTCCAGCCCGCCGCCTGAGCCGGTGGTGACGATGACGCGGATGGGCTTGCTCGGAAAGCCGTCGGGCAGCAGCGGCTTTTTTTGCGCCAGTGCATGGCCTGAAACCAGGCTGCACAGCATCGTGGTTGCCGCGACGCGCAGTATGGAAATGCTCATGAAGGTGCTCCCAGTGTGAAATTGGTCATAACGTGCCAAGAGCGCATGGTGCTCCCGGCTACTCGGCCTTGATGCCGGCGAGCTTGATAATGCGCGCAACCTGTTCGTACTCGCTGGCGATGTGTTTCTGCAATTCGGCCGGAGTGCTGGTAACCGGCTCCACACCCGCGCCAAGGAAGCGCTCCCTGATGGCAGGGACTTTCAGACCCTTTTCTAGCGAACTCACCAGCCGCTCCGGGACGCGGCTGGGCAGGCCCGCCGGTGCGAACAGGCCTCCCCATGAACTGTAGATGTAGTTGGCAAGGCCGGCTTCGGCGAAGGTCGGAACCGAGGGGATGAACGAGGACCGCGCCGGCGAAGCCACTGCCAGGCCGCTCAGCCCGGGAGCGCTAGTCAGGCCGGCGACCGTGCCGAACACCACCTCGATGTTATTGCCCAGCAGATCATTCATGGCCGGGGCCGCGCCCTTGTAGGGAATGTGGGTGATCTTGACCTCGGCAAGGAAATTGAACAGTTCGCCGGCCAGGTGATTGAAGCCGGCCACGCCATTGGAGCCGTAGTTGAGCTTCCCGGGCTGTTTCCTGGCTGCAGAAATGAGGTCCTTCAGGGTTTTATAGGGGCCGTCCTTGTTGACCAGCAGAACCGCCGGCTGAGACCATAGAAAGCTCAATGGCTGCAGATCCTTCATCGGGTCGTAGCCCAGTTTGGGATTCATGATGTGGTTGTTGATGATGGTGCTGGGCGTGCCCATGAACAGGGTGTAGCCGTCCGCCGGGGCCTTGACCGCCTGCAACGCGCCGATGGTGCCCCCGGCTCCGCCCACGTTCACCACCAGGAAGGACTGCCCCAGGTCCTTGGTGAAGAGTTCTGCGACGAAGCGTCCCAGGATGTCCGTCGAGCCGCCCGGCGGGAAGGGAATGATGAGGCGCACGGCTTTGGCCGGATAAGCGGCATCCGTTTGCGCATGCGCGGCCGAAGTCATGGCGGCAGCGCAGCCCAGAAACAGGACCTGCAAGACAAACCTGAACGTGGATTTCAAGATTTCCTCCTTTGGTAGGGCTAAGGGAAAACAGTCATGTCCGCACACAGCCGGGAAGCCACGGTAGCACTCAAGGCCGCCTAGATCTCCCCCGCAACCACCTTCTGCGCAAACCCCCAGGCCCATTCACCAAGGGGCCTGGCGCGCTCGCCGGCGGACAGGGCCTGGGTACTGGAGGCCATGCCTTCCAGGGCACGCTTTTTCACGCCTTGCAGGATGGCGGCCAGGCGGAACATGTTGTAGGCGAGGTAGAAGTTCCAGTTGGCGATGCCCTCGCGCCCGGTGCGCCGGCAGTAGGCGGCGACGTATTCGTCATGGGAAGGGATGCCCAGGGCCTTGAGATCCAGTCCCATGATGCCGCGGAAGGCGGCGGGTGGCACATGCCAGGCCATGCACTGATAGGACAGATCGGCCAGCGGATGGCCCAGCGTGGACAGCTCCCAGTCGAGCAGCGCCAGCACGCGCGGCTCGGTAGGATGGAAAATCATGTTGTCCATACGGAAGTCGCCGTGCACTACCGAGATTTCATCGCCAGGCGGAATGTTCTCCGGCAGCCAGGCGATGAGATTGTCCATGGCCGGCTGCACCTCAGTCTCGGTGGCGCGGTACTGCTTGGACCAGCGCGCGATCTGCCGGCCGAAGTAATTGCCAGGGCGGCCGTAGTCCTCCAGGCCGATGGCCTTGTAGTCCACGCCGTGCAGCGCGGCCAGCACGGCATTCATGGCGTCGTAGATGGCTCCGCGTTGTGCGGGGGTCATGTCGGGCAGGTCCTGTTGCCAGAAGATGCGGCCTTCCACGCACTCCATGACCATGAAGGCACGGCCGATGACGGACTCGTCCTCGCACAGGCACAGCATCTTCGGCACGGGAATGCCGGCCTTGGCCAGCGCGCTCATGATGCGGTACTCGCGCTCGATGGCATGCGCCGAGGGCAGCAGTTTCGCCACCGGCCCGGGCTTGGCGCGCATGACATAACGGCGCCCGCCGGCGGCGAGGCGGAAGGTGGGATTGGACTGACCGCCCTTGAACTGCTCCACCTCGATCGGGCCCTTGAAGCCTTCCACCTGCTTTTCCAGATAGGCCGAGAGCGCGGCGGCATCGAAGCGATGGCGCTCGTTGACCGGCGCAGTACCGGAAAAGGTTTCCTGGGCGGAAGTTGTCATATCGCACCTTTCGCTCGCAGCGCTTCCAGTTCCGCGCTCATGCCCAGCTCTCCCAGGATCTCGGCGGTGTGCTGACCCAGCGTGGGCGGAGCACCGCGGTAGGTCAACGCCCCGGAGGCAAAGCGCAAGGGGTTGGACAGCGTGGGCACCTCGCCCGCTTCGGCCGTGGGATGCGGCAGTTTCTTCAGCATCTGGCGCGACTTCACCTGCGGATCTTCGAATACCTCGGGGATGGCGTTGATGGAGCCGCAGGGCACGCCCGCATCCTCGATCCTGGCAATCCAGTACGCGCGATCATTGTGCGACAGGGCCTCGTTGATGAGCGGGTTGAGCTGCATCTGGTTGGCCACGCGCGCCGAGTTGAGGGCGAAGCGCTCGTCCTTGGCCCATTCGGGATGGCCCACCGCTTCGGCAAAACGCGCGAACTGCGCGTCGTTGCCCACCACCAGGATCAGGTCTCCATCCCTGCAGCGGAACACGTTCTGCGGCTGGATGTTGGGATGGGCATTGCCCTGGCGCTTTGGCGTCTTGCCCGACATGAGGAAGTTCATGGCCTGGTTGGACAGCACCGCCACCTGCACGTCCAGCATGCCCACGTCGATGTAGTCGCCCTCACCGGTCTGGTCGCGCCGCGCCAGCGCTGCCAGCACCGCGGTGGAGGTGTACATGCCGGTCATGAGATCGATGATGGGCACGCCCACCTTCTGCGGGCCGCCGCCGGCATCGTCGCGCTCGCCGGTGATGCTCATCAGCCCGCCCATGCCCTGGATGAGGAAGTCGTAGGCCGGCGCCTCGGCGCGCGGCCCGTCCTGGCCAAAGCCGGTGACCGAGCAGTAGATGAGGCGCGGGTTGATCTTCTTCAGGTCGTCATAGCCCAGGCCGTAGCGCGCCAGCGTGCCGGTCTTGTAGTTCTCCAGCAGGATGTCCGAGCGCTTCGCCAGCTCGCGGATGATGCGCTGGCCCTCGGCATTGGCCAGGTCCACGGTGATGGAACGCTTGCCGCGGTTGACCCCCAGGAAGTAGGCGGCGTCGCCATTACCGCCGTCTTTGTTCTTCACGAAGGGCGGACCCCAGCTGCGCGTGTCGTCGCCCGTTCCGGGTCGCTCCACCTTGATGACGTCGGCGCCCAGATCGGCGAGCATCTGCCCGGCCCAGGGCGCGGCCAGGATGCGCGAAAGATCGAGAACGCGGATATGCGACAGCGGACCAGCCATGGTGCTCCTCAGGGTGCGAATTCAGTACGAGGAGCGCAGTTTAACGGGGTCTCGCCCATCGTGACATTGGCGGCACCGACCGGGCAAGGCCGGTTACTGCTCTATCTTGATACCGGTCTCCTTCACCAGCCTGCGGGTGAACTCGATCTCGGCCTGGGTCCACTGGCGCAGTTCCTCCGGCGTGCTGCCGATCATGATCCAGCCTTCGTCTCCGAAGCGCTGCACGATCTCCGGCACCTTGGCCACCCTGGCCAATTCGGCGCTCAACTTGTTGACGATGGCCGAGGGTGTGCCGCCGGGCGCGTACATGGCGCCCCACCCGGAGAACTCGAAACCGGGAAGGCTCTCGCTCACCGCGGGCACATCGGGCAGGAGGCGGATGCGCTGCGGGCCGGTGGTGCCAAGCACGCGCACCTTGCCGGTCTTTAACTGGGGAATGATCAGCGTGGGCAGGGTGATGGCCACATTGACGCGGCCGGACACCAGGTCCACGGTCATGGGACCCGTACCCTTGTAATGGACAAAAGTCGGCTCGATGCCGATCAGGCTGTACAGGT
Organism: Burkholderiales bacterium; assembly: GCA_964202115.1. Lineage (GTDB taxonomy): Bacteria > Pseudomonadota > Gammaproteobacteria > Burkholderiales > SG8-39 > CAIYPG01. The sequence goes on from CAXNIK010000198.1 coordinate 4,928, forward strand.
AGAGCGCGCGCAGATGCGGCGAGCCGCCGGCCCCGGAGGTGCTGTGATTGATCTTTCCGGGATTGGCCTTGGCGTAGGCGACAAATTCCTTGACCGTGTTGGCGGGAAGCCCGGGATGGATGACAAGCAGGCTGGACTTCTTGCTCATCAACGACACCGCGGCCAGATCCTTGTACGGATCGTAGCCCAGGTTGGCATGCAGGGAGGGCAGCACGGCAAAGCTGCCGGAGGCGCCCAGCAGCGTGTAGCCATCGGGCGCTGCCTTGGCCACGTATGCCGTGCCCACCAGCGAACCGGCACCCCCCTTGTAGTCCATGACGAACTGCCGCCCGAGAAACTCCGAGAGCTTCTGCGCATAGGGGCGGAATTCGAACTCGGTGGAGCCGCCGGCGGCGAAGGGGATGATGATGGTCACCGGCCTGGACGGGTAGGCGTCCGCTGCGGCTTGCGCCAGGGCGCCGCCACTGCACAGCAGGGCGGCGGCCAGGGCCAGACCTGTTGCGAGGGTGATTCGGTTCGGATGCAGCATGGGACCTCCTCCTTGGCTTGTAGACTGTCCAGCCTGGCGTCCCTCTGCGGGGAAAGCCGCGCTCAGCGGGGTTTGCGTTTGTCGCTGCCAGCCGCGTTAACGGGCCGGATGACAGTACTTTTCGCGCCGCCGCGCCTGGCGCCGCTGTGCGCGGGCTTGCGCGCGCGCTTGGGAATGCGCCGCAATTCCATGGAGTCAGCCATCTCCTCGAGTATGGCGACGATCATGCGCGCCACCTCGCGGCTGGCCAGGGACGCCGGACGCTGGCTGGTCAGGCCCAGGGTGACGATGCGCTCTATGCCCGGATTGACGATGCGCGAGGTCTGCAACAGGCCGGCGCGCACGTCGCGCTCGGCGGCATAGCCGGCCAGCACGGTGTAGATGCCACCCTCTGCAACCAGGTCGCGCTGCACCGGAAGCGAGTTGACCTCCATGAGGATGTTCAGCTCGACACCGCGCTTCCTCGCCATCTGGTCGAGGATGACGCGCAGGCCGTTGGGCGCGCCCGGCAGGATGAGCGGCAGTTTATCCAGGACGGAGAACTTCACCGTGGGCTGGCGCGTGAGCGGATCGTTCTTCGGGCCGACCAGATAGGTATCGACGATGCCCAGCGGCTGCTCGTTGCCCACCTCGCTCTTGCCGTAACGGAACAGCACGGCCATGTCGACGTAGCCGCTGGCCAGCCACTCGTCCAGCTGGCCGTTGGAGCCGCCGAAGACATTGAGGCGTATGCCGGGATGGTGCGCGCGCAGGTCGCGGAACAGCCGGTCTATGAGCGGGTGCATCAGGGAAGCCAGCAGCCCGACGCGCACCTGGCCGGTGGGGATGCCGGCATTGGCGCGGATTTCCTGCGAGAGCACGTCCAGACCGGCGAGCAGCTCCTTGATGCGCGGCAGGATGCGCTGGCCCAGCTCGGTCAGCGTGACACCGCGCCCGGTGCGATGAAACAGCCGCCCGCCGCACTCGCGCTCAAGGGCCGCGATCTTGCGCGAGAGCGCCGAAGGCACCGTGCTGAGCGCGATGGACGCCTTGGTCAGGCTACCGTGCTCGGCCACCTCGGCAAACAGTTTCAGTTTGGCTAGATCCATTCCCGCTCCGGGGGGCTCAGGAGGCGCCTGGACAGCCCCTTGTCTTTGACTACATTGTTACTGATCATTTATGTCCGCTGGATATTATTTCTTGAAAATGATCATATCCTTGGCGCTGCTCAGCCTTCTTCATTCCAGCTGCGGCTTGATCCCGCCCAGCTTCACCAGCACCTTCCAGCGCTCGATTTCGGAGGCAATGTGCTTGCGGAAAGTTTCCGGCGAACCGCCGATGATGGTGCCGCCGTCGTCGGCAATCACCTTCATCACTTCAGGCGCTTTGAGGACCTTGTTGAGTTCGGCGTTCAGGATCTTCACGACACTTTGCGGCGTACCGCGCGGACCCAGCCAGCCGTGC
>CAXNIK010000199.1:0-6860 GCA_964202115.1 Burkholderiales bacterium
TTGAAAATTAAGCACCTAGATACGCAAAGCGGGACGGGCACCGTGCCCGTCCCGCTTTGTATCTAACACTCGTAATGATACAGGAGAGCCGGCCCCCGTTCAATGCCCGCGTCCAGCGAAAGGCTGGCCACGCATATCCCGGATTGTGCCGCTGTCGCGCTCTTTGCGTGATCGCTCAGCCGAGGCCGAGAACATCCTGCATGTTGAACAGGCCTTGGCCGCGGCCTTTCAGGAACAGCGCCGCCCGCAATGCCCCCAGCGCATAGGTCATGCGGCTTTGCGAGCGCACCGTCACTTCCACACGCTCGCCTTCGCCGGCGAAGATAACGGTGTGCTCACCAACGATGTCGCCGCCACGGATGCTGTGAAAAGCAATGCTGGCGGCATCGCGCTCGCCGGTGATGCCCTCGCGGCCGTACACGGCGTTTGTCTTCAGATCGCGCTGCAGTGCATCGGCCACCACCTCACCCAGGCGCAGCGCCGTGCCCGAAGGCGCGTCCACCTTGTGCTTGTGATGCGCTTCGATGATCTCCACATCGAAGTCCGCCCCCAGGCTTTTCGCCGCCACCTCAGCCAATTTGAAAGTGACGTTCACGCCAATGGCGAAATTGGGTGCCATGACGATGGCGATGCGCCTGGCCGCCTGCGCGATGCGCTGCTTGTCATCCTCGGTGAAACCGGTGGTGCCTATGACCATGCGCGTGCCCGCGGCCACGGCCAGATCCAGATGCGCCAGCGTCGCCTCCGGACGGGTGAAATCGATGAGGCACTGCGCCGCGGCGATGGCCGTCCCGGCGTCGCTGCCGATGCGGATGCCGCTCGCCTGCCCGGCCCATTCGCCGGCATCCTTGCCCACCGCGCCACTGGCGGGGACATCGAAGGCCGAGGCCAGCTTGAGCCGCCCGTCTTTCAATGAGCCTTCGATCAGCGCCCGGCCCATGCGCCCCGCGGCCCCGGCAATTGCCAGCGTGATCAGGGCCGACGTTCCGACATTGGTATCGGCCATGACTACTTCGCCCCAGGCTTGGCCGCGGCTCCCGCCGCAGGTCTGGCTTCGGCATTCGCCGTCACCACGTCTCCCGACACGCGTTCGAGAAGCCCGTCCTTGTCGAAGAAGACCGTGATACGCCTTTGCTCATGCTCGCGGCTGTTCTCCGGCGTGCGCGAAAACACATAGTCCCAGCGATTGGAATGGAAGGGATCCACCAGCAGCGGCGTTCCCAGGATGAAGCGCACCTGTTCCCTGGTCATGCCCGGCTTGAGTTGCGCAACCATGGTCTGGGAGATGAAGTTGCCTTGCTGTATCTCCATGCGGTAAGGTGTCACCATCTGAGGCACTGAGCAGCCGGCCAGTGTCGCCAGCAGGGTTGCAGCCAGGAGGCGATTCATGATCAAGAGAAATAATCCCTGCTGTTAAAACGCCATATGATAGCGGATTCAAACCAGCCATGACCGGCTCCCACGATCTCAAGACCATAGGACTGAAGGTCACCGGACCGCGCCTGCGCATCCTCAAATTGTTCGAGGAAAGCAAGGTGCGCCACCTGTCCGCGGAAGACGTGTATCGCGTGCTGATGGCCGACGGCATGGACATAGGTCTGGCCACGGTGTACCGCGTGCTCACCCAGTTCGAGCACGCCGGCATCCTCAAGCGCAATCATTTCGAATCTGAGAAAGCCGTGTTCGAACTGAACGAAGGCACGCATCACGACCATCTGGTCTGCATGCAATGCGACCGGGTGGAGGAGTTCTACGACGGCGAGATCGAGAAACGCCAGCAGCGTGTGGCCAAGGAACGAGGGTTCACCATCCGCGAGCACGCCCTGTCGTTGTACGCAGACTGCATCAAGCAGGACTGCCCCCATCGCCGCTAGCGGTCGCTGGGCCACGCCTGCCAGGACTTGCGCATGAATGAGGCAGACATTTCAGGTAACAGCGCAGATAAAAGCGCCGACGCCAGCGCAGCCGACAGCATCGAACTGGTGCTGTGGCGCCACGCCGAGGCGCAAAGTCCAATACCCGGCAAGATCGCCGACCCGGACCGGGCGCTGACCCCGCGCGGCCACGCCCAGGCCACGCGCATGGCGGCATGGCTGAACACACGCCTGCCCGGCAAGTGCCGCATGCTGGTGTCGCCCGCCGTTCGTACGCTGCAGACCGCGTCCGCCCTGAAGCGCACCTGGGACGCCGATGAACGCGTGGGCTTGAGCGCCGGGCCGCAAAGCCTGCTCACGGCAGTGGATTGGCCGCGACGCGCCGGAACCACCATCGTCGTGGGTCATCAACCCACCCTGGGCCAGGTCGCCGCCAGGCTGCTGCCGGGACTGGACCTGGACTGGAACATCGAGCGGGGTGCCATTGTCTGGCTGCAGCACCACCCGGAGCGCGGCAATGCGGTGCTGCGGGTAACCATGACGCCCGATGGCATCACAGAACCTTGATAATAAATTGTCTGCTTATTGGCTAACAGCAGGAATATCGTTGTAAAAACGATAATATTTCAGGACTTACCGGGAGCGCACTTCCATGCGTATGCCCTGGGTGCGCCACTCGCCCGCCTCCTCCTGCAGGGCCGCCTCGGTCAGCGGATGCTCCTCCAGCCAGTCGCGCGACAGGGCCACCTGGTAACCCCCGTCGGTTGTCTTGCACGCCAGCGGCGGCAGGGCAATGTCACCGCGCGACAGGTAGAGCAGCGCCGCCAGGCGCAGCGCGAAAATCATGGCCCAGTCCGGGCTGTGCGCCGGCAGGCCTTCTATCTTGGTGAGCTTGCCGCGATGCGCCAGCACCAGGCGCGCCAGTCGCGCCTGCTCGTCGCGCGAGAAGCCCGGCATGTCCGCCTGCGACAGGATGTAGGCCGAGTGCTTGTGGTAGCCGGCGTGCGCGATGCTGATGCCGATCTCGTGCAGGCTGGCGGCGAAGGTCAGCAGCAGCGCCTCGCCCTCACCCGCGCCATTCGAACTCGGCGTCAGTTGTGAGTGAATCTGGATCGCCAGTCCGGCCACGCGCTGCGACTGCGCCGCATCCACGTGGTAGCGGCGGCAGAATTCGTTCACCGTCACCTCGCGCATGTCGTGGTGGGTGACGCGGCCCAGCAGGTCATAGAGCACGCCCTGGCGAAGCGCGCCTTCGGACACCTCCATCTCGTCCACTTCCAGCTCATCCAGCGCCGCCTTCATGATGGCCAGTCCACCGGGCAGGATGGCGATGCGTTCGGCACGCAGGCCTTCCATCTCCAGCCGGTCAAGGTCGCCGGTCTTGATCAGCAGGCTCCTCAGCCGGTCCAGGCCCTCGCGCGTGATGACCGCCTCGCGCTGCGCTGCCACGCCGGCGTTGTAGCCGTTGGTGGCCAGTATCCAGGCGATGGACTTGGCCGTGCCCGAGGACCCCACCGCCTGCTTCCAGCCGGCGCACCGGTAGCTCTTGACGATGCGCTGCATCTCGTTGGCCGCGGTCACCTCGGCCTGCTTGAAGGCGGCCTTGTCCATGCGTCCGTCGGGAAAAAAGCGCAAGCTCCAGCTCACCGAGCCCATGGAGATGGATTCCATCAGCTTCGGTTCCAGCCCGGTGCCGATGACGAATTCGGTCGACCCTCCGCCGATGTCCATCACCAGGCGCGGCTCCGGCGATGGCGGCAGGCTGTGCGCCACACCCAGGTAGATGAGGCGCGCTTCCTCTCGGCCGAACACCACCTCGATGGGAAAGCCCAGCGCTTCCCTGGCCTCGATGAGGAATTGATCGGCGTTCCTGGCCACCCGCAAGGCATTGGTGCCCACCGCGCGCACCGCCCCGCGCGGAAAACCGCGCAGACGCTCGCCGAACTTGCCCAGCGTTTCGAGCGCGCGCATCTGTGTGGCGCGATCGAGGCGCCGGTCGCGCGTCATGCCCCCGCCCAGCCTGACCGGCTCGCGCAGGTTATCGAGCAGATAGATCTGATCGCCCACCACCCGCCCTATCTGCAGATGAAAGCTGTTGGAACCGAGATCGATCGCGGCCAGCCGGTCGTATTGCCTGGGCTCGGCGGCGTTGGAGCCGCGTGATGATGATGATTTTTCCATCTGATGCAACATATCACCGAGCGCTGCTGCATCGCAATGGAAAGAACAGCATCCTAGGACTTCACCGCCTGTTCCAGCTCCTCCAAAGTGACGTGGCGCACGTCCTTCCCCTTGATCATGTACACCACGTACTCGGCGATGTTCTTGGCATGGTCGCCGATACGCTCCAGCGATTTGGCGATGAAGATGATGTCCAGCGAGGCCGATATGGTGCGCGGGTCCTCGATCATGTAGGTGAGGAGCTGCCTGAGTATGGCCTGGAAGTACTGGTCCACTTCCAGATCCTGGCGTGCCATGCCCGGTGCTTCCTGAAAATCCAGACTGGAAAACACCGCCAGAGAGCGTTGCAGCATCCCCGCAACCAGGTCGGAGACGAGGGCCAGATCGGAAATACGCGGTGGTGAGATCCGCATCGAGCCGTGCATGTTTCGCGTGATCAGTGAGATCTTCTTGGCCTCATCCCCAATGCGTTCCAGGTCGGTGATGGTCTTGAGCACCATCGTCACCAGACGCAGGTCATTGGAGGCCGGCTGGCGTTTGGCGATGACCGTGGTGCACAGCTCGTCTATGGTCACTTCCATGGTGTTGACGTCGATATCGGCGGCAATGACCTGCTCGGCCAGTTGCGAGTCCTGGCGCTTGTAGGCCTCGATGGCGCGGATCAGCTGTCGTTCGACCAGCCGCCCCATGGACAGGACCTCGTCGCGAATCTGCTCCAGCTCAGCGTCGTACTGTTTGGATGTATGCTGCTCGTTCTGCATGGTGCCCCATGTGTGTGTCCCACGTTTAGGAAGGCCATGCTATCCGTCCAATGTGACGGCAATGTGTCAAAGGTGGCACGGACCAGCCTGTTTGTCATGGAACTGAAACACAGGCCCTTTAAGCTGGTTCAATGCCGGATAATAACCAGCAGCAGCCAAAGCTGCAGCAAGCATCGGCAGCCCGCATGCCCAAGTCCCAGCCAACTCGGTCCCCGTCACCACGATCCAAACGGCCGCCCCGTTTCCTGTCCCGCGAACTCGGCCTCATGGCCTTCAACCGTCGCGTGCTGGCCCAGGCCGAGGATGAGCACACGCCACAGTTGGAAAGGCTGCGCTTCCTGTGCATCGTGTCCTCCAACCTGGACGAGTTCTTCGAAATACGCGTGGCCGAGCTGAAGGAGCGCATGCGCCTGGGCGATGCCACCCGCCCCGGCGAATCCACTTCGGCGGAGATCTTCACCCAGGTTACCGAGCAGGCCCACGCCCTGGTCGCGGCCCAGTACCGGCTGTTGAACGGCAGCATCCTGCCGCGGCTGGCCGAACGCGGCGTGCGCTTTCTCACCGAGCCGGAATGGACGCGCGAGCAGCGCGCCTGGCTGAACGACTATTTCCTGCGCGAAATGATGCCGCTGCTCACGCCCATCGGCCTGGATCCGGCCCATCCCTTTCCGCGCGTGCTGAACAAATCGCTGAACCTGGCCGTGCAACTGGACGGTCGCGACGCCTTCGGGCGCAACTCCGGCACCGCCATCGTGCAGGCGCCGCGTCTCCTGCCGCGGGTGATACGCTTGCCGGAAAAAGTCGCCGGCTATGGTTATCACTTCGTTCTGCTCACCACGGTGCTGCAGGCCTTCGTGGGGGCGCTGTTCCAGGGCATGAGCGTGCTGGGTTCCTACCCCTTCCGCTGCACGCGCAACAGCGATCTGTTCCTGGACGACGAGGAAATCAAGAACCTGCGCACCGCGCTGCAGGGGGAGCTGCCGCAGCGCCACTTCGGCGACTCGGTGCGCCTGGAAATCGCCGCCAACTGTCCGGCGAACATGGAAGCCTTTCTGCTGGAGCAGTTCGAGCTGAAGCAGGAAGACCTGTACCGCGTGGACGGACCGGTGAACCTGGTGCGCCTCATGCAAGTGCCCGATCTGGTCGATCTGCCGGCGTTGAAATTCCCGCCCTTCGTGCCCGGACTGCCGCCTGAGCTGGGCGACGGCGAACACTGCTTCGAGAAGATCGCCGCCGGCGACATCCTGCTGCATCACCCCTACCAGTCCTTCAATCCGGTGCTGGAATTCCTCGAGCAGGCTGCCGAAGACCCTGACGTGGTGGCCATCAAGCAGACCGTGTACCGCACCGGCACCGACTCGGTGTTGATGAAATACCTCATCGCCGCCGCCCAGCGCGGCAAGGAAGTGACGGTGGTGGTGGAGCTGCTGGCGCGCTTCGATGAAGAGGCCAATCTCAACTGGGCGGCCAAGCTGGAGGAGGTCGGCGCGCACGTGGTCTACGGCATCGTCGGCTACAAGACCCATGCCAAGATGCTGCTGGTGGTGCGCCGCGAGAACGGCATGCTGCGCCGCTATGTGCACCTGGCCACCGGCAACTACCATCCGCGCACGGCGCGCCTGTACACCGACTTCGGCCTGTTCACCGCCAACGAGCAGTTCTGCGAGGATGTGGACGAGACCTTCAAGCAGCTCACCGGCCTGGGCAAGGCGAAAAAGCTCAACCACCTGTGGATATCGCCCTTCACGCTGCACGACAACATCATGGCGGCCATCCGCCTTGAAACACGCCATGCCAAGGCCGGCAAGAAGGCCCGCATCATCGCCAAGATGAACGCGCTGCTGGAGCCCCGGGTGATCGAGGCGCTGTACTCGGCCTCGCAGGCCGGCGTGAAGATCGACCTGATCGTGCGCGGGGTGTGCGCGCTGCGCCCGGGCATCGCCGGGCTGTCGGAGAACATCCGGGTGCGCTCCATCATCGGGCGCTTCCTCGAGCATCACCGCCTGTTCTTCTTCCACAACGACGGCGAGGACAACGTCTACCT
>CAXNIK010000200.1:0-6859 GCA_964202115.1 Burkholderiales bacterium
GAGGGTGGTGCGGCGCTGGCGGTGTTCTCCGCGGCCGTGTCGGCATTTCTCGGCCGCGCAGTGCTGGCGCGTTACGCCGACCGTATCGATGTGCGCGTGGCGGCGGGCGGGGTGCTGCTGCTGTCGACGTTCTCGCTCAGCGCGCTGGCGCTGTTTCCCACGCCGGGAGGATTGATCGCGGCCAGCGTGGTCTACGGGCTCACCATAGGCAATGTCACCACCCTGCCGCCGATCATCGTGCGCCGTGAATTCGGCGCGGCTTCCTTCGGCGCGCTCTATGGGGTGGGCGCCTCGGCCATTCAGGTGGTCAATGCCTTCGGGCCGAGCATGTACGGCGTCATGCGCGACGCCTTCGGCAGCTACGGGCCGCCGCTGCTGGTCGCGGCGGTGCTGAATTTCATCGCGGCTGCGGTGATCGTTTGGGGTGGGCGCGGTCAGTTGCCCAAGCCGTCATGAAACAGCTTCGCAACGAAACGGGCAGGATCAGGCATATTGGCTGCCTGGCCTGTTGTCCTGGATACATGTGATTTCATTGAGACTTGTTCTGCCCTCCCGACTGTCATGGTGCCTTGCCGGCACGCTGGCGCTGATGGCTTTGGCCTCCAGTGCCGCCATCGCGGCCGAGGACACGCTGCGCATCGGGTCGAAACGCTTCACCGAGTCCTACATCCTGGGTGAAATGCTGCAGCAGGCGGCGACCCGGAGCGGGCCGGCGGTGCACAAGCCGGGGCTGGGCAATACCGGCATCCTCTATTCCGCGCTGCGCGCCGATTCCATAGACGTGTATCCGGAATACACCGGCACGATTGCGCGCGAACTGCTCAAGCTCACCGGCAATCCGTCTTTGGCCGAGCTCAATCGGGGGTTGGCGCCGCTGGGATTGGCCGCATCCGTGCCGCTGGGCTTCAACAACAGCTATGCGCTGGGCGTGCGCGAGGAGGTGGCGGCCAAGCTGTCGCTGCGCTCCATTGGTGATCTCGCCGCGCATGCGCAATTGCGGTTTGGACTGTCGCAGGAGTTCCTCGCGCGCCAGGACGGGTGGCCGGGCCTGTCGCGAGCCTATGGCTTGTTGAAACTGTCGCCCGCGGGGCTGGACCATGGCATCGCCTACGAGGCGCTGGCGGCGGGACGCATCGACGTGGTCGACCTGTATTCCACCGACGCCAAGATCGCGCGCTACAACATCCGCGTGCTGGCCGATGATCGCGCCTACTTCCCTCGCTACGATGCGGTGCTGCTGCATCGTGCCGACACACCCCAGCGCTTCCCCCGCCAATGGCAGGCCATCACGGCACTGCAGGGAAAGCTGGACGATGCGCGCATGCTTGGTCTGAATGCCGCCGCGGAGCTGGAGGGACGCACGTTTGCGCAGGCGGCAGCGCTGTTTTTTGCCGACGCCACTGCTGTGCCGGAAGCGAATCAGTCACGTGGTTTCCTCGCCGTGCTGTTCGCGCCTGACCTGTGGCGCCTGACGCGCGAACACCTGCTGCTGGTGTTCGGCTCGCTGTTCGCGGGCATCGTGGTGGGTGTGCCGCTGGGCGTGGTGGCGGCGCGCAGGCCCCGCCTGGCACAGCCCATCTTCGCGCTGGTGGGCGTGATGCAAACCATACCATCGCTGGCTTTGCTGGCCTTTCTCATCGTGCTGACCGGAACGATAGGCCTGCTGCCCGCTGCCATTGCGCTATTCCTCTACGCCCTCCTGCCGATCGTGCGCAATACGCATGCAGGGCTCATGGGGGTGGGCGCGGGCATGCGTCAGGCGGCACTGGCACTGGGGCTGTCGGCGCGCGACACGCTGCGCTTCATCGAACTGCCCCTGGCCCGGCCGGCCATCCTTACCGGCATCAAGACCTCGGCGGTGATCAATGTCGGCACGGCCACCATCGCCGCCTTCATCGGTGCGGGCGGCTATGGCGAGCGCATCGCCGCTGGCCTGGCGCTCAACGACACCGCCATGCTGCTGGCCGGGGCGGTGCCGGCAGCGGTGCTGGCCCTGGTGATACAGGGTGTGTTCGAGTGGCTGGAGAAACGCGCGGGTGGCGCCAGGACTAGGACTTGATGATGTCCGCCACGCAGGTGGCGATGGCGGCGATGACCGCATCCTGTTCGCCAATGGGTGGTTTGACATCGATGGTCACCGCGGGGTGCGCCGCGCGTATGCCGTCCACGATCAGCGGCAGGTCGCGCTTCAGATGGCCGCCCTGGCCGAGGAACACCGGCACGACGGTGATGGCGGAGATGCCGCGAGCGGCAAGTCCTGACACGGCATCGGCCAGCGTGGGCTGCATGAATTCCAGGTAGGCGAGTTCCGTGGGCACATCAGGCGCGAGTGCGCGCATGCGCTCGCGCAGCGCCTCGAAGGGGCGCGCCCAGCCCGGATCGCGGGCGCCGTGGGCGAAGAGGACCAGGGCGCGGTTCATGCCGGCCGCAAGGACATGTTGTGATAATGGTGTTGATTATATTCTGTTGTTACAGGCATATCAGTTAATGACTCGCATTCTATTTTGATATTAATCATACATAAAACCATCCGGCGTTACTGACTTCCTCCACATGCCTTGACGATCATACACCCTATATAATGGTCGTTATGAGTGCCACCAATTCCAGCACGCGCATGAGCAGAATTTTCAGAAATGGAGAGGCACCCTCCGGACTGGAACCTTCGGACCTGCTTCCTCCCGAAGCGAGGATGGATGCCGCCTGGGAGCTGACATTGCAGTGCCTTGCCTGGCAGGGGATTGACGCCATTGAGCCCAGACTTCAGAGATCTGTTGTCAGAATTCAACGCGGCCGGCGTTGACTATCTTGTCATCGGCGCCTATGCGCTGGCGGCGCATGGACGGGTACGCGCGACAGGTGATCTGGATGTATGGGTTCGTCCCAGTGCCGATAATGCGCGACGCGTGATGTCTGCCTTGGCGGCATTTGGGGCGCCCTTGCTGGACCTTTCAGAAGCCGACCTCATCCGGCCGGATCTGGTGTTTCAGATAGGCGTGGCGCCAATGCGCATCGATGTACTCACCGGAATCGACGCGGTCAGTTTTGATCAGGCCTGGGCCAATCGCGTGAATTCCACATTCATGGGACAGAAAGTGCCGGTATTGTCTGTGGCCGATCTGATCAACAACAAGCGCGCCGTTGGCAGGACCCAGGATATGGCTGACGTTGAATGGCTTGAGGCTTTCGCCGCGCGCGGAAAACGATAGAGTAAGGAATGAGCCTCGGCCTGATCCGGGATAAGCCGATGCCAGGTCGAGACTGCACTTTACAGGACCCCTCCTCTCAGATCACACCAGGTCGAAGCGATCCAGGTTCATCACCTTGTTCCAGGCCGCGACGAAGTCACGCACGAACCCCTGCTGCGATTCAGCACACGCATAGACTTCGGCCAGAGCCCGGAGCTGGGAGTTCGAACCGAAGACCAGATCCACAACGGTGCCCGTCCATTTGAGCTCGCCCGTCGCCCGATCGCGACCTTCCAGCACGCCATCAGTTGAGGACTTCTGCCACGTTGTGCTCATGTCCAGGAGATTGACGAAGAAGTCATTGGTCAGCGTTTCGGGGCGCTTGGTGAACACGCCGTGCCCGGACTGGCCGACATTGGCATTCAGGGCGCGCAGGCCGCCGATCAGCACCGTCATTTCGGGCGCGGTCAGCGTCAGCAGCTGGGCCTTGTCTAGCAGCAGCTCAGCCGCCGATCCCTCGAGTCCCTTGCGGGTGTAGTTGCGGAAGCCATCGGCCATCGGCTCGAGCACCTTGAAGGAGTCCACATCGGTCTGCGCCTGCGAGGTATCCATGCGCCCCGGCGCAAAGGGAACCTTCACGTCCTGCCGGGCCTTCTTCGCGGCTGACTCGACAGCGGCGCAGCCGCCCAGCACGATCAGGTCGGCCAGCGAAATCTTTTTGCCACCGGTGTTGAAGTCCTTCTGGATCGCTTCCAGCTTATGCAGGACCTTGGCCAGTTCGGCCGGCTGGTTCACTTCCCAATCCTTCTGCGGCGCGAGGCGAATGCGCGCGCCGTTTGCCCCGCCGCGCTTGTCGCTGCCACGGAAGGTTGCAGCCGAGGCCCAGGCCGTGGTGACCAGTTGCGAGACTGACAAGCCGGAGGCGAGGATTTTTGCCTTCAGCGCGGCAATGTCCTGCTCGTCGATCAATTTGTGATCCACGGCGGGGATGGGGTCCTGCCAGATCAGTTCTTCCTTCGGCACCAGCGGGCCCAGGTAGCGGGCAATCGGGCTCATGTCACGGTGCGTCAGCTTGTACCAGGCCCTGGCGAATGCATCTGCGAACTGATCCGGATTCTCGTGGAAGCGCCGCGAAATTTTTTCGTAGGCAGGATCGAACCGCAGCGAGAGGTCCGTGGTCAGCATGGTAGGCGCGTGACGCTTGGACGGGTCGTGGGCATCGGGCACGGTGCCGGCACCCATGCCATGCTTCGGTGTCCACTGATGCGCACCGGCCGGGCTCTTGGTGAGTTCCCATTCGTAGCCGAACAGGTTCCAGAAGAAGTTGTTGCTCCATTTCGTGGGCGTGGTGGTCCAGGTCACCTCCAGGCCGCTGGAGATGGCATCGCCACCCTTGCCGGACATGTAATTGCTGATCCAGCCCAGGCCCTGCGCTTCGATGGGAGCGGCCTCGGGTTCGGGGCCCTTGTGCGACTCGGGAGCGGCGCCATGGGTCTTGCCGAAGGTGTGGCCACCCGCGATAAGCGCCACTGTCTCTTCGTCGTTCATCGCCATGCGGGCGAAGGTCTCCCGGATATCGCGCGCCGCAGCGATCGGATCCGGGTTGCCGTTCGGGCCTTCCGGGTTGACGTAAATCAGGCCCATCTGTACGGCAGCGAGGGGCTTTTCGAGATCCCGGTCGCCGCTGTAGCGCTCGTCGGCCAGCCACTTGCCCTCAGGCCCCCAGTAAATTTCCTCTTCCGGTTCCCAGATGTCCTCACGTCCACCCGCGAAACCGAAGGTCTTGAATCCCATCGACTCCAGAGCGACGTTGCCGGTGAGGACCATCAGGTCGGCCCATGAAATTTTCCGGCCATACTTCTGCTTGATCGGCCAAATCAGCCTGCGCGCCTTGTCCAGGTTGACGTTGTCCGGCCAACTGTTCAGGGGAGCAAAGCGCTGGTTGCCGCTGCCCGCGCCGCCGCGACCGTCGCTGATGCGGTAGGTGCCGGCGCTGTGCCAGGCCATGCGAATGAAGAAAGGCCCGTAATGGCCGAAGTCTGCCGGCCACCAATCCTTAGAATCCGTCATCAGGGCATGCAGGTCCTTGACCACGGCATCGAGGTCGAGGCTCTTGAATTCCTTGGCGTAGTCGAACGCCTCGCCCATGGGGTCCGACTTGGGGGAATGCTGGTGCAGGATGCTCAGCTTCAGCTGATTGGGCCACCAGTCTGCGTTCGTTGTGGCTCCACGAGCCGTAGTATGTTTGCCGGGGCCACCCGAGAACGGGCACTTTGCTTCGTCTGACATGGTTTGCTCCTGTTTGCGATTTGTTATCGAATCGGGATGGCGGATCTTGGAAAGATGATGGAGCAATGATGGAAGCAACGGGGTAATTAATCCAATTGATTGTTTTAAATAAGCCGATAGTTTTTGACTAAATACAGGGGCGTGAAAAAGCCGGGAGATCCTGTGTGGAACATCCCGGCTTCTGAGGTGAGTTCCCGCTAACTAACGTCCCGATTCGACTTCCTGATCGAAGCGCGCCAGCTCATCACTCACGGATTTGCCCTTCCTGCCATCCAGGGTGGACGTGCGCGAGGGCAACATCTGCGACAAACGCTGCGCGGCGGCCAGAGCCGAACTGGGGTCGGCCAGGAGGCTGAAAGGGGTTCTGTTTAAATTTGACATGAAAATCAACCCTTTAAAGGACCAGAGCTAAGAATATGGGGGCTACAGGCGTCATTATAAAGCCCCTGGATTGATAAAGACCGGGCAAGCAGTGGTCAGTTCCCGGTTTTTTTGCAGTGGCAGGTTTACGACAGTTTGGTGGGGGGCAGTTTCCCGGATCCAGGCAACTCGCAGTCCAGGACCGCCTGGCGCAGGGCCTCTATGGCGGCACGGCGCGGGAATGATTTGCGATAGACCAGCACCACCCGCCGTTCGGGCACGGGCGCGGCGAAGGGCACATAGGCGAGCAGGCTGTCGCGCGGCACGCGCACCGGCACCGAGGTCGCCGGAAGGACCGTCACCCCCACGCCGGAGGCGACCATCTGCCGGATGGTTTCCAGCGATGAGCCCTCAAAAGTCTTCTGCATCCCGTCGCTGCCGGCGTAGCGATTGAGTTCCGGGCAGACCTCCAGCACCTGGTCGCGAAAGCAGTGGCCTGTTCCGAGCAGCACAATGGCTTCCTTTTTCAGGTCCGCCGCCTTCAGCGACTTGCGTGCCGCCCAGGCATGCTCGCGCGGCACGGCCACCACGAAGGCTTCGTCATACAGCGGCTCGATGGCGAATCCCGGTTCCTCGAAGGGCAGGGCGAGAATGGCGGCGTCGATGTCGCCCTGCTTGAGCTGTTCGCGCAGCCGCTCGGTGTAGTTTTCCCGCAGGTGCAGCGGCATCTGCGGCGCGCGCGCATGCAACACCCTGACCAGGCTGGGCAGCAGGTAGGGCGCAATGGTGTAGATGACACCGAGGCGCAGCGGCCCGAGCAGCGGGTCTTTACCCTGCCTGGCGATGTCGCGTATGTCCTGGGCCTGCTCCAGCACGCGCTGCGCCTGCTCGATCACGCGCTGGCCCACGGGGGTCAGCGTCACTTCGCCGCCGCCGCGCTCGAACAGCGCCACGCCGAGTTCGTGCTCGAGCTTTTTGATGCCCACCGACAGCGTGGGCTGGGACACAAAGCAGGCTTCGGC
>CAXNIK010000201.1:0-6846 GCA_964202115.1 Burkholderiales bacterium
ACATCTATCCGCGCGAGGTGGAGGAAGTGCTGCAGTCGCACCCCGCGGTGCGCGAGGCCAGCGTGATCGGCGTGCCGGACCCGGAGTGGGGCGAGAGCGTGCTCGCCTTCGTCGTGGCCGATTCGGTGACGGAGGCGGAACTGGAGGCCCTGTGCCTGGAGCGCATCGCACGCTTCAAGCGGCCCAAGTATTATCGCTTTGTCGCAGAACTTCCCAAGAACAATTACGGCAAGATACTCAAGACCGAGTTGCGCAAGATGGCCAATTTGTAGTTCCCGCTACCTGCAGTCCGCAAGAAAACCTATTTCTGGAGGAGTCATCATGTACAAGAATCGCCGTTCCGCCCTTGCATGGATGCCGGCAGTCTGCCTGCTCGCCGCGGGCGCTGCCAGTGCGCAGGAGTATCCGGTCAAGTTGATCCGATATGTTGTGCCCTACAGCGCCGGCGCAACCCTGGACATCGTTGCCAGGGCGACGGGGAACGAGCTGTCCAAGGTGCTCGGGCAGCCGATCATCGTCGAGAACAGGGCCGGCGCCGACGGCATCATCGGCTTCGAGTACGTGGCAAAACAGGCCCCCAAAGACGGCTACACCATCGTGATTGCGGCCGTCTCGAACCTGGCGACCCTGCCCGTCACGGTCAGGGAATTGCGCTTTGACCCGCTCAAGGATCTGCCGCCGGTCACCAGCCTGGTGGAAGGGCGCTATATCTTTGGGTCCGCTTCGACGCTTCCCTGGAAGAACTTCGGCGAGTTTGTCGCGCATGCCAAGGCCAATCCGGGAAGATTGAACTATGGTGCATCCAGCACGACCGTGCGGCTGCATTCCGAAGCCCTTGTCAGGGAGTTGGGGCTGAATGTCGTCTACATTCCCTACAAGGAAGCCTCGGCCTATATTCCGGCGGTCGGCTCGGGACAGGTGCACATGGGCTTCATGGCGGAGGGATCTGCAATCTCACTGGGGGACAAGATGCGGGTGCTGGCGACCACCGGCACACAGCGGCGCGAAACGTTCAGGGACGCCCCCACCTTTGCGGAACTGGGCCTGCCGCGGGTGCGCGGCGTGAACTCCTCCTTGAATGTTCCGGCCGGTGTTCCCAAGACGGTGATGGACAAACTCCATTCGGGCGCGGTGAAAGCCCTGCAGCAGCCTGAGCTGAAATCCCAGATGGCCAAAATCAGGCTGGACGTCGTCGGGGATTCACCGGAAGTCGCGGCCAAGCGGCTGGCCGACGAAGCGCAGGGTTTCGCCGATGTCGCCAGGATGATCGGCCTGAAGCCGGAATAGCAAGCAACGCAGGGTGCGCGTTTACACCGCACGCACCCCTGCCCGCCTCTCATCGAACATAACAGGACTATCCATGTCAGCGAGTCACAACCCCGGCACCGGCACCCAGGATTCCGCCGAGATCATCAGCGAGCACCTGGCCCGAACGCAGTTTAGCGATCTCCCCTCTGCCGTCGTCACGACGGTGAAGTCGGCCATCATCGACACGCTCGCCTGCGTCCTCGCGGGCACGCCCGGCGAGGAAATCGCCTCCATTCAGTCCCTCGTCAGACAGTGGTCGGGCGCACAGAGCAGCACCGTCATCGGCACTGGCGGATTGAAGGTCCCGCCGGACAACGCGGTACTGGCCAACGCCGCGGCAGTCCATCAATATGACTTCGACGACACCCACGACAAGGCTGTCTGCCATCCCACCGCCGGCAGCCTCCTCGCTTCACTGGCCCTCGCACAGGAAAAAGGCGGCGTGTCAGGCAAGGAACTCATTACCGCCATTGCCCTCGGAAACGATGTCACCTGCCGCGTGGCCCTGGCCATCACCGGCAAGCTCAATGCATATCCGTGGCTGCGCGCCACTATTGCCGGCATATTCGGCGCCACGGCAGCTTCGGCCAAAATCCTGTCGGCAGATGCTGCGCAGCACCGCCATGCCCTTGGATTGGCGCTTCCACAGACCGGAGTCACGCTCGCCAGCCTGCATCATGGCGGTTCCAGCGTCCGGTCTATTCGCGACGGCCTGACCTATCGCAACAGCGTGCTGGCCGCCGAGCTCGCCATGCGCGGCGTGCGCGGCGATGCCGAGGTGTTTGATGGCCCCTATGGTTTGTATCACGCATACTTGCGCGGGGAGTACGACCGCTCCCAGCTGGTCGACGAGCTGGGCGTGCGCTACGAGACGGCGCGCGTTTCGCTCAAGCCCTGGCCGTCCTGCCGCCATCTGCACGGCACGCTGACCGTGGTCATCGACCTGCTCAACCGGCATGGCCTGAAGTTCGAGGACATCGATCACGTGCTGCTGCACGTCGGAGACATCAACCTGGATCGCTGCCGTGACGTTTCTGTGGGCATGGTGCCTGCTCAGAGAATCGACCTGCTTTGCAACCTGCCGTTTGCCGTCGGCGCGGCGCTTCGGTACGCCGACCTGCCGATCAGGCTGTACCGGGAGTCTGCGCTGGCCGACGAGATCGTGACCACCGCCGTACCCAAGGTCAAATGGGTCCATGATCCGAAGCAAAACGGCCCCTGGACTCTGGAACCGGGGATGGTCGAGATATTCACCGTATCAGGAAAGACCTATGCGGGAGAAGCCAGGCTCGCATTGGGCCATCCGGACAATCCCATGCCGCCCGAGCGCCTGAAGAAAAAACTCGTCAATTGCGCCGCGGCAGCGGCCAGGCCCCTGTCGGAAGCGCGCGCCAACGAGATTTTCGACAAGGTGATGAACCTGGAGCAGCTTGCGGACATCGAGGACCTTGCCCGGCTGGTTGCTTGAGGCTTATGCCCCAAGCACACACTTGCCTGTCGCCGGCATGGCCGACCGAATGCCTCATCCAGAGGATAGGAAATCCAATACGACATTCGGGAGCATCTTCGACTCTCGCAGACTCTCGTGGTCTGAGTCAATCGCCGATTTCCCATCAGGAAGTCCTCGGCGCCGCTGCGCGCCAGCAGCATTGCCCACAGATACCAAGCCACGGCACGATGGCGGGGCTCTTCGCGGGTCGCCGCAGAAGTCGGCGCTGGCGCAACGGCGGCAGGGGCCAGCTCCGTCACCACAGCGCGTAGCGGTGCATTGGGCGCGAGCACACCATAGTAGCGATGGCGATGCGCACGCGGTGGCGGTACCAGCGCGGCGATCTTCGTGATCAGTTCGAGTGGCGTCAGCACCAGCGCCGCCGGGCGTGTGCCGGGCGCTGTTCCACGCACCGGCTTGGAATTGCGGTAGACCAGGTGCTCGGCATCGCGTTGCTGCAAGTGACCATCATACTTCACCGTCAGATACACGCAATCGAACATACTGCATTGGATGGAGAACACATGCATACCATGATCAGGATCCCGGGCATATCCCTGCTGGCGCAACTGATATTTGCCAGCCCCTTCGCGGCGGCGCAAGGCTTCCCGTCCAAGCCTCTGCGCGTCATCGTCAACTATCCCCCCGGCGGAACCACCGACATGGTGGCGAGCACGGTGAACAACAAGGTCGGTGAATACAATAATGTGTCGGTCGTCGTCGAGAACCGGCCCAGCGCTAACGGCACCATCGGCTCGCAGTTGGTGGCGCGCTCGCCGGCCGATGGCTACACGCTGATGTTCACCACCGCCGGCCATACCGCCATCCCTTTCGCCATCGAAGGCGACAAGCTGCCTTTCAACCCGATCAGGGATTTCGCGCCCATCACCATGCTGGTGCAGAGCACGTAGATGATCGTGGTGCATCCCTCGCTCAACGTGCGCACCGTGAAGGATTTCGTGGCGCTGGCCAAGTCGAAGAAGCCGGGCGAGTTCACCTATGCTTCGGCGGGCATAGGCACGCCCAACTACCTGGGCGTGGAACTGATGAAGTTCATGGCCGGCTTCGAGATGACCCACATACCCTACAAGGGCGGCGCGCAGGCGGTGCTGGACCTGAGCGCAGGCCGCGTGCAACTGATGCTGAACAGCATGGTCTCCATCCTGCGCTTCGTGAAATCCGGGAAGGTGATTCCGATCGCAGTGGGCGCCGCGAAGCGCTCGCGCACCATGCCGGACGTGCCCACGATGGCTGAATCGGGCTACCCCGACTACGAAGTGTCCCCCTAGTATGGCATGTCGGAGCCGGCCGGCACGCCGCGCGATGTCATCATGAAACTCAATGCCGACATGAACAAGGCGTTGCTCGATCCGCAGATCCAGGCCCAGTTCGCCAAGCAGGGAGTCGAACCCGATGGCGGCACGCCGGAGGTGCTGGGCAAGGCATTGCGCGAGGAGTATGAGCGCTGGAAAAAGCTCATCACCGTGGCAAAAAATCAGATGGAATAAGGTTGCTGCAGACCGGCCGGCGGGCCATGCCGGCCCGCTTCACGGCAGTGCGGATCAGGACTCGGGTTTGATGCCGGCGCGCTTGACGATGATCGACCACTTGGCGATCTCCGCCTTGACATAGGCGGCGAACTGTTCAGGCGTGGAGTGCACCGCATAGGCGCCCAGGTCTCCCAGTTGCCTGGTCAATTCCCTGGTCGCGGCATTGCACTGCTGGTTGATGCGATTGACGATATCGCGCGGTGTGCCCCGGGGCGCCAGCAGTCCGCTCCAGGAGATGGCCTCGAATCCCTCCAGTCCGAGTTCCTGCAGGGTGGGCAGGTCAGGCAGGGAACTCATGCGCTGCAATGATGTGACACCCAGCGGGCGCAATCTTCCGGCAGCGGCGTGGGTATTCACCTGCTGCGCGCTGAAGATGAACAGAACCTGGATATGGCCGGCGAGCAGGTCGGTCATCGCCGGCCCGGCGCCTTTGTAGGGGACATGAACCATGTTCACGCCGGTGGTGCCCTGGAAGAGCTCCGTGGTCAGGTGGGCGGCGCTGCCTTCGCCCGCCGAGCCGTAGGAAAAGCTGCCCGGCCTGGTCTTGGCCAGATCGATGAATTCCTTCAGCGTTCTTGCCTGTACCGAAGGATGCAACGACAGGATGCTCGGCACCGCCACCGTCGGCGTCACCGCGACAAAATCCTCGATGACGTTGAAGGGCAGCTTGGGGAACAGTGTTGCGTTCACCGTCATGGTGCTGGTGGTGTTGAGCAGCGTATGGCCGTCGGGGGCCGCGCGAGCCACATATTCACTCGCGATATTGGAGGAGGCGCCGGGACGATTCTCGACCAGCACCTGCTGGCCGACGCGCTCCGTGAGTTTCGCCGCCAGCATGCGCGCCATCACGTCGGTGCTGCCGCCGACGGCAAATCCGAGCACCAGGCGAACGGGCTTGACCGGCCAGATCTGGGCGGAGGCGGCCCCGCTCACGAGCAGTGCAAGAATGGCAAACCCGCGCAGCAGCAAACGATGCATGTTGTCTTATTCCTGTAAATGACGGTCTGGAGGATAGGAAATCCAACACGACATTCGGGAGTATCTTCGACTCTCGTGGCCTGAGTCAATCGCCGATTTCGCATCAGGAAGTCCTCGGCGCCGCTGCGCGCCAGCAGCATCGCCCACAGATACCGAGCCATCCACCGAGAAGCCGCCGTCGTGCGCCCAGCCGCGCATCTCGGTGGCGTCATCGTTGTCGATCAGACCGCGCCGCTGTTTCGGCCATGCGCCGCGTAGTGCCCATTGCCGCGCGCCATGCGTATCGCCCTGCAGATGGTGACCATCTTGTATATGGCGTGATCAAGGAAGGCTTCGACCGCATGCTCGATCCTGCCGCGTGAGTCGGTCCCAAGCGCTGGCATGTCGAGGACTTTTGCGAT
The DNA here is from genome assembly GCA_964202115.1 of Burkholderiales bacterium. GTDB lineage: Bacteria > Pseudomonadota > Gammaproteobacteria > Burkholderiales > SG8-39 > CAIYPG01. The sequence continues at coordinate 5,727 of CAXNIK010000201.1, forward strand.
GACCTGAGACCGCGCGCGGGCGCTGATTCGGTTCTCGCTGATGCAGCGGGCCAGCGAACCGTCGTTCTGCACCAGCGCCAATGCCGGCTCGATGCGCGCGAGGAACGCCGGCCAATGCGCGAGATTTCTGTACATGCTGGCCAGAATGAGCGGCTGCGGACTGTCGCCCATCCGGTTCAGGCGCAGCACGCACGCCCAGGCGTCGGGGGTCACCTCGGACTCGGACACCAGCGGCGGCAGGGCGACATCGGGTGCCTGCAGGCGCGGGCCGCGCGCGGGGTGTTCATGTCCATTCGGTTCCCCGCGCAACTTCTCCAGCAGCGCTCCGAGCGCGAACAGATTGATGGTGTTGGAATGATCGTAGCTCGCCAGCACCGCATCGACGCCGGCCGGCTCGTCGCCGGCCAGCGACGCGAGTGTCGGAACAGCCATGCGCGTGCGAAATCGCAGCGCTTCGGCATCGACAATTCCTTCGATATAAAGCGGACGCACCGCCAACCAGGTCGCGGCCAGCGCGCCATCCATGGTGGCCAGATGCCGCCACACCAGATTGACCACGCGCACGCCGACTACGTCGCGGATATCGGAAAACAGCCGGGCGGTTTCGCCGGTGGCGCCGGCCTCGGTGATGGCGGGGAAGGGATCGCCCATGGTGTTTGAACGGCCAATGCCAGCGTGGCGCCGGCTGCAACCGCCTATTTTGGAAAGCGGTATTTTAATCGACGGATTTCGCTTCGATTTGGCGCCATCTTTAACCCATACAGCGCTGTCCCTGACAGGGTCAGGGAGGATAGGAAATCCAACACGACATTCGGGAGTATCTTCAACTCTCGTGGAGGATAGTATTATCGTCAGCAAGGAAGATCTCGAACGGTCAAAACTTAAAGGAGATTGGCTAACATGATGAATAAAATCCAGGCTGAGTTGCGGCATCGCGGACGCACGAGATTTGCGGCATGGCTGGCCATGGCAATCATGCTCTCGACCACCCACACGCTGGCGCAGACGCCCCCGGCAAACTATCCGACCAAGCCGATACGCATCATCATTCCCTTCGTCGTCGGCGGGCCCACCGACATACTCACACGTGTGATCGGACAGAAGATGACCGAGCATTGGG
>CAXNIK010000202.1:0-6825 GCA_964202115.1 Burkholderiales bacterium
CTATCATCTCGGCCGCGGCCACCTGGTAGTCCGCCCATTTCTTGCGGTTGCGCCAGTCTTCCTCGGTAATCTTGAACTGCTTGTGGCGGGTCTTCTCGCGCTCCTTGAAGCGGCGGTACTGCTCTTCCTTGGAGATCTGCAGCCAGTACTTGATGATGATGGCGCCGTTGCGCGCCAGTTGCTCCTCGAAATCGTTGATCTCGGCAAAGGCGCGCGACCAGGCCGATTCCGCGGCGAACTTCTCCACGCGCTCGACCAGCACGCGGCCGTACCAGCTGCGATCGTAGATGGTGAAACGGCCCTTCATGGGCACGTGGCGCCAGAAACGCCACAGGTAGGGCTGGGCGCGTTCCTCGTCGGTGGGCGCGGCAATCGGAATGATGCGGTACAGGCGCGCATCCAGCGCGCCGGCGATGCGCCGCACCGCGCCGCCCTTGCCTGCAGCATCCATGCCTTCGAACACGGAGATCACGGTGTGCTCGTGAAACCTGGGATGGCGCGTGAGCAACGCCAGCCGCCGCTGCTGCTTGCGCAGCCCGGTTTCATAGCGCTTCTTGGTAATCGTCTGGGTCAGATCGAGTTCGGTCAGCACGTCACGCTGGTCGGCAGGACGCGCCAGGCGCGGCACCTCGGGTGCGGGCACGACCACCGGCTTGCCGCCCGCGGAAGCAGCCAGCCTGGATTTCATCGCTTCGAGCAGCGTGCGCGCCACGGTAATGACGCGATACTCCGGATCGGAGCCCTCGACCACGGTCCACGGCGCCCAGGCCACGTTGGTCTCGCGCAGGGTGTCCTCGCTCACCTCATAGAAGCGGTCGTAGTACTTGAAGAAATCCCAGTCGCGATCAGTGACGCGCCAGCGCGTCTCGGGATCGGACTGCAGCGACTTCAGCCGCTGGCGCTGGGCCTTCTTGGACAGGTGGAACCAGAACTTGAGCACCAGCGCGCCGTCATCGGCCAGCATGCGCTCGAAATGGCGGATTTCCTCGATGGACTGTGTCATGTCGCTGCGCTTGGTGGTCTTGAACACGCGACCGATGATGGGCGCGGTGTACCAGGAGCCGAACAGCATGCCGATCTTGCCCTTGGGCGGCAGCGCCCGCCAGTAACGCCACATCGGCGGACGCTCGCGCTCCTCGTCGGTGGGGTTGTCGAAGGCATGGGTATGGATATGGCGCGGGTCCATCCATTCATTGAGCAGATTGACCGTCTCGCCCTTGCCGGCGCCGCGCACGCCGGAGAACAGGATGATCACCGGAAATTTGCCGTTCTTCGACAGTTCGTACTGAACATCCAGCAGCTCGGCGCGCAGCTTGGGTTCCAGGAGCTTGAACTCGTCCTTGGATAGCTTGTGCCCGATTTCAGCAGCTTCAAACATGTTGTTTCCTTCTACGAGCGCCCGGGTTGGTGTTGAGCCTGTGCAGCCATGAACGGAATCAACCGCCCAGGCCACGCGACATCATGACCGCCAGCAGCGGCAGGATCAAGATAATCGCCAGTTCGACAACCGTCAGGCGCAGGGTCGAACGCGCCTCCGGAGCCGGTATGCGGTAGCCCAAATCCATGTGCATGCGCGAGCGCCAGTGTGCATATCGGCGGCTGGGAATCATGGACAACCCGGCGGCGGCGAAGAACAGCAACACCTTGACCAGGAACACCGGATTGCCAAAGTAATACATCATGCCCTTGGTCGACATGAACAACTTCACAGCCCCCGACAGCAGCGCCATGCCCGCGGCGATGAAATAGGCAAAATCGGCGCGGGTGAGGTCCTCCGCGGTATTGCTGCCGTCATGCGATGCCAGCAGCATAATTTCCACGGCAAGGCTGGCCGCCATGACCATCATGGCCAGGACGTGGATGTAGCTGAAGAGCAGTTCGATCATATGATTTCCCTTTTTCGGCAGTATGGACAAGACCGCTCCATGAACTATTGATCGAAGTCAAAAGCCGGCGCAGTGGGTCGGCCGAGCAGAAAACTGCCCCTAAGCCACGGTCGCCCCGTCGATCGGGATGGCCGCACCCGACACCCACGAGGCTTCGTCCGACACCAGGAACAGCGCGAGGTTGGCGATCTCGGGCGGCTGCGAGAAACGCCCCATGGGAGTGAGCTTGGCCTTTCTGGCCAGCAACTCCTCCATATCCACGTTGGCGTTCTTGGTGTCGTCCGGCCGGCGCTGGAAAACGCGCGTCATGGGCGTGTCGATGGCGCCGGGACAGAGGACATTGGCGCGGATGTTTTCCTTGGCGTAGCGCGCCGCCAGCGAGCGCATGAAGCCGATGATGCCGAACTTCATGGCCGAATAGACGGGGCTGTGCGGCGAACCGCGCAGGCCACTGGTGGACGAGGTGTAGAGCAGCGAGCCCTGGCCACGTTTGCGGATCTCCGGGATGGCCACGGAGGTGGTCACCAGCGCCGTACGCAGGTTCAGGTCCACCGAGATGTCCCACAGCTCCATGTCGATTTTCTCGACTTCCGCCGGGCCGGGATGGCCGGCATGGCACCAGACAAAATCCAGGCCGCCGAAGGCCTTCACGGTGTCCTGGACGATGGAGCGCGAGAATTCGTCCTGGCGCAAATCGCCGACCAGCGCGATGGCCTTGCCGCCGGCCGCCTTGATCTCCTTCACCACCTCGTTGGCGCCGTCGCCATTGATGTCCACCACGCCCACGGCAGCGCCCTCCTGCGCGAAGCGGATGGCGCCGGCGCGGCCCATGCCGGAGGCGGCGGCGGTGACGATGCCGATCTTGTTTGGCAATCTCATGTCGTTCTTCCTTTTCGAATTGAAGTCAGGCGATGCTGGCGCCGTCGACGGGAATGGCCGCACCAGACACCCACGACGCCTCATCCGACACCAGGAACAGCGCCATGTTGGCGATCTCCATGGGGTCGGAGATACGCCCCATGGGGGCTTTCCTGGCGCGGTTGATGATGAGCTGGTCCATGGGCACGCCTGGATCGTTGAGGGCATCGGGCCGGCGCACGAAATCGCGCAGCATGGGGGTATCGACGCCGCCGGGACAGACCACGTTGGCGCGGATGTTCTCCTTGGCATAACGCGCCGCCAGCGAGCGCACGAAACCGACGATGCCGAACTTCATGGCCGAGTACACCGGGCTGTGCGGCGAGCCGCGCAGCCCGCTGGTGGAGGAGGTATAGAGCAGCGAGCCACCGCCTTTGCCGGCCAGATTGCGCTTGCGGATCTCGGGCAGCGCCGCCGCCGTGGTCACCAGCGCGGTGCGCAGGTTGAGATCGACGGCGATGTCCCACAGGTTCATGTCCACGTCCTCGATCGAGGCCGGGCCGGGATGGCCGGCATGCATCCAGGCGAAATCCAGGCCGCCGAAGGCCTTGACCGTCTCGTACACGATGGCCCGGGAGAAATCGTCGCTGCGCAGATCACCCACCAGCGCGATGGCCTTGCCCCCGGCCGCCTTGATTTCCTTCACCACCTCGTTGGCGCCGTCGCCGTTGATGTCCACCACGCCCACCGCGGCGCCCTCCTGAGCGAAGCGGATGGCGCCGGCACGACCCATGCCGGAGGCAGCGGCGGTGACGAGGCCGATCTTGTTTGCAAGTCTCATAACCTGATCCTTCTTTTTCGGGGAAAATGCGGGACTGACGATATCGCCGCCACGTTGTCGCAGCCATTTTGTCAATTATCAGTTTTGAGATATTAACAGCATGACTTACACGAAAGCACTGGCCGCCATCGTGCTGGGGCTTGCGCTCACGGCGCCGGCTGGCGCGGAGACGCTATCGCTGCGGTTCGCTTCGCTGGACGGCACGGAATTGCCGGCCACCCTGGTCAAGCCCGAAGGCACGGGACCCTTTCCCGCCGTGGTCGTCATGCACGACTGCAGCGGGCTGGGCCGGCAGTCCAGCGGCTCACCGCGGCGCTGGGCCGAGGAACTGGTGGCACTGGGTTATGTCGCGATCATGGCCGACAGCTTCATCCCGCGCGGCATTGCCAACGGCACCTGCATCCTGCCCCCGGAGCAGTCGCGCCCCGCTCAGCCCGCAGTGCGCAGCGCGGACGCCTACGCGGCCCTGGCGGCACTGCGCAACCTGCCCTACGTGGATGCGCAACACATCGGCATCATGGGCGGCTCGCACGGCGGATCAACCACGCTGGCAACATTGAATCCCTCAGGCGCAGCGCTGGCGGCGGCGAAGCAGCACGGCTTTGCCGCCGCCATCGCCCTGTATCCGAGTTGCGTCTTCAACTACGGCGCATGGACGGTGGTACGCGAACGCGGCGCACCCCATCGCATCGCCGCCTATCGCGGCGTGTATGTGCCGCTGGCGCCGCTGTTGATCCTGATCGGTGACAAGGACGACTGGACGCCAGCGGAACCCTGCCGCCGCATGGTCGCCGACAGCGTCGCGGCCGGACATCCGGCGCAGATCAAACTCTACCCCGGCGCCCACCATTCCTTCGACAGCAATGCCCCGGTGCGCTACAACGAGCGCCGCACCAACCTCAATGTGCCCGGCGGCAAAGGCGCCACTATCGGCGGCGACGCAGCAGCCTGGGCCGACGCAAAACAGCAGGTGGCGGCCTTCTTCAGCCGCCACCTCAAGAACTAGGTTGTTGTAAGGAAAGAAACCGGAGGCAGACTGATGCGCATGTCCCGATCGCTGATCATGTTCGTCGCAGGCACCGTCCTCGGGGTGGCGGCCGGCTTTGCACTGGCCATCTTCGTCTACCCCTACATCTTCCTCAACGACATCGTTGCCAGCGAGGCCATGCCGGACAGGAGCGGCACCGCAGTCGCGCGTGGCGCCTTCATCCACGCCGACCCCCGCGATCCCATCCACTACGGGGCGGGCAGCCTCACCGTTTACCGCGACCTGGTGCGGCTGGAGGAAGACTTCCAGGTCGGCCCGGGGCCGAAATACCACGTCTATCTGGTGCCCGAACGCCAGGTCACGCCGCAAACGGCGGTGGCGAAAACCGCTTTTGTCGATCTGGGACGGCTGAGGGCATTCAAGGGGAGCCAGAATTTTGCGTTGCCTCCCGGCACCGACCTGGCGCGCTATGGCAGCGTGGTCATCTGGTGCGAGCAGTTCGGCGTGCTGATATCACCGGCGGAACTGAGAGTGACAGCGAAGTAGGCAGAATAGGCGGAGCGGGGCGCAGACGGGCATCTGCGGCGAATTGCACGGGGCCCAGCCACCCTGGGAGGGCGGTGGGACAGCCTTGCAGCCTAGGATTTGACGGCGTGAGCCTTGGGTTTGCGGCCGGGAGCGGCCGGGGGCACGTAGCCGGACACGCGGCACAGCCAGCCGTCGATCTGCTTGCCACCTTCGAAGCGGGTCAGCTTGCACATGATGACCTCGCCCTTGGACGAGAGCTCGGCCACCGTGGCGCGCACTTCCTGCAGGGAGATGCCGGTTGCCTTGGCAATATCGGCGTCGAGACGCTCGCCGTGGGCCTTGAGGTACTGCAGGATTTTCGGCACCACAGGTGCTCCGAAAAAAGGAAAATTGTAGCAAAAACAGGGACAAATTGCACCTTGTTTTCCGCTTTGCCCCGGGCAAACGCCCCCCGGCTGTGATTCCGGCACCACAAATCCGGAGGTCAGAAAAGATCACAATTGGAATGGTCAAGGCCTTGACTTGGTGTGTCTTATACGAAAGTGAATATAAAAGCGGACGAAGGCTGCTGGAATGCCTGTCAGCCTTGGGTAAGCCACTTTTCCCGGCCATTTCATGCTGCGCCGCGCTATCCTCCAGAAGCGGCCGGTAATGCTGTCGCCCGCCAGCCACCAGGCTGGCCGCCGATAAGCGCAGGCCAGGACCGGGAGGGGACATGCCAGCAGCCAGGACAAACGGGCCAAATCCGACGAAATCCTCAGGCCGTCGGAGCTGAAGGCCATCTCGGCGCAAGCCATCACGCGCAGCTTTCCCAGCTTTCCCAGGAACACCGTCGTCGTCCATGAGGGCGACCGCACCGACTCGCTCTACATCATCGTCTCGGGACGGGTGAAGATCTACGTCAGCGATGAAGCGGGCAAGGAGATCGTCCTCAACCATGCCGGCCCGGGGGAATACTTCGGCGAGATGACCCTGGACGGGGGCCCGCGCTCGGCCTCGGTCATGACGCTGGAGCCGACGCGATTTTCCGTGGTGCCCAAGGAGGACTTTCACGGCTTCGTTGCCAGGAGCCCGGAGTTCTCCCTGCACCTGATCCAGAAACTCATCCGCCGCGTGCGCGCCCTCACCGGCGACGTGAAAAGCCTGGCCCTGATGGATGTCTATGGCCGGGTCGCCCGAACGCTGCTGGAGCTGGCCGAGGAGCGCGACGGCCTGCTGGTCATCGAGGCGCGCCCGACCCAGCAGGACATCGCCAGCCGCGTCGGAGCATCCCGCGAGATGGTGAGCAGGATTCTGAAGGACCTGACCGAGGGCGGCTACATCAAGATCGACGGCAAACGCATGACCGTGATACGTTCCCTGCCGCGAAGCTGGTAGGCGCGCCGCAGCAAATGTGAATTTGTCACATTGCCCGGCCTTAGTGCTTCACAGCCCGGGCCGCTTCCCGCAGGCATAGTGGCAACTGCTGGATGAAACGATCACAACACGCTGCCAAGGGATAGGAAATGCCTTCACGCCGAAACTTTCTGCAGATGCTGGGAGCGGGGGCCGCAGGCATGGGCCTGTGCCGTGCGACGCCGGCGCAAGGCGGGCCGGCGCGCATCGCCTGGCTGTCCCCCACGCTTGCCAGCGACGGCACTGCGTTCTTAGCCCATCTTTAACATGGGTAAAAATGTCTTATGCTAGATCAATAGCTTACGCGGCCTGAATTCTCCAAGTGGCAC
>CAXNIK010000203.1:0-6810 GCA_964202115.1 Burkholderiales bacterium
CTGTTTTGAACAGAACGAATATATGAACCGTCATTCCCGCGAAAGCGGGAATCCAGCGTCTTTGCCTCCGCAAGCGCTGCGTCACTGGATCCCCGCTTTCGCGGGGATGACGCAATTGAGGTTAAAGGTTTCCCCATGATCGAAATTCGCAAAAAACTAAACCTACCCCCGGCTGCCAAGAAGGCCTACGGCGTTCAAGCCAAGGGCAAGCTCACGCTGACCTTCGAATTCCGCCAGAAGTCGCGGGCGCGTATCCAGCTCGGATCGGGCGAGGAAGTCGCGCTGATGCTGCCGCGCGGCGAGGTACTGCGTGGCGGTGATCTGGTGGTGGCCAGCGATGGCCGCGTCATCGAGGTGGTTGCGGCCCCCGAGCAGGTGCTGCACATCACCTGCGACAGCAGCGAGGACCTGACTCGCGCCGCCTATCACCTGGGCAATCGCCATGTGCCGGTGGAGGTGGGCGAAGGCTATCTGCGCATCACCGCCGACCATGTGCTGGAGGAAATGCTCAAGGGCCTGGGTGCAACGGTCGAAGCCATGCAGGTACCGTTCGAACCCGAGGCCGGTGCCTATGCTGCCGGCGGCACGCACCAGCATGCCGAGGCGGGCACGCGTGGAGCCCGTATTCACGAGTACGGCAGCGGCGAGCCTGAGCATGTGCACGGCCCTGACTGTGGACATGATCATGGTCACGAGCATGCGCATGGACATGCGCCGCAGCGTGCTCATGCCATCAAGATCCCCATCAAGGCAGCAGCACCTGAGCATGTGCATGGCCGGGACTGCGACCACGATCACGCCCATGAGCGCCATGACCATGGCCATGGCGAAAGCCATGCCGGCAAGATCCACTACTACAGCGAGACCGAGCCGGCCGCTCATTCGCACGATCACGACCACCACGATCATCACGGCCACCACGGTCACGATCACAAGGGGCACGGTCACAAGTGAAGAACCTGGCCCTGACCCGCCTGCTGCAACTCGCCAGCCCGGCGCTGCCGGTGGGCGCCTACAGTTATTCGCAGGGGCTGGAGGCGGCGGTGGAAGCGGGCACGGTGCGCGACGCGGCCAGCGCGCGGCGCTGGATAGGCGACATGCTGCGCCTGTCCATGGCGCGGCTGGAGGCGCCGGTGTGGCGCAGGCTGCATGCGGCTTGGACCGACGCCGACATTAACCAGGTGCAGGAATGGAACGACTACTTCCTCGCCACGCGCGAGACCGCCGAGCTGCGCGCCGAGACCGCGCAGATGGGCTGGTCGCTGCGGCGGCTGTTCATGGACCTGGGCGAGTTCGACGCCTCATCGCTGGCCATGCTGGATGCGCCGGCCGAACTGGCCTTTCCCACGGCCTACACCTTCGCCGTGGCGCAATGGCGCATCCCGCCGCGCGATGCGCTCACTGCCTACTTATGGTCCTGGCTGGAGAACCAGGTGATGGCAGCGCTCAAGGCGGTGCCCCTGGGTCAGACCGAAGGGCAGCGCCTGCTGGCCGCGCTGTCGCCGGATATAGTGATCATTTCCGAAGATGAGTCATTTATGGAAGAACATGAAATGACTAATTATTCTTATGGTCTTGCCATCGCCAGCAGCGTTCACGAGACCCAGTATTCCCGTCTGTTCCGTTCCTGAATCCATGAGTACACAAGCATGAGTACACAAGCACTTCGTATCGGCATAGGCGGCCCGGTTGGCTCCGGCAAGACCGCGCTCACGCTGTCCCTGTGCCTCGCCCTGCGCGACAAGTACCGCCTGGGCGTGGTGACCAACGACATCTACACCGAGGAGGATGCGCAGTTCCTGGTGCGGAACGAGGCGTTGGCGCCGGAGCGCATCATCGGCGTGGAGACCGGCGGTTGCCCGCACACGGCCATACGCGAGGATGCCTCCATCAACCTGGAGGCGGTGTCACGCCTCAACCGTCGTTTCACCGACCTGGAGATCATCTTCATCGAGTCTGGCGGCGACAATCTCGCCGCCACCTTCAGCCCGGAGCTGTCCGACCTGACCCTCTACGTGATCGATGTTGCCGCCGGCGACAAGATTCCGCGCAAGGGCGGTCCCGGCATCATGAAATCGGACCTGCTGGTGATCAACAAGATCGATCTCGCGCCCATGGTGGGTGCATCGCTGGAGGTGATGGACCGCGACGCGAGGAAGATGCGCGGCGAGCGGCCCTTTGTTTTTTCCAATCTCAAGACCGGGCAGGGCCTGGACGTTATCATTCGCTTCATCGAGACCGAGGGCCTGTTCGCCGCGCGCGCCGCGGTCTGAGCGTGCGGCAGGAGCGGCCCATCCAATCATCAAGACAGAGGAGAGTATCAAGCATGAAATCCATCGTTCAGTTGTGCGCCGGCCTTGCCGCGCTGGCCGTGTCCGGTTTGGCGCTGGCCCATCCGGGGCATGAGGCGGCCGCCGGTCTTGCCGCGGGTTTCGCGCATCCCTTTACCGGGCTGGATCACCTGCTGGCCATGCTGGGCGTGGGCCTGTGGGCCGCGCAGTCAGGCGGGCGCCCGCTGTATGCCATGCCGCTGGCCTTCGTTGCGGCCATGCTGGCCGGCGCGCTGCTGGGCATCTCGGGCACGTTCATCTTCGCCCCGGCGGCGGTGGAGTCGCTGATTGCCGCATCGGTGCTGGTGCTGGGCCTGCTGGTTGCGCTGCGCGCACGCGTGGGCGTGGCCGCGGCGGCCATGCTGGTGTCCGGCTTCGCGCTGTTTCACGGCATCGCGCACGGCTCGGAAATGGTTTCGGAAATAGTGTCTGGCTCCGGGCTTGCCGCGGCTTACATATGCGGCTTCGTGCTCGCCACCCTGAGCCTGCATGTGCTGGGCATCGCCATCGGCCGCATCCTGCAGCACAGCAGGGCCGGCCTGCGCGCCGCCGGCCTGCCCATTGCGCTGGCTGGAGTGGCCTTTCTGGCGCAGCCCCTGCTTGCCTGAACCCGGCCTCCTGCCCGCATCGCCGCAGTTGCCGTTGTGTTGTGTGACGGGTGCCGGGCATGAAGCCATCATGAGAAAGCCCAGGCAATGAAGGCGAAGTCATGAAGACGAAGTTATGAAAACTCATTTATGAAAAAGGACACACGGCTGGTGCACAGCGGCCGGGGCGGTGATTGGCAGATCGTCAATCCGCCGGTTTCGCGCGCCACCACGGTGCTGCACAAGACCTTCGCCGACTTCGAAGCCTCCTGGACCGCTGACCGCTTCGAGGGCCTGAGCTACGGCCTGCATGGCACGCACACCGCCTTTGCGCTGGAAGAAGCCCTGACCGCTCTGGAGGGCAGCCATCGCACCATCCTGCTGCCCTCGGGCCTGGCGGCCATCACCACCGCCCTGCTGGGCTGCGTGAAGGCCGGCGATCATGTGCTCATGACCGACAGCGCCTACGGCCCGACGCGCAAGTTCTGCGACCAGTACCTGACGCGCTATGGTGTGCAGACCACCTACTATGATCCGTGCTCGGACGTCGCCAGCCTGGAAGCGCTGATGCGCCCCAACACCCGCGCGGTGTACTGCGAGTCCCCCGGCTCGCTCACCTTCGAGATCCAGGACATCCCTGCCATCGCCGCCGTCGCGCATGGTCACGGCGCCGCGGTGCTCATGGACAACACCTGGGCCACCCCCTACTACTTCGATGCCATTGCGCATGGCGTGGACCTGTCCATACAGGCCGGCACCAAGTACATCGGTGGTCACTCCGACGTGATGGTGGGCAGCATCGCCGCCAACGAGCGCTGGTGGCGCCCGGTGCGCGACCTGGTGGCCGATTACGGCTACTGCATCAGTCCGGACGACTGCTACCTGGCGCTGCGCGGCCTGCGCACCCTGGGCGTGCGCCTGCGCGCCCACCAGGAAAGCGCGCTGAAGGTTGCGCGCTGGCTGCAGCAGCGCAGCGAAGTGGCCCAGGTGCTGCATCCCGCGCTGGAGTCCGATGCCGGCCATGCGCTGTGGCAGCGCGACTTCAGCGGCGCCTCGGGTCTGTTCGGCGTGGAACTCAAGCCGGTGTCGCAGGCAGCGCTGGCTGCCTTCTTCGACGGTCTCAAGCTCTTCGGCCTGGGTGTGAGCTGGGGTGGCTACGAAAGCCTGATCGTGCCGGCGCGCTTTACGCGCACCGCCTCCAGCCGCGTGTTCGGCGGGCCGCTGATACGCCTGGCCATAGGACTGGAAGACGCCGACGATCTCATCGCCGATCTGGAGCAGGGGTTTGCGGCGATGGCGAAGGTGGTTTGACGCCACTGAAAAGCGGAATCAAGTCTTCCGCGCAAGTATCTCCCTGAGCTCCGCGGCCTTGTCCGCGCTCACGCTGCCTTTCTCCACCGCCAGCGTCACGGTGCGCCGCGCCAGCTCCCGATAGAGCGCCAGCGTCTCCTCGCTCACGCTGCCGAGGTCGTCCACATGCCGGCGGATGGTGCCCGCATCGCCGCGTGACACCGGCCCGGGCATGCCGCCCGCCACGCCGGCATTCTCGATGGCGGCGATGGTGCCCTTCAACAACGGCAGCAGCGCGCGCACCGCGTCCTCTTCGGCGACACCGAAGCTCTTCCAGATGTCGGTGGCCTCGCGCAGCAGCACATTGACGAACTGCGAGGCATAACCGCCGGAGGCGTGATAGCGCACGCGGCAACCGGGTGGCAGGCGGATGCTGCGGCAGCCCATGTCTTTGGCCAGCGTTTCCAGTGTCGCGGCCAGGCTGGCCTGCTCCGCCTCGATGGATATGGTGCAGCCGGGCAGCGAGGCCAGTGCCGCATCCGGATCGGTGAAGGCCTGCATGGGGTGGAAACCACCAATGAAGGCGCCGGCTGCGGCGGCCGGTGCCAGCGCCTCCACTTCAGTGGCGCCGCTGCAATGAACCACGGACTGTCCGGTGCGCCAGCGCAGGCCGGCGGCCACGCCGGCGATGGCGTCGTCTGTGGTGGTGATGAACACCAGTCCGGCTCGGTCCGCGGCCTGCTGGGGGTCCAGGGCCGCGCAGGCCGGAAGGCGTGCGGCAAGCTTTCTCGCGCTGGCCGGGGAGCGACTGGCCACCGCCACCACTTTCAGCCCGGCACGGGTGCAGGCCAGGGCCAGGCCGGTGGCCAGCCGGCCCGCACCAATGAAGCTAATGTAGCGTGTGAACGACCTAGGCATCCTGTAACCCTTTACTGGTCTGGGAAAATGATCTTAACTGGGCCACGGTCTTGGCTGTCGCAATAGATTCAGGTCTTTATATAAATAGTTTCTCAATATTGACAAATATATATTAATGTCTATTATGAGAATCACTATGCCAGCAAAACCACCAGAAACAACAAAAGCAGCTGCCGAAAAGCTTGTTGAACTCGGTAAGCAAATACGCACTCACCGCAAATCTTTGCGGGTCAGCGCCGTCGCGGCTGCTGAATCTGCTGGTATGTCCCGGGTAACCCTGCATAGGATCGAACGCGGTGAGCCTTCGGTCACCATGGGCGCCTATCTGAATGCTATGACAGCCCTCGGAATGGAATTGAGCCTCCACTGTCGTTCAGATTCGCTTTCAAATACCGAAACTCAAGACAAACTTGGGTGGATTCCGGCTCGAATAAATTTGGAAAACTATCCTCAGCTAAAGCATCTTGCGTGGCAAGTCCGAGGAACCAACGAGCTTAAGCCAGCCGAGGCGTTGGGCATTTACGAGCGCAATTGGCGCCACGTCGAGACTTCGGCGCTGGAGCCGGAGGAACGGAATTTGATTGAGGCTTTGCGTCTGGCATTCGGAAAGGAACAAGGTGACATTTGAGCGGATCCATCATCAGTTCATCGCCCAGATCCTGTATGCCCTGGATGGTTCGATGCTGCGTGAAGCCAATTGTTTGTTTGGCGGCGGAACCGTTATTGCCTTGCGACACGGTGAATACCGAGAGTCGGTCGATATCGACTTTCTTGTCTCCGATGTGCAGAGCTATCGGGGCTTGCGCCAAAAGCTTACCGGTCCGGTCGGCATCAAAGCGATCATGCGGGATGCGGCTGCCCCGCTGAATCAGATCAGGGAAATACGGTCGGATCAATATGGTATCCGGACGATGTTGATGATCGCGGAACAGCCAATCAAATTTGAAATCGTCCTCGAAGGGCGAATTGATCTGGAAATACCGGGCGCGGATGATGAGGTTTGCGGAGTCGCGACACTCACGCCGCTCGATATGCTGACGAGCAAACTGCTCGCCAATTCGGATAGATGGAACGATGATGGTGTTTTTAGCCGGGACGTTATCGATCTGGCAATGATGACGCCAAGCTTGCCTATGCTGCGAAAAGCCGTAGCCAAGTCTGAACAAGCTTATGGACAAACCATCTGCCAGGATCTCGACAAAGCAATTGGTCGATTGCAAATGCGCCATGACTGGATGGATCGCTGCATGAAGGCTATGTCAATGAACATTCCCAAGGCAGTTTTGTGGAAGCGGGTGAGGGCACTTCGGCGCGTGTTGCCCGTCAAGTAGAAAATTGAAGCGGCCATTGGCACATTGGGCCGAGAGTTTAGAAGCAACGATTCAATTCTCAACGCCGACAGAGTCATCCTCAGCCAAGTCCATCTCGATCACCGAAACTCTGGCTAGTCTCATATTCAATTTCATGATTCGAGACAGGGCATAAAAGCAACAACTTAACTATTTGCTGCATGAATTAATCTCAACTATTTGATTTAGTAACTATTCAGGTCAATATTGCGGTTGTAAACAGAACGGTAAAGGCTGATACTTCATGGCATGCCTGAATTGCCTGACCTGTCCAGACTGAGCGATGTCGAGAAAGACACGCTGATTCTGGCGCAGTTTGAGCAGATGAGGCAGATA
>CAXNIK010000204.1:0-6805 GCA_964202115.1 Burkholderiales bacterium
AACAGTTCCATGAAGCTCGGCACGTTATTGATGCCCGAGGTGGCCACGGACTTGGGCAGTGCGCCCGGGTGCAGGCTGCCCAGGCGTGCCAGGGCCTTGGCCATGGGTTGCGTCGAACCCAGCAACTGCGCCGAGCCTGCATCGGCACGGTACTCGCGCTGGCGCGAGAACCAGGCGACGATGATGGAGGCGAGAACACCGAACAGGATTTCACACACGATCACCGTGATGTAGAAACCCGGGCCGACCCCGCGCTCGGTCTTGAATATGGCCTTGTCCACGAAGTAGCCGACCACACGCGCCAGGAAGACGACGAAGGTATTCACCACGCCTTGTATCAGCGTCAGCGTGACCATGTCGCCATTGGCGATGTGCGCGACCTCGTGGCCCAGCACCGCCTCGACTTCCTCGCGGGACATGGCCTGCAACAGGCCGCTGGACACCGCCACCAGGGCATCGTTCTTGAACGCGCCGGTGGCAAAGGCATTGGGCTCGCCTTCGTAGTAGGCGACTTCAGGATGGCCTATGCCGGCCTTGTCGGCCAGACGATGCACTGTGCTCACCAGCCAGAATTCGGTGGAGCCTTCGCTGCCGTCGATGACCTTTGCGCCGGTGGACCACTTCGCCACGATCTTGGATATCAGCAGCGAGAAAATGGCTCCGCCAAAACCCACCACCAGCGAGAAGCCGAGCAGGGTATTGATATCCAGGCCATCGGCGGTAACGAACCGGTTCAGGCCCAGCACATTCAGGACGATGCCCAGAACCAGCATGACCGCGAGGTTGGTTGCCAGAAACAGCACAATGCGTTTCATGAAAAATCTCTCCTTGTTTGCCAGCCGAAAAATTCGACAGCTTGTCTTGCGCAGCCTGAGATGGGGGCAGATGCGCCGATTTCAAGCTGCGCGATTCTACACTTGCAAGCGCCTGCCATTCCCGGACTTGGAGTCTATTCCCGGACGGGAGTTCCTTTGCCAGTGCCCGGTTTTCGCGTCTGGACATTGAGGCTTACCAGCCTGTCGCGGAAGCGCAGATTGCTGGTGTCGTCAAACAGGCCGAAGGTCTCGACTCTGTGCATGTCCTCGAAGCCGGCTTTGCGCAGGAAATCAACCAGGAATCCGAAATTCAGCCCGGTACGATGGAAGTCGTGCGGGTCCATCTGTCCCCCGAACGCGATACGCATGACATGGAAGCGCTCCTGGAGCGTACTTGCAGGATCGAGCAGCAGCGCCGCCAGCACATCCAGATCGGGCACGCTGATTCTGAGCATGCCGCCCGGTACCAACACCCGCCGCATTTCTGCCAGGGCCCGCGGCAGTTCCAGATGGTAGCCAAGATGCTCCAGAACGTGCGAGGCATAGATTTCCGCAATGCTTCCCTCGGCAAACATCGACAGGTCGGTGCAGGAGCCAAGGTAATCCACGTGGGGGCCGGCCTGAACATTCAGTATCTTCCAGTCAGGATGAGGCTGAGTGCCGCCGATATGCAGGCGCGTACCCGGTGCGATGGGCACATGGACGTCGCGCTTCAACAACTTTTGCAGCAGTTTGCCCAGCATCTATCCTGTTCCCGAAAGGCGCAGTGCATCAGCGGTGCACTTCAGAGCGGGACATTATCCGCGGAACCGGTCCGGGGCAAGGGACGCAGCAAATTCGTTTTCAACAGGCCAGGGGTCGCCTGCGACCTGAGATGCAAGCAGCTCTGCTCCCAGCGGCGCCCATGTGAGGCCGCGCGCGCCCAGGCCGGTGGCGACATACAGTCCCGGTGTTTCCGGTCGAATGCTGCCGTAAATCGGCAGCCGGTCTGATGTCACGGTCCTGAAACCCACGCGGCCGTCTGCATGCGCCGCATCCGCCAGGGAGCACAGACCCGGTAGCATGGCTTCAATGCGCGCAATGTTGGCAGAGTGATCCGCGAAGCGGATGCCGGGCTCCGGATCCAGGGGTTGGAAGGTGGCTCCGATCAACATTCTTCCATCGGGTAAACGAGCCGCATGACCGTCCCCGGTGACCGGCACCTTGATGCCACGTTCTGGTGTGGAGGGCAGGTAGGTGATCTGGCCGCGCACCGACTCCAGTCTGAGCTCCGGAGCGAGGGTCAGGCTGTCGATAGCGTTGGCAATGACTACCGTAGGAGCTTTCGTGATCACCTGCCCTCGCTCATCGAGCACTTCCCAACCCGAGTTCGTCGCGCGCACGCTGGCGACCCTGCAGTTGAAGCGTGTCGATATGACTGCCTGCCGCAATTGTTCGAGGCATACCCTCGCTGGGTCCACGGAGACGCCGTTCGCAAACCACAGTCCCGGCTTTGCCGTCGGCCAGCCGGCAATATCCGACGCCGCCGCCAGGTCGACATAAAGTGCAAACTCGGGCGGAAAGGCGCGCTCGCGCAGCATGTGCTCGAACCGCCCGGCTTCGCGCGCGTCCCTGAGGATGCGCAGCACGCCGCGTGCCAGCACTACGCCTGAGTTGTCGTGGTCAAGGGTGTTGCCGTCCAGGGCTGAAAAGTGTCGCTGTGCATAGCCAAAGGCGCTGCGTGACAGCCGTGCATTGAGCGCATCGGCGATATTGACCAGCGGCGCCACGAAGCCGACGGGATTGCCCGATCCTTCTGTCGCCGCTGCCGAATGGCGTTCCAGCACCTCCACTTCCCAGCCGCGAGCCGCCAGCCGGTGCGCACAGGCGGTGCCTGCGAGGCCGGCACCGATGACCACGGTTTTTCTGCCGTTGCCAGCCGCGCTGATGACCCCGTTGCGGTAGCGGCCGGTGAGCATCTCCCGTTTTGCCCCAAACCCCGGACGCTTCGCGAGGTCGAACCCGGCTGCGGTCAGTCCCTCGCGCACGCTGGCGGCAACAGTCCAGCTTGCCAGAGTGGCTTTGGGGCCAGCCAGGCGTGCCAATTGCGTGAATATCTTGGGCGACCACAGTTGTGGATTGCGTGCCGGTGAAAAGCCATCGAGATAAAAGGCATCGGCCCTTGCCTCCAACTGCGGCAGCACAATCTGCGCATCCCCGAGGAGCAGGGTGAGCGTGACGCGGCCACCGGCGAAGTGCAGGCGATGGAAGCCTGCCAGCGGCAACGGCCATTCGCGCAGCAGGGCCTGCGAACGGCCACCATGCTCCGGCCAGCGCGCATGCGCCATGGCCAGGCTGTGGCGATCGAAGGGGTGCTTCTCCACGGAAATGAAATGCAGCCGGACGCTGCTCTGCCTGTCCTCCTCCAGAGCGCGCCAGGTTTCCAGGAAATTAAGGCCCAGGCCGAAGCCGGTTTCAAGGATGGTGTAGCTGTGGCGTCCGCGCCAGCGCGCCGGCAGATCGTTGCCCGCAAGGAACACATGACGCGCCTGCGCCGGCCCGCCATCCGCGGAGTGATAGACATCGCCGAAGGCTTCCGAGTAAGGTACGCCATCGGCATTCAGAACCAGAGTGGACTCGGGCAGGACGGCGGCTTGCGGCAACATCACCAAATGATAAACCCTGCGACCACATCAACCGCTTTAAGGATCGGTATCGATCTCGGCGGCACCAAGACCGAGATCATCGCCATCGATGCGGCCGGCCGCGAGCGCCTGCGCCGGCGCATGGACACGCCTGCCGGGAACTATGACGCGACGCTGGAGCAGGTTGCCGCACTGGTGCGCTCAGCGGAAACGGAGCTGGGTGTTCAGTGCAGCGTGGGCATCGGCCTGCCGGGGGCGTTGTCGACGTTGACCGGCGCCGTCAAGAATGCCAATTCCACCTGCCTGATCGGTCGGCAGTTCAAGCGCGACATGGAAGCGTTGCTTCGGCGCGAGGTGCGCATCTGCAACGATGCCAATTGCTTCGCGCTCTCCGAGGCCGTGGATGGAGCGGCTGCCGGAGCTCGTTCGGTGTTCGGCGTGATACTCGGAACAGGTGTCGGAGGAGGCATCGTCATCAATGGCGAAGCACTGCTGGGGGCCAATGCCATTGCCGGGGAGTGGGGGCACAATCCCCTGCCGCTGCCGGTGGCCGGCGATCTGCCACTGCCCCGGTGTTACTGCGGCCGCAGCGGCTGCATCGAAACCTATCTCAGCGGCCCGGCCATGGCCCGTGATCATCTGGCCATGGCAGGCGAGAACATCAGCGCCAGGGAAATCGCCACCAGGGCCGAGTTGGGCGACGAGGCCTGCAATGCCACCCTGGCCCGCTATGAAGAGCGCCTGGCGCGTGCCCTGGCCTCGGTGATCAACATCCTCGATCCGGATGTGATTGTGCTGGGCGGCGGTCTTTCCAACATCGAGCGCCTGTACCGCAATGTCCCGAAATTATGGTTGATGCAGGTGTTCTCCGATCACGTGGCCACGCGACTGGTGCGCAACGCACACGGCGATTCCAGCGGGGTGCGCGGTGCAGCCTGGTTGTGGAATCCGTCGCAGCCTGCCAGGCTGTAGCCGTATCTACCGGCCAGGTTCGCCGCCCGGCAACAGCGCCATTTGTGACAGCGAGGCGCGCAGGGCCTCGGGCGAGACAAACTGCAGCGCATGCCAGCCGGCCTTGCGCGCCGCGGCCACGTTCACTTCAAGATCGTCGATGAACAGTGTGTTCCCGGGAACAAGCCCGCAGCGCTTCTCGGTGTAGGCATAGATCCTGGGGTCGGGTTTGATCAGTCCCGCTTCGGCCGACACGACGGTGTCGTCGAACAGCCTGAGTGAAGCGCAGCGCTGCTGCGCAAGCGGGAAGGTTTCCATGGAGAAATTGGTCAGGGCATAGAGTCGCAGCTTGCGCGCCTTGAGTTCCCGCAGTATCTGCGCCGTGCCGGCGATCTCGCCGCGCAGCATCTGTCCCCAGCCCTGCATCCACAGCCCGATCAGGTGCGCATGGTCTGGATGTTCGCGCTGGCGCTCGGCGATGGCCACCGACGAGGGTTTGCCCGCGTCCATGCTGACTATCCATGAGCTTGGAACGATGTCGCGGACAAAGGCCTCCAGCCCATCATGGTCACCGGGGAAGTGCTGCCGGTAGAAGTAGCGCGGGTCCCAGTCGAGCAGCACCTTGCCGAGATCGAAGACAATGCTGTCAATGCGATTCATGGTGAAAATACCTGATAATAATATTCATGTTCAAGTCTATTGATAGACGACTTCAACTAAATATTGATAATAATATATTTACGATTCAGCCCGAACAGGCGCGCTGAAAGGTCTCCAGGCGGAAGTATTCCTCCGGCGTGTCGATGGCGGCCTGCAGGGCCGCCACCTCCTGCATGTTCTTGTCCACCATGGGCGCCAGGTATTCCTTCAGGCTGGCCTGCACATGCCTTTCCGCCTCGGCTTCATTCGCAAAATAGAAAATACGGTTGCCGAACCGGGAACGCAGCTCTGCTTCCATTTGCGGCGCCACCCGATCGAGGAAGCGCTCATAGATGCGCACGTGCTTGCGTTCATGCTCCATGGTGATGTTGAAGGCGCATGATCCCTCGGACTGTTCCCGCGCCACCAGGATGGTCATGGGATCGAAGGCCAGCTTCACCTCGATGTCCGGGCGCATGCAGTGCCGTCCTCCCAGCCGGCGGGTGAGTCCGCGGCTGCCGAAGGACACGCCCCACTTGAGCTGCGTCTGTGCCAGCCCCAGCACCTGGCGGCCGGCGGAGGCTGCGCCCATGGCGGTCAGTTCGGCGCTGGACCTGCTCAGGTCAACACGCTCGTTGATGGGCGCCGACGTCACGGTGATGGAAGTCTCGGTCAGCTTGCGCTCGCAGACCTGTTCGAAGGGCTGCAGCCACTCGCAGCCGCTCAGCAGCGCGGCCGCGGCAAGGCTGACCGCCTGGCGCAGCCACTTAGTTTGCACAGCTCCGCTCCGCGCTCAGCCCAGCGCGCGCGTGACGATTTCCGCCACGTCCCGGGACAATCCGCTGGCACCGCGTATGCGTTGCAGCGCCGCTTGGGCGTGCTGCTGCCTGCCGGCGTCAAAGCGTCTCCAGCGGTCAAAGCTCCTGGCGACGCGGGCGGCCACCTGCGGATTGAGGGCGTCCAGCTCAATGGTCCAGTCCGCCGCGAAGGCGTAGCCGGACCCATCAGCGGCGTGGAAGCGCACATGGTTGGCGCAGAAGCCGCGTATCAGCGCGTAGACCTTGTTGGGGTTGCGCATGTCGAAGGCCGGATGCGCAGTCAGCGCCTTCACCTCGTCCAGGGTCTGCGGCAGTCTCGAGGTGGCCTGCACCGCCAGCCACTTGTCCACCACCAGCGGTTCATGCTGCCAGCGCTGGTAGAAGCTCTCCAGTGCCGGGCGGCGTTCCTCGCAGTCGCAATTGGCCAGGGCCGACAGCGCGGCCATGGCGTCGGTCATGTTGTCCGCGGCATCGAATTGCCGCAGGCATAGCTGTATGACGTCGCCCTCGCCAAGCTCCATGAGATAGCCCAGAGCCAGATTGCGCAAGGCACGCTTGCCCGCCGAGGCGGCATCCGGGGAATAAGCCCCCCGGGTGGAAAAACTGTCGTAGGTGACCAGCAGGGCCAGGCGCAGTTGCGCGGCAATGTCGCGGCGCAGGGCCACGCGCGCCGCATGCAGGGCGTCCGGATCGACCGTGTCCATCTGCTCGGCGAGATAGCCCTCTCCGGGCAGGGACAATGCCTCCGCAGTGAAGGCCGGATCGCGGGCGCCGTCGGTCAGCAGCTTGCCCGTGGCTGCGATGAAGCCCGGCTGCATGGCGGTATCGTCCCGGTGCTTGGCCTGGGCGCGGCGCAGCATGATCGTGCAGGCCAGCCGTTGCCCGGCCTCCCAGCGATTGAAGGCGTCGCTGTCATGGGCCATGAGATGGGTCAGCTCGGATTCGCCATAGAAGAGTT
>CAXNIK010000205.1:0-6712 GCA_964202115.1 Burkholderiales bacterium
GAGGCCATGAAGATGGAGTACGTCGTCAGCGCCGAAGTCTCGGGCAAGGTGGCGCGCGTAAGCGTGGCCACGGGCGACGTGGTCATGACCAATCAGCCCCTGGTGTTCATCCTGCCGCAGGAGGTCGAGGGCGGAGACATGCAGCAGGAAGAAGCCATCGATCTGGACTACATCCGCCCCGATCTGGCCGAGGTCGAGGAACGCTGGCGCATCACCCGGGACGAAGGGCGGCCCGAGGCGGTGGAGAAGCGCCACAAGTTCGGCCTGCGCACGGCGCGGGAGAACGTCGACGATCTGCTCGACCCGGGCAGCTTCATCGAGTACGGCGCCTTCGTGGTGGCCAATCAGAGCTTTCGCTACAGCAGGGAGCAGCTGCTTAAGATGAGCCCGTCAGACGGCATGATCGTCGGCATAGGCAATGTCAACGGCAGGCACTTCTCCGGCAAGGCAGCCGCCTGCTGCGCCATCGCCTATGACTACACCGTGTTCGCCGGCACCCAGGCGACCATGAACCACCTCAAGGTGGACCGGGTACTGGACGTGGCCTACGAGCAGAAGATTCCGGTGATCGTCTACGCCGAGGGTGGCGGCGGACGGCCCGGCGAGTCGCTGGGCCGTGTCACCAAGGCGCACACCTGGAAGGCCTATGCGCGCCTGTCCGGGGAGGTGCCCACCATCGCGGTGGTGAACCGTTACTGCTTCGCCGGCAACGCCAGCCTGGCCGGCATGTCGGCCATCCTCATCGCCACCAAGGACAGCAACATCGGCATGGCCGGTCCGGCCATGATCGAGGGCGGGGGCATGGGCGTGGTCAAGCCCAGCGAGATCGGACCGATGGAGCTGCAGCGCAAAAACGGCGTGGTGGACATCGTCGCCGAGGACGAGGCCGATGCCACGCGCCTGGCCAAGCAGGCCATGTCCTACTTCCAGGGCCCGCTGCAGGACTGGACCTGCGCCGACCAGCGCCTGCTGCGCCGCAGCATTCCGGAGAACCGCCTGCGCGCCTTCGACGTGCGCAACAGCGTCATCGAGACCATCGCCGACACTGGCACCTATCTCGAACTGCGCCGCGACTTTGCCCCGGGCTTCATCACCGGGTTCATGCGCGTCGAGGGTCTGCCCGTGGGGCTCATCGCCAACGACAGCCGCCACCTGGGCGGCGCCGTGGACGCGGACGGCTCGGACAAGGGCGCGCGCTTCCTGCAGCTGTGCGATGCCTTCAACATTCCGGTGCTGAGTCTCATCGACACGCCCGGCTTCATGGTCGGCCTTGAAAGCGAGGCGCAGGCCGCGGTGCGCAAGACAGCGCGGCTTTTCATCGCCGCGCACAAGCTGGGCGTGCCCCTGTTCAGCGTGGTGATACGCAAGTGCTACGGCCTGGGCGCGGCCGCCATGATCGCAGGCGCCAAGGACGAGCCGGTGTTCTCGGTGGCCTGGCCGACCGGAGAATTCGGCTCCATGGGACTGGAAGGCGCCGTGATGCTGTCCCATCGCAAGGAGATGGAGGCCGAGCCCGATCTGGTCAAGCGCAAGGCCCTCTACGACGAGCAGGTGGCCAAGCTCTATGCCGCGGGCAAGGCGGTGGAGCATGCAACGCTGCTGCGCATCGACGCGGTGATCGATCCGGCCGACACGCGACGCTGGCTGCTGCAGGGCATACGCTCCTGCCTAACGCGCCGCGACAGCGGGCCGCGACGTTACGTGGATACCTGGTAAGGGAGTTGACCACGCGCGACGGGGCACTGCCCCGGCGCGCGTGCTATTCCTGGGGCAGACTCAGCCGCCTGTAGTCGGCGGCCAGCAGCGTGGCTTCCTTCCTTACCATGGCCATGAACTGCTCGTGGCTGCCCTTGAACGGATCCAGCTCGTTCTGCTCCATGACGGTCTTCCAGTCGGGTACGCTGCTGGCCGTGGCATAGACCGAACGCAACCGGGTCAGCATGGGCGCAGGCATGGTTGACGGCGCAAACACGGCATACCAGGTGGTCATATCCATTTCCGGATAACCCAGTTCCTTGAAGGTCGGCAGATTGGGCAGCAGCGCGGAGCGCTCCTCGCCGGTGCTGGCCAGGCCGATGATCTGCCTGTTCTGCATGCGGGCACGTGCACTGTTGAGCGAGATCCAGGTGACATGGATGTGGCCTGACAGCATGCCCAGCGCCATCTGATCGCCGCCCTTGTAGGGCACGCCGGTCATGTCGATGCCGGCCATCTGCTTGAAGCGCTCGGCGCTGATGTTGCTGCCGGCCGCCGGGCCGAGGCTGCCGAAGTTGGCCTTGCCCGGATTGGCCTTGGCCCAGGCGACGAACTCGGCGAGGTTCTTCGCCGGAACGAAATTGGCATTCATCACCATGGCGTAGGGCGACAGGCCCATCACGCCCACCGGCGTGTAGTCATCGATGCGGTAGCCCGGGTCCTTGTAGGCGAAGGTATTGCCCACCAGGCCATTGTTCGCCAGCAGCAGGCTGTAGCCCATGGGCTGGGCGCGATACACGTCGCGCAGCGCGATAACACCGCCGCCACCGGGCTTGGCATCGATCAGGACATTGACGCCCAGCTGCTCGCCAAGTTTGGCTGCGACATAGCGATAGCGGTTGGAGTTCGCGCTTTCGCTGAACATGGTCACCATGCGAATGGGCTTGCCGGGGTAGTCCTGCGCGCGGCTCATCAGCGGCAGTGCGGCGATGAGTGCGGTGAATGCGATAGCCGCCAGGTTTGTGCGGTGCATGATGCCTCTCCTTTGATCCAATTATTGGTGAATCCGATTCCAGTCTAATATCACTGCTGGCAACAGACATTAAAGCGCAATTCTCGCCTATCGGGGATACGCAGAGATTCCCGATCATGAAAAATTCAAAAGGAGGAAGACAATGAAGCTGCAATACACTGCATTGGCAACGGCATTGGCGCTCTGCCTGCCCGCAACAGCCATGGCGCAATCAACGCCGGGGCCCTTTTCAACGTCACGACCGGTGGTGGCGATCGCACCGTATGAACCCGGTGGCCCAATCGACATAGAAGGCCGGATGTACACGAAGAAGGCGAGCGAGATGACCGGCCAGCAGTTTGTGCTCGAGTACAAGACCGGCGCAGGCACGCGCATCGGCGTGGGCTACGTGGCCAAGGCACCCGCCGACGGGCATACCCTGCTCATCACCAACGCCAGCTTCACCGTCTTCCCCGCCCTGTACAAGGACCTGCCCTTTGACACCATCAAGGACTTCGCGCCGGTGGCGCACATGAGCATCAAGACCAATGTGCTGCTGGCGCGCCCGTCCTTTCCGGCGACGAATTTCGCCGAATATGTCACCTATGCCAGGGCCAACCCCGGCAAGGTCAACTACGGCATCCTCGGGTCGGGCAGCACCACCCACATGGTGGGCGCATGGATGGCCAACGCCACCAATACCAAGGTGACCTACATCCCCTACAAGGGCACCGGTCCCAGCCTGGTGGATATGGTGGCAGGACGGCTGGACGTCACCTCTTCTGCGCTGATTGCCGCGCTGCCCTTTATCAAATCCGGGAAGCTGAGGCCGCTGGCCGTCATGACCGGCACCCGTTCCAAGGTGCTGCCCGATCTGCCCACCATCGCCGAGCAGGGCGTACACGATTTCAGCTACCTGAACTGGACCGGGTTCTTCGCGCCGCGTGCCACGCCGGCGGCGACCGTTGCCAGGCTCAACGACATCTTCAACAAGGTGGCGGCCGCGCCGGACATCGTCGACGTGGCGGACAAGCAGGGCAACGTCATGGTCGGCGGCACGCCCGAGCAGTTTGCCAAGCTCATGAGCACGGAAACCCTGCGCTGGCAGAAGGTGGCGCGGGACAACGACATCAAGGCCGAAGAGTAGGAAGAACGCCCGCCCAATTCAGAGGAGACATCCATGGCCAACCCCGTCCTGATCTACGAAGTGCGCGACCAGATCGCCTACGTCACGATGAACCGCCCGGAGAAGCTCAACGCGCTCAACGGCGAGCTGTCGTTGGCGCTGAAGCAGGCCTGGATCGATTTCCAGGCGGACGACGACGCGCGGGTGGCCATCTTCAAGGGCAACGGCCGCGCCTTCTGCGCCGGCGCCGACCAGACCCCGGGACAGGTCGATCACAACCTGCCTTACCTCACCCACGAGGGCTATCCCCCCAATGGCCTGACACTGTTCAAGCCGGTGATCGCCGCGGTGCGCGGCTATGCCTATGGCGCGGGCTACGCCTTGGCCATCCGCGGCAGCGACATCACCATCTGCAGCGAAAACGCCCAGATCGGCTTTCCCGAGGCGCGCGTGGGCATCCCGGTGGCGCCCATCAGCTACCTGCCCTACCTGCCCTACAAGATCAGCCTGGAGCTGATGCTGCTGGGCTGGACCGGCGGACGCATCATGCCGGCGCAGCGCGCCTACCAGCTCGGCCTGATCAACGCCGTGGTGCCCGATGACCAGCTCGAGGCCGAGGCGGTGAAATGGGCGGAGATGTTCAAGCGCATCCCGCCGCTGTACATCAAGTCGGTCAAGGCCGGCCACTACCGCTCGGCCTACAGCAGCTCGCGCCTGCACGAGCTGGAGTATCTCGAATACGTCTGGCCGCAGATGGTCAGCGAGGACAGGAAGGAAGCCAAGGCCGCCTTCCAGGAGAAGCGCGAGCCGAAGTTCAAGGGGCGCTGATGAGTCCTGACAATATGATCATATTTACATGCTATGCGTCGTCCATATTGACAAAACATCAATAATGTAATCACAGTCTTTAGAAGAAAACGACAGCGGGCCGCGCAGCGCGGTCCGTTACCGTCCAAGGAGAGCTTCCATGCAGCCTGCCGTCCGCAGTCTCGCCCTGCTTGTCACCCTGTCGCTGGTGACCAGTGGAATCACATCGGGAATCACATCGGCCCCGGTCCATGCCGCCGAGGAGTTTCCCAACAGGCCCATCAAGATCATCATGCCTTTCGGACCGGGCGGCTCACCGGACACCTTCGGCCGCATGACGGCAAAACTGATGAGCACACGCATCGGCCAGCAGGTCGTGGTCGAAAACCGCTCGGGTGCGAACAGCACCCTGGGATCAGCCCTGGTGGCCAAGTCCAAACCCGACGGCTACACCATTCTCTACGGCACCAACTCGGGAACCTCTGCGGCGCGCTCGATGTTCAAGTCGCTGCCCTACGACCCTATCAAGGACCTGGCCGGCATCATCATCAACCAGGAAGCCTTCTACATGCTCATCGTCAGGCTGCAGGAGAAGGGCGGACTGACGGAATACGTCGAGAGCTCGCGCAAGAACCCGGAGCGCTACCCCATGGGTGGAAGCTCTTCCACCGCCGAGATCCTCAACAAGATGTTCCTCAACGCCACCAAGCTGGATTACACCTACGTGCGCTACAAGGAAGCCAGTGCCATGTTTCCGGACATCATGGCCGGACGCCTGTCGGGCGCCTTCCAGCCCATCAACATCGCCATGAGTTTCGTCCGGCCGGGCAAGATGCGCGGGCTGGCGGTGTCCTCGCCCGAGCGCCTGCCCATCGCACCGGACATGCCCACGGTGAACGAGCTTTATCCCGGGGTGGTGCTGTCCACCTGGACCGGCTACTTCGCGCCAGGCGGCACGCCCATGCCCATACGCAACATCCTGTGGAAGCACTTCGCCGATATCACCCTGCAGGACAAGGACGTGAACACCTGGGCCAGCAACGCCGGCCGCGCCCTCACCATGCGGCCCGAGGAAGTGGACGCCTATGTGCGCAAGGACGAGGCGCGCTGGAACATGCTGACCAAGATGGCGGGTATCGAACCAGAGTAGAACGCCAGGTCCCGCGCCTGGAGAATGCGCCCGACGCTCACTCCTCGATCGCTTTGATGTCGTGGTCGCTCACCACCTTCTTCCAACGCGCGATCTCGGTGGCCACGTGCTTGCGGAAGTCCGCCGCCGAGCTGCCCACCATGAGCGTGCCGTCGCTCTTGAAGCGCTCCAGCACGTCGGGCATTTTCGCGATCTTGCCGAACTCGCCGGCCAGCTTGTTAACGATGGGCATGGGTGTCGCGGCCGGCGCGAAGATCCCTTCCCAGGCCGAGTAGTCGAATCCCGGCACGCCCTGCTCCGCCACGGTTCTCAGGTCCGGCATGATTGCTGAGCGCTCGCCGCTGACCAGCACCACCGGGCGCACCTTGCCCGATTTGATGAGCGGCAGGGCGTTGAACAGGCTGGTCGGGGTGACGTGGACCCGGCCGGCAATCTGGTCCACCAGCGCCGGTCCGGCGCCCTTGTAATGAACGAAGGTGACGCTGGTGCCGGTGACGCCGTGCAACCAGGCACCGACGATGTGATAGCTGCCGCCCGCCCCCGATGTGCCGAAATTGATCTTGCCGGGATTGGCCTTCACATAGGCCATGTAGTCGGCGTAGTTGTTGATCGGCAGCGAGGGATGCACCATGAGCAGCGTCGGCCGCTTCAGCGTCAGCGACACCGGCGCCAGATCCTTCAGGGGATCGTAGGGCAGTTCCTTGTAGGTGGCGGCTGCGATGGTGTAGCTGGCCGTGGTGATGAGCAGCGTGTGCCCGTCAGGGGTCGCGCGGGCGACGTAGTTCGTGCCCAGCGTGGCACCAGCCCCGGGCTTGAAGTCCAGGACAAAGGGCTTATTCCATTTCCATATCATTAGTATAATAATAGCGGCATCTCATCAACCCCTTGAGGTGTGCGATGGCCAGACCGGCGCGTGGTGCGG
>CAXNIK010000206.1:0-6690 GCA_964202115.1 Burkholderiales bacterium
ACATCACGCTCCGCCACCGGTTTGAGCGACATGAAAATCTGCGCCCGGTTGCGCGCGCCTCCGCCGGTGAACCCGGTCACGTTTTCCACCGCCGGGTCCGCCCGCACCACTTCCAGAAAACGGTCCAGGCGCTGCTGCATGGCCTGGAAGGACGTGGCCTGATCGGCGCGGATGATGCCGACGATGCGACCGGTGTCCTGCTGTGGAAAAAATCCCTTCTTGATGCTGTCATACAGGTACACATTGAGACCGATGACGCCGGCGAACAAGAGCAGCACCAGCGGCTGGTGCCGCAATGCCCAGGCCAGCGAACGCCGGTAACCCCGCGCCACCCGCTTATGCGCGCGGGCAACCCACCGTGACCATGGCGAAACCGGCTTGTCGCGTGTCCTCGGCTTGAGCAGCGCCGCGCACATCATCGGCGTAGTGGTCAGGGACACCACCATCGACACCAGGATGGCGGCCGTGAGCACCACGGCAAATTCACGGAAAAGACGTCCGACCACGCCATCCATGAACAGTATGGGAATGAACACGGCAACCAGCGACAGGCTGATGGAAATGACCGTGAAACCGATTTCCCGCGCGCCATCGAGGGAGGCTTGCAACGCGCTTTTTCCCCGTTCCATGTGGCGGGAGATGTTCTCCAGCACCACGATGGCGTCATCCACCACAAAACCCGTCGCCACCGTCAAGGCCATCAGCGACAGGTTGTCCAGGCTGTAACCGGCCAGGTACATCACCCCGAAGGTGCCCGCCAGCGATACCGGCACCGCCACGCTGGGCACCAGCGCGGCCGGCACATTGCGCAGGAACAGGAACACCACCATGACCACCAGCGCGACGGCGATCGCCAGTGCGCGCTCCACTTCGCGCAGCGACGCGCGTATGGTGGTGGTGCGGTCGGTGACCACCCGCAGGTCTATCGAAGCCGGTATCGATGACTGCAGACGCGGCAGCATGGCGCGCACCCGGTCAACCGCATCGATGATGTTCGCATCCGGCTCCTTGAACAGCAGCAGCAGGATGGAAGGCTTGCCGTCGGCCACGCCGTAGTTGCGCACGTCCTGCACCGAATCCACCACGGTGGCCACGTCGCTCAGCCGCACCGCGCTGCCATTGCGATAGCGCACGATCAGCGGGGCATAGTCCGCTGCGGTGCGGGCCTGGTCATTGGCATCGATGTGCCAGTGCCGCCCGGCATCCTCCACCGCGCCCTTGGGACGGTTGCTGTTGGTCTGCACCACCGCGAGCCGGATGTCCTCCAGGGAAATGCCGCTGGCGGCCAGGCGGTTCGGATCAGCCTCGATTCGCACCGCCGGCAGGGCGCCGCCGCCGATCGTTACATTGCCGATGCCTTCCACCTGGGACAGGCTCTGCGCCAGCACGGTCGAGGCGGCATCGTACATCTGGCCGCGCGTGAGGATGTCCGAAGTCAGGGACACGATCATGATGGGCGCATCGGCCGGATTCACCTTGCGATAGCGCGGCATGTTCGGCATGCCGCTGGGCAGCAGGCTGCGGCTGGCATTGATGGCCGCCTGCACCTCGTTGGCCGCACTGTTGATGTCACGATCCAGATCGAACTGCAGCACCACACGGGTGTTGCCCAGTGACGAGGAGGATGTCATCTCGGTCACCCCGGCGATGGCGCCCAGCGCGCGTTCCAGCGGCGTCGCCACACTGGCGGCCATGGTGTCGGGGCTGGCCCCCGGCAGGGATGCCGTCACCACGATGGTGGGATAGTCCACCCTGGGCAGCGGCGCCACCGGCAGCAGCGCAAAACCGATGGCACCAGCCAGGGCGATGCCCAGGGTCACCAGCGTCGTGGCAACCGGCCTGCGAATGAAGGGCTCGCAGAAATTCATTGCGCCGCCCTCATTGCGGCACCGTCATTGCGTCACCTTCATTGGCTCACCCTGGCCCGCCGCTGCCAGTACTGCGCCAGTCGGGCAAAGCGCAGGTAGATCACCGGGGTGGTGAACAGGGTCAACACCTGGCTGACGATCAGCCCCCCGACCATGGTGACGCCCAGCGGATGGCGCAGTTCACTGCCCCAGCCGGTGCCCAGCATCAGCGGCAGCGCGCCCAGCATGGCGGCGAATGTGGTCATCATGATGGGTCGAAAGCGCAGCAGGCTGGCCTGGTGGATCGCCTCGCGCGGGGAGAGTCCCTGCTCGCGCTCGGCGTCCAGGGCAAAATCGATCATCATGATGGCGTTCTTCTTGACGATGCCGATCAGCAGGACAATGCCGATCACCGCGACGATGCCCAGATCGAGCCGCCAGGCCAGCAGTGCCAGCAGCGCGCCCAGGCCAGCCGATGGCAATGTCGACAGAATCGTCACCGGGTGGATGTAGCTCTCGTAGAGCACCCCCAGCACGATGTACATGGTGACCACTGAAGCGAGAATCAGCCACAGCGTGTTCGACAGCGATGCCTGGAATGCCAGCGCCGCGCCCTGGAAGCTGGATTCAATGCTGGGGTGGAGCTCCAGCGATGCCTGCCCGGCCCTGATCGCCTTGACCGCATCGCCTAGGGAATGGCCCGGGGCGGTATTGAATGAAAGGGTCACGGCGGGGAGCTGCCCGACGTGGTTGATGGCCAGCGCGCCGGGCGCCTCGACGATGGTCGCGACCGAGGACAGCGGAATCTGCGTGCCGCCGCTGGAATCCACATACAGATTGGCCAGCGCCTCCAGACCCGCCTTGTAGCGCGGCGCGATCTCCAGCACCACGCGGTACTGGTTGGACTGGGTGAATATCGTGGATATCTGCCGCTGGCCAAAGGCGTTGTAAAGCGCGTTGTCGATGCCTGCCACCGTGACGCCCAGCCGCCCGGCCGCGGCGCGGTCAATCTCGACATGGGCGCGCAGGCCCTTGTCCAGCAGGTCGCTGGTCACATCGGCCAGCTGCGGCAGCGTGCGCAGGCGCTCCATCAGGCGCTGCGAGCCATCGGCAAGCGCGCTCTGATCGGGCGAAGTGAGCAGCAACTGGTACTGGGTCTTGGAAACCCGGTCCTCGATGGTCAGGTCCTGCACCGGCTGCATGAACAGCTCGATGCCCGGCACGCCGCGGCTGGATGCGCTCAGGCGGCGGATCACGTCGCCCACGCTGCCTTCGCGCTCTTCACGAGGCTTCAGATTGATCAGCATCCGCCCCGTATTGAGCGTGGTGTTGCTGCCGTCTATGCCGATGAAGGATGACAGGCTCTCCACGGCCGGGTCCTTGAGCACCACCTCGGCCAGAGCCTGCTGCCGCTCGGCCATGGCCGCAAACGAAGTGGACTGCGAGGCCTCGGTGATACCCTGGATCACGCCGGTGTCCTGCACCGGGAAGAATCCCTTGGGAACCATCACATAGAGCACACCCGTCAACACCATGGTGGCGGCAAACACCAGCAGTGTCAGGCCGCTGCGGTCGAGTACCCAGTCCAGCATCACGCCATAACGGCGGATCACCGTATCAAACATGCGCCCGATGGCCTGATACAGGCGGCCGTGGCTTTCCTCCGGCGTATGGCGCAACAGCCTGGCGCACAGCATGGGCGTGAGCGTCAGCGACACCACGGCCGAAATGAGGATGGAAACCGCCAGCGTGATGGCAAACTCATGAAACAGCCGCCCCACCACATCGCCCATGAACAGCAACGGAATCAGCACCGCGATCAGCGAAATGGTCAGCGAGATGATGGTGAAGGCAATCTGCTCTGCCCCCTTCAGGGCCGCCTGAAGCGGAGGATCGCCCCGCTCCACATAGCGGGCGATGTTTTCTATCATCACAATGGCGTCATCCACCACGAAGCCGGTGGAAATGGTGAGCGCCATCAGGGTCAGGTTGTTGATGGAAAAACCCAGCAGATGCATGACGGCGAAAGTGCCCGTCAGCGACAGCGGCACGGCCAGACTGGGAATCAGCGTGGCCGAGGGACTGCGCAGAAACACGAAAATGACCGTCACCACCAGCAGCACGGCCAGGAGCAGTTCGACCTGAACATCATGCACCGAGGCGCGTATGGTGACGGTGCGATCGGTCAGAATCTGCACGTCCAGTGACGCCGGCAGCGTGGCCCGCAGTTCCGGCAGCACCTCCTGGATGCGGTCCACGGTTTCGATGACATTGGCGCCGGGCTGGCGGTGCACGTTCAGAACGACCGCCGGCACTGTATTGGCCCAGGCGGCCAGGCGCAGATTCTCCGCGTCATCGACCACATCGGCCACATCGGAAAGCCTCAGGGGATTGCCGTTGCGAAAGGCAATGATGAGCTTGCCGTAGTCGGCCGCGGAGCGCAGCTGGTCGTTGGCGTCCACCGTGGAGGCATGCTGCGGACCGTCGAAACTGCCCTTGGCCTGGTTCACGTTGGCGGCGTTGGCGATGATGCGCACGTCCTCCAGCGACAGCCGGGCCGCGACCAGCGCGCCGGGGTTCACCTGTATGCGCACCGCGGGACGCTGCCCGCCGGAGATGGCCACCAGCCCCACGCCGGGCACCTGCGACAGTTTGGGCGCCAGGCGGTTCTCCACCAGATCATGGACGCGGAACAATTTCAGCGAAGGCGAACTGACCGCGATGGTCAGAATGGGCGCATCAGCCGGATTGAACTTGCGATAGATCGGCGGCATGGGCAAGTCATTGGGCAACAGGTTGCTGGCCGCGTTGATGGCTGCCTGCACCTGCTGCTCGGCCACGTCCAGCGTGACATCCAGCGAAAAGCGCAGGGTGATCACCGAGGCGCCGCCCGAGCTGACCGAGGACATCTGGTTGAGGCCCGGCATCTGCCCGAAGTTGCGCTCCAGCGGCGCCGTGACCCCGGAAGTCATGACATCGGGGCTGGCCCCCGGATACAGCGTGGTCACCTGGATGGTGGGATAGTCGACCTCGGGCAGCGCCGACAGCGGCAGCGTGCGCAGGGCCAGCAGGCCCGCTATCAGTATGGCGACCATCAGCAGCGAGGTCGCCACCGGCCTCAGGATGAACAGCCGCGAGGGGTTCATGGCTGCGGGTTCGCCGGGCCTTTCTCGGTTGCGCCGCCCTTTCCGGCGGCGCGCCGCTCGCGCATTCTTTCAATGAACTGGCGGCGCTCCTCGGGATTCATCTTCATGAAACGCTCCTGCACTTCCGGCGGCAGGCGGTCCAGAAAGGGCGGCCGGCGCACCGATTTTTCATTGTCCGACGGGTCCGCTTTCGATGCGGGCGGCGTCTTTGCTCCGGCCGGAGACGGTTCCGGCGGTGCCGCGGAGCGCGGCTGCGCCTTGTCGCTGTCGCCTTTGCCCGCGCCACGCGGGCCGCGGGCCGCAGGTTTCGGCGGCAGGATCGTTTCCACCCTGGCTCCCTCGCGCAGGCGGTCTGCGCCATCGGTGATCACCTTCTCGCCGTCATTGAGATCACCCTCAACGCTGATCCACTCGCCATCGATCGCGCCGGAACGCACATTGCGCACCGACACCGTGCCATCGTCCTTGACCACATAGACGAAGGTCCCGCGGGCGCCGCGCTGGATTGCCGTCACCGGCACGACCAGCGCGTCTGCCAGCGTCTCAAGCTGCAGCCGGATATTGACGAACTGGTTGGGAAACAGCCTGCCGTCGGCGTTGGCGAATTCGGCCTTGATCCTGATCGATCCGGTGACCTGGTCGATGGCATTGTCGGTGGCGCTGATCCGGCCCACCGCCAGGCGATTGCGCTGTTCGCGATCCCAGGCCTCCACCTCAAGAGCGTTGCCCTGGCGCAACTGGCCGTTGATGCGCGGCAGCAACGCCTCCGGCACGGCAAAGACCACGCTGATGGGTTGGGTCTGGGTGATGGTCACGATGCCTGCCGGATCGCTGGCACGCAGCACATTGCCCAGATCGGCCTGCTTCAGGCCCAGTCGTCCTGAAATCGGTGCGGTGACCTTGGTGTAGGACAACTGCAGCCGCGCGTTGTCCACCGCGGCCTGGTCAATTTGCATGGTGCCCTGCAACTGGCGCACCAGGGACTCCTGGGTGTCCACCTGCTGACGCGCGATCGAATCGCGCGAGGCGAGATCCTTGTAACGCTCCAGATCGAGTTGCGCGTTGCGCAGCAGTGCCTGATCGCGCGCCAGTTGACCCTGCGCCTGCGCCAGTTGCACTTCGAAGGCACGCGGATCCACCTCGGCAAGCACCTGGCCAGCCTTGACCACCTGGCCTTCCTTGAAATGGATGGCGCGCAGCTCGCCGTCAACGCGGGAGCGAACCACTGCGGTGTTAAGGGCGGCGATATTGCCGATGGCGGCGTGAATCACGCGCACGTCCCGGCGTTGAACGCTGCCCACCGTAACCGGCTGGGCGCGGCCGGGGCCGGCAAAGCGACGATTGCCGGCAGCGGAAGCCGGAGCAGCTTTGCCGTCCTTGTTCGCCTCAGGCGCGGCCTCCCTGTACTTCCACCACCAGGCGCCCGCGGCACCCGCGGCCAGCAGGACTGCCGCGCCCAGGGCCAGCCAGGTACGTCGTGTGAATGTGCGCAGTCCGGGGGATTTGGTCTGTTCCATTCAGTTCTCTCGTGGAATTATGCCTGCCATGAGCCTCTCCCCCGCAGCGCCTTGGTCGAGCCACCCTCCCAGGCGGCACGGCGCTGACAATCTGACAATACCAGTTAGCAACGGCACAGATGTAAGCAACTGTTTGTCGCGGGTTTTTAGACTTGTCCGGTTCTGTAGCACATGAATTGT
>CAXNIK010000207.1:0-6667 GCA_964202115.1 Burkholderiales bacterium
ACTGGCGGTGGCCGATTGTCTGCGCGACCGCGGCTGGAATGTCATCTGGCTGGGCTCGCCCGCGGGCATGGAAGCCAAGCTGGTGGCCTCGCACGGCTATGTCATGGCACCGGTGCAGTTCACCGGACTGCGTGGCAAGGGACTGGAGGCGATATTGCTGCTGCCCATGCGGCTGCTGCGCGCCTTCTGGCAGGCTTTCCGGGCCCTGCGCGAGCACCGGCCCAATGTGGTCCTGGGCATGGGCGGCTACGTGGCCTTCCCCGGCGGCATGATGGCCGCGTTCACCGGCGCACCGCTGGCGGTGCACGAGCAGAATTCCATTGCCGGCCTGACCAATCGCACGCTGGCGCGCTATGCCGACAAGGTGCTCACCGGTTTCCCCAATGCCTTGCCCGGGGCCATCGAAGTGGGCAACCCGGTGCGCGAGGGAATCGCCAGGATGGCGCCGCCGGATGAGCGCTATGCCGGCCGCTCAGGGCCGTTGCGCATCCTGGTGGTGGGCGGAAGCCTGGGGGCGCGGGCACTCAACGAAATCCTGCCCCAGGCGCTGGCGCTCATGCCCGCGGACAAACTGCCCGAGGTGCATCACCAGGCGGGGGCGCAGAATCTGCAGGCGCTGATAGCGGCCTATGCCCGCGCTGGCGCGGCCGGCAAGGTGGTGCCCTTCATCGACGACATGACCGCCGCCTATGGCGATGCCGACCTGGTCATCTGCCGTGCCGGCGCGCTCACTGTCGCGGAACTGGCTGCGGCCGGCATGGCCAGCGTGCTGGTGCCCTATCCGTATGCGGTGGATGACCACCAGACCGGCAATGCGCGCCATCTTGCCGAGGCCGGCGCCGCCATGCTGATTCAGCACAAAGACCTGAGCGCGAAAAGCCTGGCTGATTTATTGACCTCGCTGACGCGCGAGCAGCTTCTGGGTATGGCGATGAAGGCCAGGGCGCTGGCCCGGCCCGATGCTGCCCAGCGTGTGGCCGACATCTGCGCGGAGATGGCTAGGCCATGAAACACAAGGTCAAACACATCCATTTCGTCGGGATTGGCGGCTCCGGCATGTCCGGCATCGCCGAGGTGCTGTTGAACCTGGGCTACGAGGTGAGTGGCTCGGATCTGGCATCGAACGCCGCGACCGAGCGCCTGGCGGGGCTGGGGGCGAAGGTGGTCACCGGACATGTCAGCGACAACGTCGCCGGTGCCGACGCCGTGGTGGTATCGACGGCGGTGGGCGGGGACAACCCGGAGGTGATGGCGGCGCGCCAGAAGCGCATACCGGTGGTGCCGCGCGCGCTCATGCTGGCCGAGCTGATGCGCCTGAAGAAAGGCATCGCTGTGGCTGGCACGCACGGCAAGACCACCACCACCAGTCTCATCGCCAGCGTGCTGGCCGAAGCCGGCCTGGATCCCACCTTCGTCATCGGCGGGCGGCTGAATGCCTCGGCTTCCAACGCCCGTCTCGGGGCGGGCGAGTTCATCGTGGTGGAGGCCGATGAATCCGACGCCTCCTTTCTGCACCTGCAGCCGGTGCTGGCGGTGGTGACCAACATCGATGCCGACCACATGGAAACCTACCAGCACGATTTTGCCAAGCTGAAGCAGGCCTTCATCGAGTTCCTGCAGAACCTGCCCTTCTACGGCAGCGCGGTGCTGTGCACCGACGACGCCAATGTGCGCGAGATCATGCCCTTCGTGTCCAAGCCGGTGGTCAGCTACGGCCTGCGCGAAGATGCCATGGTGCGCGCGGTGGACATCGTTGCCGGGGAGCGCATGCGTTTCCGCTGCCTGCGCGAGGGCGCCGCGACTTTGGCGGTGCAACTCAATCTTCCCGGCCGGCACAATGTGCAGAACGCTCTGGCCGCGATTGCCGTGGCCACCGAGCTGGGTGTGGATGACGCCGCCATCATGAAGGCGCTGTCGGAGTTCCGCGGGGTAGGCCGGCGCTTCCAGCGCTACGGCGAACTCATGGCCGGCGGCGGCGGAAGCTTCACCCTGGTGGACGACTACGGCCACCATCCGGCGGAGATGCAGGCGACGCTGGACGCAGCGCGCGGCGCCTTCCCCGGCCGGCGCATCGTGCTGGCCTTCCAGCCGCATCGCTACACGCGCACGCGCGACCTGTTCGAGGACTTCGTCAAGGTGCTGTCCGGGGCCGACGCGGTGCTGCTGGCGGAGGTCTATGCCGCGGGAGAACCGCCCATCGTTGCCGCCGACGGGCGCGCCCTGGCGCGAGCCATACGGGTGGCTGGCGGCATAGGCAAAGGTGCTGAGCCGGTGTTCGTCGATGCGATCAGCGACATGCCGGCGGCGATATCGAAGCTGGCGCGCGACGGCGACGTGGTGATCACCATGGGCGCCGGATCAATCGGTGGCGTGCCGGCGCAACTGCGGGCGGCACAACAAGGCGGGAAGCGATGAACATGGGCGAGACCCTACATTTCGCTCCCGGCGCCATGAGTGGATCGGGTGGAGCATTGCGCGGGCGCATGCATGCCGATGAGCCCATGGCCAGGCACGTGAGCTGGCGCGCAGGCGGCACCGCTGCGCGCGCCTACGCGCCGGCCGACACGGATGATCTCGCGGTATTTCTGCGCACGCTGCCGGCGGACGAGCCGCTGGTCTTCATCGGACTGGGCAGCAATCTGCTGGTGCGCGACGGCGGCTTTCGCGGCACGGTGATATTGATGCACAGCTCGCATGCGCCCATGCATGTGGAGCAGATGGACAGCGTCGAAGGCGATTGCCTCTACGCCGGCGCCGGTGTCGCCTCGCCCAAGGTGGCGCGCTTTGCCGCAACACACGGCTTCGAGGGCGCGGAGTTCCTTGCCGGCGTCCCCGGCACGCTGGGCGGGGCCCTGGCCATGAACGCCGGCTGCCACGGCTCGGAGACCTGGGAGTTTGTGGCGCGTGTGAGCACCATCGACCGTCGCGGCGAGGTGCAGGTGCGAGTGCCGGCCGACTACGATATCGGCTATCGCCACTGCGCTCTCAAGTCCGGTGCCGGGGAATGGTTTCTGGGCGCCTGGTTGCGCTTTCCCCAAGGCGATGGTGCCCGATCCCGCCAGCGCATACGCGAGCTGCTGGCCAGGCGCATCGCCACCCAGCCGCTCAATCTGCCCAATGCCGGCTCGGTGTTCCGCAATCCTCCCGGCGATCACGCCGCACGGCTCATCGAGGCCTGCGGTCTGAAGGGGCACACCATGGGAGGAGCGCGCATTTCCGAGAAGCACGCCAACTTCATCGTCAATCCCGGCGGATTGGCGAGGGCGGCCGACATCGAGGCGCTGATCGCGCATGCGCGACTGACGGTCAAGGAACGATTTGGCATCGAGCTGGTGCCGGAAGTGCGCATCATCGGGGAGGCGGCATGAATCCCGTTGATGCCAGGGTTCCAATGGACGTCAAGGCCTTGGGCAAGGTCGTCGTGATGTTCGGCGGCCGCTCCGCGGAACGCGCCGTGTCGCTCAAGAGCGGCGCCATGGTGCTGGCGGCCCTGAAGAGCCGCGGCGTGGACGCGCATGCCTTCGATCCGGCCGAGCGCTCCATCGAGGACATCAAACGCGACGGTTTCGCGCGGGTGTTCATCGCACTGCACGGGCGCCACGGCGAGGACGGCACGGTGCAGGGGGCGCTGGAGCTGCTGGGCATTCCCTACACCGGCTCGGGCGTGATGGCCAGTGCCCTGGCCATGGACAAGTGGCGCACCAAGCTCATCTGGCAGGCCAGCGGCATTTCCACGCCGCGCTACGAGCTGCTCAGGCGTGACACGGATTTCGCCGCGGTGGCCGCCCGCCTTGGCCTGCCCATGATGGTGAAGCCGGCCAGCGAAGGCTCCTCGGTGGGCATGAGCAAAGTGCGCAAGGCCACCGACCTGGAGGAGGCCTACACCCTGGCGGCGAACTACGATCCGCTGGTTATCGTCGAGCAGTTCATCGAGGGCGCGGAATTCACCGCCGGCATCCTCGGACGCGACACCCTGCCGCTGATACGCCTGGAGACGCCGCGCGATTTCTACGACTACGAGGCGAAGTACCTGGCGAACGACACGCGCTACATCGTGCCCTGCGGGTTGCCGCCGGATGCGGAGAGCGCCATACGCGCAGAAGCGCTGCGCGCCTTCGATGCACTGGGCTGTCGCGGCTGGGGTCGCGCCGATGTCATGGTGGACCGTACCGGCAAGCCTTACTTCCTGGAGATCAACACATCGCCGGGCATGACCGATCACTCGCTGGTGCCGCTGGCGGCGCGCCATGCCGGCATCTCCTACGAGGACCTGTGCCTGCGCGTGCTGCTAAGCGCCGGCCTGAATGCGGCCCTGAGCGAAGGGGGCGCGCATGTGGGATAACCACAGGTTGCTCAACAGCATCGCCAATTGGCTGTTCGCGATCGCCTTCCTGCTGATCGCCTTGGTGGGCGTGAAGCTGGTGGTGGAGTCGCCGCTGTTCCTGCTGCGCACCATACGCATAGAAGGAGAACTCACGCATGTCAGCCGCGCCGAAGTGGTCAAGGCTCTGGACGGGAAGCTGGCCGGCACCTTCTTCAACATGGATCTGGACGCGGTGCGCGTGATGTTCGAGACCATACCCTGGGTGCGGCGCGCGCAGGTGCGGCGCATGTGGCCCGATCGTCTGGAAGTGCGCATGGAGGAGCATGTGCCCATGGCGCGCTGGGGGCAGGCCGGCGAGAACCGCATGGTCAACACATTTGGCGAGGTGTTCACCGCGCCTTCTCGCATCGAAATCGGCGAGGGCAGGCAACTGGCCGCCCTGCCGCACCTGGCCGGTCCGGCCGGCACCGCCGCCGAAGTCATGAGGCGCTATGCCGCTTTTGCCGCGGCGCTCGCGCCGCTTGAATTGCGCCTGGACACGGTGATGCTGTCGCCCCGCTACAGCTGGCAGCTGAAGCTCTCGAACGGACTGGCGGTGCAACTGGGCCGGGACTCAATTGACAAAACGGCGGCGGACAAGGGCGGTGAGGGTGTGGACGCGCGTTTCGCGCGTTTCGTGTCGATCTATCCGCGCACCC
The DNA here is from genome assembly GCA_964202115.1 of Burkholderiales bacterium. Lineage (GTDB taxonomy): Bacteria > Pseudomonadota > Gammaproteobacteria > Burkholderiales > SG8-39 > CAIYPG01. The sequence continues at coordinate 5,023 of CAXNIK010000207.1, forward strand.
TGGCGCCGCTCGGGCGGCGACTGAGTTACGTCGACCTGCGCTACAGCAACGGCTTTGCGCTGCGCGTGCCCGGCCTGAAGGACCTTGCTGTTCCCCCTGCCACGAAAGCGCCCGCGCCCAAACGCCCTGTCATTCAGAAGACTGAGAGAAACACAGCATGAAAGACGCCAAGAACCTCATCGTCGGCCTGGACATAGGCACGGCCAAAGTCGTCGCCGTGGTCGCCGAGCTTGCTCCGGACGGGCGCATGGAGCTGATAGGCATGGGCAGTCACGAGTCGCGCGGCCTGAAGAAGGGCGTGGTGGTGAACATCGAGTCCACGGTGAACGCCATACAGCGCGCCCTGGAAGAGGCTGAACTCATGGCCGACTGCAAGATACAGACCGTTTTCACCGGCATCGCCGGCAGTCATATTCGCAGCTTCAACTCCACCGGCATGGTGGCGATAAAGGAAAGGAACGAGGTCACCGCGCTGGACGTGGACCGCGCCATCGAGACGGCGCGCGCCATGCCCATCCCCACCGACCAGCAGGTGCTGCACATTCTCACGCAGGAATTCATCGTCGATGGCCAGGACGGGGTGAAGGAGCCCATTGGCATGTCGGGCGTGCGCCTGGAGGTGAAGACGCACATTGTCACCGGGGCCGTGTCCGCGGCGATGAACATCGTCAAGTGCGTGCGCCGCTGCGGACTCGAAGTCAGTGATCTGATTCTTCAGCCGCTGGCTTCGTCGCTGGCGGTGCTCACCGAGGACGAGAAGGAGCTGGGCGTGTGCCTGGTGGACATAGGCGGCGGCACCACCGACATCGCGGTGTTCCGCGAGGGCGCGATACGCCACACCGCGGTGGTGCCCATCGCCGGCGATCAGATCACCAACGACATCGCCATGGCCCTGCGCACCCCCACCGGCGATGCCGAGGATCTGAAGATCCGTCACGGCTGCGCGCTGCGCCAGTTGGCCGATCCGGCGCAGATGATCGAAGTCCCCGGCGTGGGCGATCGCCCGCCGCGGCAGTTGTCCAAGCAGACCCTGGCCGAAGTCATAGAGCCGCGCGTCGAGGAACTGTACTCGCTGGTGCAGAAGGTGCTGCGCGATTCGGGCTACGAGGAGCTGCTGTCCTCGGGTGTCGTGCTTACCGGCGGTTCGGCGGTGATGCAGGGGATGGTCGAGCTGGGCGAGGAGATTTTCCACATGCCGGTGCGCCTGGGTGTGCCGCGCTACGAAGGCGGGCTGTCGGACGTGGTGCGCAATCCGCGCTACGCCACCGTGGTCGGGCTGCTGCTGGAGGGCAAGACGCAGATGCAGCGCGGCCTGATTGCCCAGCAGGGCTGGTCGTTCCGGCAGGTGATGGGGCGCATGCGCGAATGGTTGCAGCGGAATTTTTGATGGATGGAGAAGTATTCATCCATGAATTTGTATCAATGGGTTTTTTTGCGTAGGGGTCGGCCGAAAGGCATCTTTTAAATAATGGAGGCAAGCATGTTCGAAATTGTCGAAAACAGTGGTAACGGCACCGTGATCAAAGTCATCGGCGTAGGTGGCGCCGGCGGCAATGCCGTGGATCACATGATCAAGCACGGGGTGCAGGGTGTGGAATTCATCGCCGCCAACACCGATGCGCAGGCCTTGCTGCGCGGCCAGGCC
>CAXNIK010000208.1:0-6637 GCA_964202115.1 Burkholderiales bacterium
GCTGGGCCAGTCCGGGTGTGGTCGAGGCGGTGGCGGGCTTTTCGGTGCTCACCCATTTCGACGGCTTCCAGAAGGGCGTGCTGGATTCGCGCGACCTGCTGTACTTCATCTCCCTGATCGGTTTCGCCCTGTTCACCACGGGCGTGATCGTTCGCAACCGGCGCGCGGGGTAGGCCATCATGACCATGAAACACGACGCAGAAAAACGTGACAGCAGAGCGCGGCTGGAAACCCTGCTGTACTCCACTGGCGGCGTCATCGCGCTGGCGATCATCCTCATCCTGCTCAACTTCGTGCTGGGCCAGGCCAAACAACGCGTGGACCTGACCGACGGCAGGTTGTACACCCTGACCGATGGCACGCGCTCGGTGCTCGGCAAGCTGCAAGGGCCGATTCGCATCCGTTTCTATTTTTCGCAAGGTGAGTCCACGGTGCCGCTGCCGGTGAAGGCCTTTGGTCGCCGTGTGGAAGATCTGCTCGCCGAATATCGCCAGCAGGGCGGTGGCAAGATCATCATCGAGAAGCTCGATCCCAAACCCGACTCCGAGGCCGAGGACGCCGCCGAGCTGGACGGCGTGGAGGCACAGGCCCTGCCCACCGGCGACAAGTTCTACCTCGGGCTGTCGGTGAGCAATGCCGGCCAGAAGCTGGCGTTGCCGGCGCTGTCGCTGGACCGCGAGGAACTGCTGGAGTACGACCTCACGCGCGCCATCGCCCGCTCGCTGAGCGCGGACAAGGCTGTTATCGGTGTAATGAGCGCCATCCCGTTGTTCGGCTCGCGCGGCATGCCCCAGCGCGGCATTCCGCCCTCGGAAAAGCAGGTGCTGATCTCGGAGCTGGAGCGCGACTTTACGGTGCGCCAGGTGCGCCTGGACTCGGAAAAGATCGATGACGAAATCAAGGTGCTGCTGGTGATCCATCCGCGCGATATCCAGGACAAGGGCCTGTATGCCATCGACCAGTTCGTGATGCGCGGCGGCAAGCTCATCGCCATGACCGATCCGTTCAGCTACTTCGACGCGCAGTATGCCCCGCAGGCAGCCAACGGTGGCGCCGGCACGGCCTCCACACTGGACAAGCTGGCCAAGGCGTGGGGCTTTTCCATGGACGGCTCGCGGGTGCTGGCCGACGCCAAGTACATCTCCGGACAGGGGCCGCGCGCCATGCCCACGGTGCTGACCCTGCTGCAGGATGCTTTCAATCCCGATGATGTGGCCACCAAGCGCCTGTCCAACCTGCTCATGCCTTTCCCCGGCGCCTACACTGGCAAGCCGGCCGAGGGCCTGACACAGACCGTGCTGGTGCACAGCTCCAAGCTGTCCAGGCTGGTCGACTCCAGCGACGCCACCAAGGCGGGTACGAGCGCCATCAGCGGCTTCAAGCCGGCCGACACCGAATATCCCCTGGCGCTAAAGCTCACCGGCAAGTTCAAGACAGCATTCCCCGAGGGCAAGCCGGCGCCGGTAGAAAAGCCCAAGGAAGGCGAGGCTGGCAAGGCCGCTCCTAAACCAGCGGCCAAGGCAGTGGCGAAAGCGGATGGCGCCAAATCCACCCCCGCGCCCGAGCATAAGTTCGAGAGCCCGGACAACGCCGTTGTCCTCATCTCCGATGCCGACTTCATCAATGATGGTGCGGCGGTGGAGATCCAGGAGATGTTCGGCCAGCGCATCGTGGTGCCTTCCAACGGCAACCTGGCCTTCGTGCAGGCGCTGGTGGAGCAGTTTGCCGGCGATCCCAGCCTGATTTCGGTGCGCAGCCGCGCCGTGGCCCTGCGGCCCTTCACTGTGATCCGCAACATGGAGGCTGAGGCGCAGCAGGCCTACACCGGCAAGATCAAGGAACTGGAAACGCAGCTGCAGGAAAGCACCAAGAAACTGCAGGCTCTGCAGCAGCAGCGCCTGCCGGGACAGCAGGCCTCAACCATCCTCACACCCGAGCAACAGACCGAGCTGGACAAGTTCCGCCAGGTGTCCGCCGAAGCGCGCAAGCAGCTGAAGGAAGTGCGCAAGGACCTGCGCGCCGACAGCGAGTCGCTGATGTTCTGGACCAAGGTGGGCAATATCGGCCTGATACCCCTGCTGATCGCGCTGGCCGGTGTGTTGCTGGCCATCTATCGCCGCAGAAGGGTGGTGGCGATATGAGCCGCAAGCAATTCCTGATACTGCTGGTCGCGCTGGTGGTGCTGGCCGCCGCCGGCGGCGGCATCTGGTGGTCGCAGAAGAGCGCCTGGGACAAGACCGATGCCCGCGTCGGCCAGAACCTGTTGCCCAGCCTGAAGCTGGTGGACATCGCCCAGGTGGTGCTGCGTGACGGCAAGGACTCTACCACCCTGACCAGGGATGGCAGTGACTGGAAGATCAAGGAGCGCGCTGATTTTTCAGCCGACTCCGGTCGCCTGGCCGAGCTGCTGAACAAGACCGCCAGCGTGCGCGTCACGCAACTGCAGCCGCTGTCAGCGCCGGAAAAGCCGGGCTTCGTGCTGGTCGATCCCGAGGCCAAGAATGAGAAAGCGGGCCCGGGTACCGGCACGATCATGGAATTGAAGGACAAGGACGGCAAGCAACTGGCGCGCTTGCTGCTCGGCAAGCCGGTGATCAAGAAAGTCATGGAGTCGCCCTCGCCGGGGGAGCCGCCCAAGGAGATCGAGAAGGCCGTGGGCCGCCATATCATGGCGGGCAAGGACGGAGAAACCATGGTCCTGGTGTCTGACGGCCTGGCTTTCGCCGAGGCCAGTCCCGCGGCCTGGGTCACCAAGGAAGTGCTGCATATCGACCGCACCAAGTCCATCACCACCTACGGTCCGGATGGAGCCATGCGTTACGGCGTGACCCGCAAGGAAGAGGGCGACTGGTGGAATTTTCCGGACTTGGGCCGCCCCGACCAGCAAAAGGCCCAGGATTCGGTGAGCCCGCTGTACGCCGTGAACATCTTGGATGTGGTGGCCAATCCCGGCAACGATGTGACCGGTCTGGACAAGCCCATCACCGCCAAGGCCGAGACCTTCGACAACCTCACCTATACGCTGAAGCTGGGCAAGCAGATTCCCGGCGCCAAGCCCGAGGACAACAAGTACTACGTGAGCTTCTCCATTGCCGGTGATCCGCCCAAGGAGCGCGTGTCCTTCAAGGGCGAGAGCAAGGAAGACATCGAGAAGAAGGCCAAGGAATGGGTGGACTATCGCGTCAAGCTGCTGGAGCAGGTGAAGCGCGAGCAGGGCTACTCCAAGTGGACCTTCATCTTCCCGGCGCGACAGGTCGAGCCGTTGCTGCGGACGCGGGCGGAAATGCTGCCGGCGCCCAAGCCGGCGGCGAAGAAGTAGGGCCCAAGATCGAGGCCGACGCCGACGCGCTGTCGCCTGTCCAGGGAGTGCGCATCATGGCTAAAGCTGATCCTGTCCCGCCACAAGGTCTGCAGATTGAAATGCATGACCGGTGGACAAAGTTCACCGGAACGAAACAAGACCTCATTTCCGAAGGGGTGGTGGCAGATACGCACTTTCCTGTCCTGCCAAAGCGGGTCAAGCATACGGCTGGGCCGAACATGTTCTGCAGCGAAGATATTTCTGTTCGGCGGATCTCGGGAGAACGATTTGAAGTTCTCCGCCACCATCTTCCTGCCGAGAAGCTTCATGTGCGTAGCGAGGAATACTCATCGCCGGAAGCGTGGTGTCATAGCCGGGAAATCAGGATCACCACTTTGCTGACCATTCTGGAAGGCTGGGCAAACGGCAGGGTGGAGGCCGAGACCTATGGCTCGACCTCGATTCGATATGACGATGCCACGCTGGCTGAAATCAAAGCTGCCACTTTGAAAATTCTCGACGCAGTTCAGAAAGGTCACGCGGTCTGGACCGGGACTGCGGCCAAGGTGAGTAACAAGCTGCCGGCAGCCAAGGCGAATAATCAGTTGCAGAATTTTATTTCGAAAATTTCGGGTTCCGAGTAAGCACGGTGGTCATGGATCACCAGCCGATGTTCCCGCCTCGCGCCACCACCGCTTCCCCGTAAGGCGTAGCCGTCCACGCAGCACCGCTGCGCTCGAACACCAACGGCGTTGCATTGCGCGCCATGTCCTCGCGCAATCTGACGTTCAGGCTGTAGGCCAGCACGTACAGAATACCGCCATGGCCGACCAGCAGCGTGGGTTCGCTGCTCTCCAGGATTTTCGACACGGCGAGACAGGTGCGCTGGACGAATCCCTGCAGAGTTTCTCCATTGGACGGGTCGTTGCTCCAGTCCATGTGCTCGGAGGAGGTGCCGACCAGGTCGCCGAACCAGCGCTCGCGCAGACCGGGCTCCTCGATGGGCGCGATATCCAGTGCGCGCCCGGCGATTTCGGCGGTGTGCCAGGCGCGTCGCATGGTGCTGGCGAAGATGCGCTTTACTCCGCAGCCCTTGAGGATGGTGGCGGCCTCGGCGGCCTGGGCGAGACCGGCCTCATTCAGTTCGATGTCCACGTGCTGATAGATTTTCAGGTGATTGCCCTGGGTCTCGCCGTGGCGGAGAAAGAGGAAGCGATCGGCGCGCGGGCAAAGAGCATGGGCTTTGCAATGCGGCTCGAAGGCATGCAGGCGGTGGCGGGCAACGCGCTCCAGCCAGGCGGCATCGGCGGAATGATTGTCAGTGGACATGGTTGATCACAATTATTCTGTTGATTGTTTTGAGTCAGGTATCTATGTATTAATCTGATAATAAATCAGGCTTTCTCAAGCTTCAGTTCGCGGCGGTACTGCTCAGCGCGGCGCGCGTAGTTCCCGGCGGTCTTGCGGCCGCGCCCCGCCTGCTCGGGGGAGAGTTTGCGCATGATCCTGGCCGGCGTTCCCATGAGCATGACACCGTCCGGGAATGTCTTGCCTTCGGGCACCAGGGTATGCGCGCCGACGATGCTGTTCTTGCCGATGACCGCGCCATTGAGCACCACGGCATTCATGCCGACCAGGGTGCCTTCGCCTATCCGGCAGCCGTGCAGCATGACCTTGTGGCCGATGGCGACATCGTTTTCCACGATGCAGGGATGGCCCGGATCGCTGTGGATAATGCAGCCGTCCTGGATATTGGCGCGATCGCCGAGGATGATGACTTCTCCATCTGAGCGAACCACGCAGTTGAACCAGATATTGGCCTGATGCCCCATGCTGACCGAGCCGATGACGGTGGCCGTTGGGGCGATGAAATAATCGTCGGTCTTGCAGGTGAGGCGCAGCTCACCCAGACTGAAAATCGGCATGCTGCTCTTTCTTCGTAGACCGCTGCTTTCGTGGAACGCGGCTGATTCCGCGGATTTGGCTCTGGAACCAGCTCGGCCGGCGCATCATATCATCGGGAAAAGGCCGCGCGGAGGTGCGGAGAAGGCCGAATATCGCGTGCTACCATGACCCATGAATGTAGATCTGCACTGCCATTCCACCGTCTCCGACGGCCTTTTGCCGCCTGCCGAAGTGGTGGGGCGCGCATTCCGGAACGGCGTGGATGTGCTGGCCTTGACCGATCATGACGAAATCTCCGGACTGGCCGAAGCGCGCAACCGCGCGGAGGAGTTGGGGCTTCGTTTTATCGCCGGCGTGGAAATCTCGGTGAGCTGGGACGACAAAACCGTGCACATCGTCGGGCTGAACGTGGATCCCGATCAGGATGTCTTGCGCGAAGGTCTTGCGCGCATCCGCACCAGCCGCGACAGCCGCGCCGCGCTGATTGCGGCCTCGCTGGAAAAGGCCGGCATACCGGATGCGCTTGAAGGGGCGCTGGCCTATGCCGGCAACCCCGAACTCATCAGCCGCGCCCATTTCGCGCGCTTTCTGGCCAGTCACGGCTATGCTCGTGATGTCAAAGCAGTATTCGAACATTATCTGGTGTGGGGCAAGCCCGGCTACGTGCCGCACCAGTGGGCAAGCCTGGAGGAGGCGCTGGGCTGGATACATGCCGGCGGCGGCACGGCGGTCATTGCCCATCCGGGGCGGTATCGCTTCACCCGCGGCGAGATGCGCGATTTCATTACGCGCTTTCGCGACCTGGATGGCGAGGGCTTGGAAGTGATCTCCGGTGCGCATTCGCCGGAGCAGTACCGCGAGTACGGCACGCTTGCGCGCGAGTTCGGCCTGCAGGCCTCGCGTGCATCGGATTTCCACGGTCCGAAAGAGAGCAGGGTGGATCTGGGCAAGCTGCCCGATCTGCCCACAGACCTGACGCCGGTCTGGCAGCGCTGGTAGTCAGTCCGGAGGTCGCGTGGCGCAGTATTTCAATATTCACCCCACGCATCCGCAGCACCGCCTAATCGCCCAGGCGGCGCACATCGTCCGTGACGGCGGGGTCATCGCCTATCCCACTGATTCCTGCTACGCGCTGGGCTGCCATACCGGCGACAAGGCGGCCATGGAGCGCATGCGCCGCATCCGGCAGGTGGATGACAAGCATCATCTGACGCTGCTGTGCCGAGATCTGTCGGAGATCGCGGCATTCGCGCGCGTGGACAATGCGCAGTACCGCTTGCTCAAGCGCCTGACGCCGGGCAGCTACACCTTCATTCTGGAGGCCACGCGCGAGCTGCCGCGGCGCATCCTGCATCGGCGCCGCAAGACCATCGGCATACGGGTGCCCGACCACGCCGTGGCGCATGCACTGCTGGTGGAACTCGGTGAACC
>CAXNIK010000209.1:0-6576 GCA_964202115.1 Burkholderiales bacterium
AAGATTGTGATCATGTCATCCGCCCGCCTCGAAAACATCTGGATCAAGCGCGCCCATCGCGGCGTGATGGACGCGGCGCCCACGGCCGAGCTGGTCGAAGGCTGCGGCCTTGCCGGCAATGCCAACCAGGGCGGCAAGCGCCAGGTCACCCTCATCGAGCGCGAAGTCTGGGATGAGCTGATGCAAAAACTCGGCGGCACGCTGCCGCCCTCGGCGCGGCGTGCCAACCTGCTGGTGAGCGGGCTGGGTCAACGTCCCGGCATCCCCGCGTTTTTCCAGACGCGCGGCCGCATTCTGATCATTCACTCAACCGCGGGCGAGTGCCGCCTGCGCATCCTGGGCGAGACCAAGCCCTGCGAGCGCATGAATGAAGCGCTACCGGGGCTTGAGCGCGCCATGTACGACGGCTGGCGCGGCGGCGCCTTCGCCGAGGTCGTCACCGGCGGCAGCATCGCCGCGGGCGCCGAGATCAGCTGGCTGGCCCAGGCGCAGTCCACGCTGCCCTTCTGACATGCTGCCGCAGCTCTCGCTTACCCGCATCGATGACGTCACCCACGTCATCCAGCTGGCCGTGGCGCCGGTGTTCCTGCTCACCGCGGTGGGCACGCTGCTGGCGGTGCTGACCAACCGCCTGGGACGAGCCGTGGATCGCGCGCGGGTACTGGAACGCCGACTGCTCGACAGCAGCGAGCTGGCCACCGAGCGCACCGACGCCCACGCCGAGCTGCGGGTGATCGCCCTCCGCATCCGCCTCATCTACCCGGCCATCGCGCTGGCGGTGCTGTGCGCTCTGTTCATCTGCCTGCTCATCGTCGTGGCCTTTGTTGATGCCTTCCTCGCGATGAATCTGTCCCGGGTGCTGGGCGCGCTGTTCGTGGCGGCGATGCTGGCGCTGATCGCCAGCCTGCTGGTGTTCCTGCGCGAAATATTCCTGGCGGTCAATTTCACCCGCCAGACCATACCGCTGAAGCAAGCTCCACCGGCGTGATATAAAGCGGCCGTTCGTTTTCTTTCGGATCCCCCATGCAAGCCAACCCTGCCCGCAAGCCCTGTCAGTCGCTGGACGAAGTCCGCGCCAACATCGACCGCCTGGACCGGCTCATCGTGCCGCTGCTGGCCGAGCGCCAGACCTATGTGCTCGAGGCGGCGCGCTTCAAGGCCACCGCCGAGGCGGTGGTGGTGCCGGCGCGGGTGGAGCAGGTCATCGCGCGGGTGACCGGGATGGCGCGCGAAGCCGGCGCTTCGCCTGAGGCGACCGAGCGCATCTACCGCACCATCATCGATGCCATGACCGAACTTGAAGTGGCCGAGCATCATCAGTTGCACAAGGACGGCACCAGCCGCTGAACGGGGCGACACAACAAAGGATTTCCCATGACCACGCTGCACGATTTTTCCGCGAATTCCCTGGGCGGCGACAAGCACGCCCTGGATGCCTACAAGGGCAAGGTGGCGCTCGTGGTGAATACGGCCAGCCGCTGCGGTCTCACGCCGCAGTACGCCGGCCTGGAGGCATTACACAAGCAGTTCGCCGGGCGCGGCCTGGCGTTGCTGGGTTTTCCCTGCAACCAGTTCGGCGAGCAGGAGCCGGGCTCGGCCGAGGAGATCGGCGCCTTCTGCCAGCAGAACTATGGCGTGTCCTTTCCCCTGTTTGACAAGATCGAGGTCAATGGCACCAGGGCCCATCCGCTCTACCAGTGGTTGAAGCAGGAATCCGCCGGCGCCGCCGGGCCCGAGGACATCGAATGGAACTTCGCCAAGTTCCTGGTCGGCCGAGACGGCAGGCTGGTACGCCGCTACGCGCCCAAGATCCGGCCCGAGGACATCGCGGCTGATATCGAGGCGGTGCTGGGCTGAGCGGGCAAACCTGCGCTTGCCTCTTGCCGGCTATGCCATCCAACGCTCAACAAACGCGGCTGGGGCGAGGATGCGCGAACCCATGGAGCGATCCCGCTGCAAGCGCTTGTCACCAGTGACCAGGACAAGGTCATCGCGGAGCGCCAGCAATTCCCATAGATGCTGATCGCCCGGATCCGGCGCCGAACGGGTGGGAGCCGGCGCAAGCAAGATCGCGTGCTGCGCCAGATCGACCAGCACGGCGTCGATTTCACCCGACGTCAGCCTGTGCACCTTGCGCAGCGGCGTACGTCGCAGGACTGTCCGGTATTCCGCCAGAAGGGCGTCCGAGATGACGTAAGCAAACGCGGCGGCCAGCATGCCGTCCAGGATGCGCACGACGGGAGAGTTGGCCTGGGTCGTCAGGAGGCCCGACACGACGACATTGGTATCAACGACGGCGGGCGGTAGCATGGGGGTCTGCGCCGCGAAAGATCAGCGCTTGCGCGCGGCTTTCACTTCCCCCGTCGCCAGCGCCATCGCCCGCGCTTCGCTCAGGCCGCTGTGGCGCCGGGCCCGCTCGACAATGGCCTGGGCATTCTCCAGGGTCTTGATGCCGTAGTACTCCAGGCTCTCGTCGATCAATTGCCCGATGGTCTTGTTCCGCCGGGCCGAAGCCTCTTTCAGGGCCCGGTAACGCGCCTCGCCCAGCGTGATGGTCAACCGGCTCATGATGGGTTCCTTGTGCTGTTTTGACATATTGGTGCTAAAACACCAATATGTTAATGCAGGCCCGGCGCGCCGGCAACCACATCCCGAAAGTACAATTCCCGCATGAACATCTGGGTCGATGCCGACGCCTGTCCCGGCGTGATCAAGGACATCCTCTACCGCGCCGCCGAGCGGCTGCAGATCCCCACCACGCTGGTGGCCAACCAGATGCTGCGCACGCCGCCCTCGCCGTGGATACGCGCGCTGCAGGTGCCCGGCGGCTTCGATGTGGCCGACGATGAAATCGTCGCGCGCGTGGCCGCGGGCGACCTGGTGATCACCGCCGACATTCCGCTGGCCGCCTCCGTGCTGGACAAGGGCGGCCACGTGCTCGACCCGCGCGGCGAGCGCTACAGCGCCGACAATATCCGCGAGCGCCTGTCCCTGCGCGGCTTCATGGACGAGCTGCGTTCCAGCGGCGTCGATACCGGCGGCCCGGCGCCCTTCAGCCATGCCGACCGGCAGAACTTTGCCAACGCGCTGGATCGGCTGCTCCCCAAGCTGCGCTAGCCGCAGCACCCACAGAACGAATAGGCAGTGCATCCGCCGCCGGGGGCGCATCTGTTAGCATGGTTCCGACAGGCCCTTCTTCCCCCGGAGAAGGATGGGCGCAATGAAGGCAGGCTTGAATGCAAGCCGATGAAAATAAAGGATAAATATGGCCACCTCGCATGAAACCCGCAGCATGGCGCTGTTCTGCGACTTCGAGAACGTGGCTCTGGGCGTGCGCGACGCCAAGTACGCCAAGTTCGACATCAGCAAGGTGCTCGAGCGCCTGCTCCTGAAGGGCAGCATCGTCGTCAAGAAGGCCTACTGCGACTGGGAGCGCTACAAGGAATTCAAGTCCGACATGCATGGCGCCTCCTTCGAACTGATCGAGATCCCGCACTTGAGGCAATCGGGCAAGAACTCCGCCGACATCCGCATGGTGGTCGATGCCCTGGACCTTTGCTACACCAAGTCGCATGTCGATACCTTCGTCATCATCAGCGGCGATTCGGATTTCTCCCCGCTGGTGTCCAAGCTGCGCGAGAACGACAAGACCGTAATCGGCGTGGGCGTGAAGAACTCCACCTCCGATCTGCTCATCGTCAACTGCGACGAGTTCATCTACTACGACGACCTGGTGCGCGAGGACGAGAGCAAGCGCCGCGCCGCCAAGAAGAGAAAGGAAGCCCGCCCCGTGCCCCCCGGCGAATCCAAGGAAGCCGCCGCCGGCGAGGACAGGAAGCAGGAGGCCATGGACCTGGTGGTGGAGACCATCGAGGCGCTGCTGGCCGAGCGCGGCGAGGGCGAAAAACTCTGGGGCTCCATGGTGAAACAGGCGCTCAAGCGCCGCCGCCCCAACTTCAACGAGTCCTGGTACGGCTACCGCGCCTTCTCCGACCTCTTGGAGGATGCCGCCAAGAAAAAGCTCATCGAGACCGAGCGCGACGAAAAGTCGGGGGGCTACGTGCTGAGGCTGGCGCGCAAGGAGTAGGGGCGGCTGCCCCCTATTACGGCCAAGCCCCACGGTCTCAGCCGGGATATTTTTCGGCGAAGGCCTTTTCCTGTATCGGGTTGAGCTTGGCGCATTCAACTGCCAAGCGGTTGCGTTTCACGCGCTCGAGCATTTCTTCCACTGCCACCTTCATCGCCTGACTGCGGTTACAGAACGTGCCATTGGCGACCAGCTTGTCCACCCGTCTGAGCACATTGGTTTCCAGGGTAATCGTTATCCTGGCGCCGGCTTGGTGGTGCTTTGCATGGTGTTTGATCATGTTGCAATCTCAAAAGTGGAAGAGATGGACGGGTCTGATTTTGCAGGCAACCTGGGCGGTGTGGGATGCATCCTGTTGGTTGCATACGCAGGCAAGCGAGACGCGATGAGCGCGGCGAGCGGATTGAATCGGAGCGCGCAGACAGTGCCGATTACGCTCACCCATTTGTCGCGTAATGCGTCGGTTTATTCGACTAATCGTTATGTATAAATCGACTTTACGCGAACTCACAGCATCTTCACACTCGGCCCCACAATGCACACAAACCGCAGCAGCAATTTCAGGAGGACCGTCATGAATAGAATCTCGCTGGTGTTTTGCGCAGTACTCGTTGCAGTCAGTCCGCAGGCCGGCGCTCAATCGGGCCAGGCCTGGCCCACCAAGGCGGCAAGATTCATCACCAACTACACGCCCGGCGGCCCCACCGACCTGGCCGCCCGGTCCATAAGCGCGAAGATGCAAGAGGTCACCGGCCAGAGCTTCCTCGTGGAAAACCTGCCCAGCGCCAATGGTGTCATCGGCACCCAGATCACGGCCCGCGCTGCTCCCGACGGCCACACGCTGATGCTGTCCACCGCCGGCCATACCGCCATCGCCGCCTCGCTGTACGGGGAGAGGCTGCCATTTGATATTTTCCGCGACATTGTGCCTATCAGCATGCTGCTCCACAGCAACCAGTTGATCATCGTGAATTCCCAGCTCGGCGTGAGATCCATCGCCGAACTGGTGAAGCTCGCCAAGTCCAGGCCCGGTGAGCTCAATTACGCCACCCCCGGCATAGGCACGCCCAACCATCTGGGGATGGAGTTGCTCAATTCCATGGCCGGCATCAAGTTGATTCACGTCCCCTACAAGGGCACCGCCGCCATGATGGGGGACTTAATGGCCAACCGGGTACATGTCATGATCAACAGCGCGGCGACGGTGGTCCCCAACATCCAGGCGGGCAAGCTGGTCGCGCTGGCCTCGGGCTGGACTTCCCGTTCGCGCGCGCTGCCCGATGTTCCCACCATGGAAGAGCTGGGTTATCCCGGCTACCAGGTGTCCACCTGGTTTGCCCTCTTCACGACAGCCAAAACCCCTCCCGCCGTGATCGCGCGGATCAACGCCCTCACCAACCAGGTCATGGCCGACGCCCAGGTCGTCAAGGCCCTGACCAGCGCCGGATTAGACCCCGGGGCCAGCACTCCGGAGGCGGTCACCAATCTCATGCGCGAGGAATTCGATCGCTGGAAAAAAGTCGTCGCCGACGCGAAGATCGTTGTGGAATAGGCGCGAATTCAACAACGAGGAGAAGTTCATGCAGGGAGGGATGAGACTTCATGCAGAAGCAGCCTAGGTCCGGGGCAAGTTCGCGCAAGTGATGCCCAACCCTTCCATCGAGAGGACTTGTCCCGGCAAGCGAGGCGAAGCCTCTCATGTCAAACGATTGAGGCTGGCGCGCAAGGAATAGCGCGTTCCTCAGGCTCCGATAATTTCGTTGAGTCCCTCGATCACGAGGCCAAGCTCCTCCGGAGCGACGCGGCCGAGTTTGGCGCCGATGCGTTCCACCGACAGCGTGCGAATCTGGCTGATCTTCACCCAGGATTGCTTGGGCAGTTTTGATGCGCGCAATTCATGCGTCAGCGGAAAGCCGGCGCGTTGTGGCTGACTGGTCAGCGCCAGGGCAATAACGGTGCCCGAGCGCTCGTTGAATACGTCCTGGCTGATCACCAGCACCGGCCGCAAGCCTGCCTGTTCCCTGCCTCGCACCGGATCAAGCTCGGCCCAGCGAATATCGCCCCTCAGTATTCTGGCCACGTCTCAAGCTCCCGGCCCAAGCCCTCATCCGCCATGGCTTTCTCAAACTTCGGATCGAGCTTCGCGCATTCCGTCGCAAGGCGGCTGCGTTCCATTCGCGCGAGTTTCTCCTCCACGGCCGCCTGAATGGCGCGGCTGCGATTGGGGAAGGCATTGCGTGCCACCAGGCCGTCCACGCGGCCAAGCGTTTCCCGGTCGAGAGTGATCGCAACTTTGACGCTGCTCATGGCATGCTCCTTGGTATGATGATTTATCATACCAGAGCCGACTTCGGTGTGGAAACCGCAGGGCGGGCAGCCACCGCAACCTGGTAGGCGGGCGGCACCTGCTCCGCACCGCCGGTCATCATGCCGTCCACCCTATCCAACGGACTGGCCACCCCTTTGCCGCCCTTGTTCAGCACATGCGT
>CAXNIK010000210.1:0-6574 GCA_964202115.1 Burkholderiales bacterium
CGCCTATCACCACACCTACGGCCTGCCCACCCTCAGCACAAACTGCTCCAACAACTATGGCCCTTATCAGTTCCCCGAAAAACTGATTCCGTTGATGGTGCTCAATGCCCTGCGCGGCAAGCCCCTGCCGGTCTATGGCGACGGGCGCAACATCCGTGACTGGCTCTATGTGGGCGATCATTGCAGCGCGATCCGTGCGGTGCTGGAGAAAGGCCGCCCCGGCGAGGTGTACAACATCGGCGGGGCCAGCGAACGAGCCAACATCGAGGTGGTCGAGACCGTTTGCGCCATCCTGGATGGCTTGCAGCCGCGTCAGGACCGAAAGAAATATTCCACCTTGATCAGCTACGTCAAGGACCGGCCCGGGCACGACCGGCGCTATGCCATCGATGCCCGTAAAATCAGCGGCGAAATCGGCTGGAAGCCATCAGAAACCTTCGACAGCGGCATGCAGAAGACCGTCAACTGGTATCTGCAGAATGCCCGGTGGATTGCGGGCATTGAATCGGGCAATTACCAGCAGTGGATGGACCTCAACTACGGAGATCGAGAACAGTGAAAGGCATCATTCTCGCCGGCGGTTCCGGCACCCGTCTCTACCCGGTCACCCAGGTCGTATCCAAGCAGCTACTGCCGATCTACGACAAACCCATGGTGTACTACCCGTTATCGACGCTGATGCTGGCGGGCATCAGGGACATACTGATCATATCCACGCCGCAGGACACACCGCGCTTCGAGCAGTTGCTGGGTGATGGCAAGCGCTGGGGCATCAATCTGTCCTATGCCGTGCAACCGGCGCCGGAAGGCCTGGCCCAGGCTTTCATCATCGGCGAGCGCTTCATTGGCGCTGAATCCTGCGCCCTGGTACTGGGCGACAATATTTTTCATGGCCATGATCTGGCCAAGGATTTGTTGAGCGCAGCCGGCAAGCAGACCGGAGCCACGGTATTTGCCTATCCGGTCAATGACCCGCAGCGCTATGGCGTGGTTGAGTTCGACCAGAACGGCACCGCCATCAGCCTGGAGGAGAAACCGTCCAAGCCGAAATCGCGGTTTGCCGTTACCGGGCTGTATTTCTACGACAACGATGTGGTTACCGTTTCGAAATCACTTAAACCATCGCCACGTGGCGAACTCGAGATCACCGATGTGAACCGCATCTATCTGCAACGCGGCAAACTGGATGTGGTCACCCTGGGACGGGGCATGGCCTGGCTGGACACCGGAACCCACGAGACTTTGCTCGAGGCCGGGCAGTTCATCCAGACCATAGAACGGCGGCAGGGACTGAAGATCTGCTGCCCGGAAGAGATTGCCTGGCGCGCCGGCTGGATCAGCGATGCCGAGCTGGAAACCCTCGCCACTCCGCTGAAAAACAGCGACTACGGCAATTACCTTCTGGCCATCCTTCACGAACCGGGGCTGGGCCGATGAAAGTCACCCCGACATCGCTGCCGGAAGTTCTTCTGGTCGAGCCCAGGGTCTTTGGCGACGCCAGGGGATTTTTTTACGAGAGCTGGAATGAACGAGCTTTCGCTGCCGCGGGCATCAATGCTCATTTCGTTCAGGATAATCATTCCCGATCCGAAAAAAACGTGCTGCGCGGCCTTCATTATCAGATCAAGCAAACACAAAGCAAGCTGATCAGGGCCATGGCCGGCAGCATCTTCGATGTCGCTGTCGATATCAGGCGCAGTTCCCCTCGCTTCGGTCAATGGGTCGGGGTTCACCTGTCCGCGGAAACGCATAACGCGATGTGGGTCCCCGCGGGATTTGCCCATGGATTTTGCGTCGTGTCGGAGTTCGCCGAAGTGCTCTACAAGGCAACTGATTTTTATGCGCCGGAACATGAGCGCTCCATCCGGTGGAACGATCCGGCCATAGGCATCGTCTGGCCGATATCGGGTGCTCCGCTGCTTTCGCCCAAGGATGCAAACGCGGTACCCCTTGCCTCGGCCGAGGTATTCGATTGAAGCTGCTTGTCACCGGCAAAACAGGCCAGTTGGGATGGGAACTCGAGCGCGTTCTGCAAGACCTCGGCGAAGTCCAGGCCCTGGACAGGAAAGGCCTGGATCTGTCCCTGCCGGACAGCATCAGCAAGGCGGTACGCGCATTCCGCCCGGATGTCATCGTCAATGCCGCCGCCTACACCGCAGTGGACAAGGCCGAGGCCGAGCCTGCCCTCGCCCGTGCAATCAATGCTGCCGGCCCGGCAGTCCTTGCCGATGAAGCGCGCAAGCTGGGCGCACTGTTGATCCACTACTCCACGGACTATGTATTCGATGGGCGCAAGGACAGCCCCTATACCGAGGACGACGCCATCCATCCGCTAAGCGGATATGGACAAACCAAATGGGAAGGCGAGCAGGCGATTCTTGCCTCAGGCTGCAGGCATCTGATTTTCAGGACCAGTTGGGTGTACAGCCCCAGGGGCAAGAATTTCATGCTGACCATGCTGCGACTGCTGCGCGAAAAACCGCAGATCAGCGTGGTCAACGACCAGATCGGGGCTCCCACCTCGACGCGCCTCATCGCCGGCGCCACGGCGCAGGTTTTGAAGCAGCACAAGGATCTCTCGGGAATATTTCATCTGACCGCCTCCGGGAGCACATCCTGGTACGGATTTACCAGGCTGATCGCCGAGGCCAGCGGCCTGCTGAGCGCGCGCATAGCGCCCATAGCCTCAAGTGACTATCCAACCGCTGCCAGGCGGCCCTTGAATTCCCGCCTCGATTGCAGTCGCTTTGTTTCGAGCTTTGGCCTGCAACTGCCCGACTGGGACATCGAGGCAAGGCGGATCGTGGCCAGTATTCTTGCATCGACGCCTGTTTCCAGCTCCCGCTGATCTGTGAATAGGGCCCAGGGCAGCCGTCTGGTCCGAGTCGGAGCCGAAGCCGGCTGGGTCGCGGCGGGGCAGCTCGCCGCCTTCCTCGGCGGCTTCGCCACCATCAAGATCCTTACCTCGCAGCTCGGCCCTGATGCCTACGGCCAGCTCGCGCTGGGCATCAGCATCGCCGGGGTGCTGCACATGTTCCTTTACGGCCCCATCGAGCAGACCGCGTTGCGCTTCGTATCGGTCTATCGCGAACGCGAGCAGTTGGGGCTGCTGTTTCGCGTGCTGGGCCGCTTCCATGCCTATGCGGCCCTGCTGGTGGGCGCCGGCCTTGTGTGCGCGGTCGCTGCGTCGCAGATGCTGGTGGGCTGGGGCTGGGGATTCTTGATCCTGGCCGCGCTGATGCTTGGCCTGCCCGGAGGCATCAATACCACGCTTGCATCCTTGCAATCGGCGTTCCGGCACCGCGCGACGGTCGCGCTGTTCCAGGCTTCGGATGTATGGCTGCGCCTGCTGCTGGCATGCGTCGGGCTGGCCTGGTTTGGCATTTCAGCCAACGTTGCGCTGCTGGGTTTTTGCCTGGCCACGTCGGCGACCGCCGCTGTGCAATTGCTGTGGACCTGGCGCAATCCCCCGGTGCCCGTAGCGCAGCTGCAGGGACATGCGGCCGGAGGCGGGGCAGAACGGCGCGCCATGGCAGAGCTGGCGATCTACGGGCGGCCGTATATCGCGTTTGCAGCCTTCGCCTGGCTGAGCGCCTACAGCGACCGCTGGATGATCCTGACTTTTCTGGACGACAGGTCTGTCGGCATCTACGCAGCGCTATTCCAGATTGCCAATGCGCCGATCGCGCTCATCATCGGTTTCTCCAATCTGTATCTCGTTCCGCTGATTTTCGACCGCGCAGGCGCCGCGGGGACAAAAGACCAGATGCGCTCAAGTGCCAAGCTATTGAGACTGACCGTTCTCATTCATCTGGCGATACTCATCGGCATCATCGCCGTAACAGCGGTATTTGGGGAATGGATAGTCAGGCTCCTGACCAGCGAAACATTCTCGCAATATGCCTCGCACCTATGGCTCATCTGCCTGGGAATAAGCCTCTCCAGCATCGGGCAACTCCTGGTAGTCAAAGGCCTTGCCCATGGGCAGACCCAGCAATACATCCTGCCAAAATTTATACAAATTGTGCTGCTGCTCGGAAGCATGTTCATACTGATACGGCCGTTGGCGTTGACAGGAGTTGCGCTGTCGCTTTGCATATCCGGTGCCGGCTACCTGGCAGCGGTCATTGCAGTAAACCGGCGCCTTGGTCCGCCACCGACTTGATATCATGCGACCCATCATGAATACCGCTGATCCGGTGCAATAGCTCGATTTCATCCAGCCGGACCGGACAACATGCACTATTGAATCGAACGGGGTTCGACCAATTGCTTCACCAGAATTTCAAGTCCCGGGTCAAAGCGACGCCTGCACTGAAGCGTCTCGCGCTTGCAGCCATGCGGAATCTGGCGGCATTGTCGTGGCGAATCCGGCCCGATGCCCTGATCCGTTACGGCGCATTCCTCCTTGACTGGCGCCGATTTCTGAGCGCCGGCGGAAAAGCCGAGGTTCTGGATTTCTTTCCCTGCCTGTTTGACAAGACATCCACCACCGGCATAGACACCCATTACTTTCATCAGGCAATCTGGGCTTTCCGGCAAGTCAGGCAAAGTGGCGCAGCCCGCCACATTGATGTGGCGTCCGACGTCAATTTTGTCGGTCTGTTGACGACAATCACCGATGTGGTGTTTGTGGACATACGGCCGCTGCTGGTCCGTATTCCCAATTACCACGGCGTCAGCGCATCCGTCACGTGCCTGCCGTTTGCAGATGGCTCACTTGCGTCCCTGTCCTGCATGCACGTCCTGGAACACATCGGATTAGGCCGCTATGGCGACCCCATCGACCCGCGGGGCCCGGAAAAGGCCTGCCGCGAGATCGCGCGCGTGCTTCAGCCGGGGGGAAATGCCTACGTCTCTGTTCCCATCGGCCGGGCCCGTGTCTGCTTCAACGGCCAGCGGGTATTCGCGGTTTCCGAGGTGAGGGCCCTTTTTGCGAGCCTTGAACTGCACGACATGGCCATTGTGGATGTCCCGGGCAATTTCATTGACCACGTCGCCCCGGAATCGGTTGACATACGGGAGGCCGAGGGCGGATCGGATTTCGGTCTTGGCATGTTCCGGTTCGGCAAACCAATCCCGATTTCACACCCGCGCTAGCATTGCATGCCCGGCCTGGTTATTGAGCGACTATTCTGGACAACACATCGGAGCACCATACCCAGGACCAAGGAAGGTGATTGATTTGAATTTGCAACTGATCAAGGGCGGACTGAAGAAGATTCAGTGGCTGTATGGGATCAATGCATGGTGGAAATCGAGGCATGCCAAGAACCAGTATTCAAACACTGTCAGATGCTATGGACAGCGCGCCCCTGCAGCGGCATTCGATGAGTTGCTGTCCGGGCGTCTTGGCATGCGCAGGGCGCCCTTTACGAATCGGGCTGGCGCTCTGAATATTTTCTACCTGGGCACTGACGAACTTCAGGACCGAAGCGGCATTCTTCAATCGCTGAAGCGCCAGGGAAACCTCAGCTATTTCACCCAGGCAGACGGCAGATATGGCCAGTACATCGGCGGCACGGACGAACAGCGCATGGCCGCCAACGCCGACCGCCTGCTGGCACTTTTCCGCGATCTCCATGCTCGCAACCAGACTCCGCACCTGCTGATCGCCCAGACCTTCGCCTACGTCATCGACCCCGCGGTATTCACCGAGATCCGCGACACCTACGGCACATTGGTGGTCAATATCGCCATGGATGACAGACACCAATACTGGGGCTGGAAAATCAACGGCAAATGGGGCGGTGCATGCGGTCTTATCCCGCACGTCGACCTGGTGCTGACTGCAGCACCCGAATGCGTCGACTGGTACCTGAAGGAAGGCTGCCCGGCCATGTTTTTCCCCGAAGCCAGCGATCCGGAAATCTTTCACCCCATGCCCGATCTTCCCAAGCTTCATGACGTATGCTTTGTAGGCCGGCGGTATGGCATTCGGGAAAAAATAGTGCTAGCGCTTCGTCAGGCCGGCATCAAGGTCGCGGCCTACGGGGATGGATGGGAGGACGGTCATATGGAAGTGGAAGGGGTACCCAGGCTCTTTGCACAATCCAGGATTGTTCTCGGAATCGGCACCATTGGACACAGCACAGACATGTACGCACTGAAAATGCGGGATTTCGACGGACCCATGTCCGGCTCCTGCTATCTCACTCACGACAATCCGGACTTGTCCCTGCTCTTTCGCGTAGGCAAGGAATTGCAGACATATCGCTCCACAAGCGATTGCGTGAGCAAGGCAAGGTATCTTCTGGCAAATGATCGTGAGCGCGAAGCAATTGCTTCAGCGGGGGCCTGCGTTGCAAAGAGGGATCACACCTGGCAAAAGCGCTTCCAGCAATTACTCTCCGTGCTCGAGGCGAAATAAACCATGCAACTGCTGCGATTCGCCGGAAATACCCTGCTCGCGCTTCTTCCCACAAACGTAACTATTCAGGTCAATATTGCGGTTGTAAACAGAACGGTAAAGGCTGATACTTCATGGCATGCCTGAATTGCCTGACCTGTCCAGACTGAGCGATGTCGAGAAAGACACGCTGATTCTGGCGCAGTTTGAGCAGATGAGGCAGAT
>CAXNIK010000211.1:0-6559 GCA_964202115.1 Burkholderiales bacterium
CCGTCGGCCAGGGCATTCAGGCGCGGCACGGTCTCCTCCTGGATGACGCGCGCGGTGTTGCCCACTTCCTCGACGTTGGCCACCCCGCTGTTGAGCGCATCGAGCTTCTTGTCCAGCGCCTGGGCCGTGGTACCCACCGAGTCGGCAGCCGAGCCCACGTCCGCCGCAGCGGTCTTCACTGCCACCAGCGCGCCTCGCGCGTCCACCATTGCGCCGCGGGCGTCTGTGACCAGCGCCGGCAGTTGCCGCGCGGTCGGTTCCAGGCGCTCGGCCAACTGGCCGAGCCTGGCCGCGGCCAGCTCGGCATTGGCCAGCAGGCGCCCGGCACGTCCGCGGTTCTCTTCATTGAGCAGGGCCCCGGCCTGGTCCACCAGTGCCCCCACCGAAGCAAGCAGGTTCTCGCCCGAATCCATCAGCGAAGGTCGCATCGAAATCCGCGCCGGCTTGTCATGCGAGGTGGCAAGCAACTCGCCCCCGGATGACTTGTCCTGCAGCGAGATGAAGGTGATGCCGGTGATCCCCAGGTAGCCCAACTGGGCGTAGGTCTGCGCGGTCACCGGCGTGGCCGGGTCCACGCCTATGCTGATGGCGATCATGCCGCGCGATGCGGCATCCAGCCTGATGGAATGCACTTTGCCCACGTCCACGCCGCGGTAGCGTACCGGCGCCTCGGGCTTGAGACCCGACACATCGGCGGTGGTGGTGATGATGTAGGGCACCAGCTTTTGCCCGTCACCTTTGCTGAACCACAGGGCCACGGAAGCGAGCGCGGCACCCAGCAAAAGCACGAACAGCCCGGCGGCAAGAGCGTGAGATTTGTTTTCCATACGGGCTCCTTTTATTGCTGATCTTTAAACTCAAACATGCGCATCCGCCGCCGACAGCGCGCGCAAGCCGCGCTCGCCGAGGAAGAAATTTCGGATGAAGGGATGCTCTACCTTGACCACCTCCTGCAGCGGCCCGTGCACCAGCACCTTCTGCTCGGCCAGCACGGCGATGCGATGCGACAGCGATACGATGGTGTCCAGGTCGTGCGAAACCATGACCACCGTGAGTCCGAGCTTGCGATGCAGCTCGCGGATGAGGTTGACGAAGGACTCGCTGCGGTCCGGATCCAGTCCTGCGGTAGGCTCGTCCAGGAATACCAGCTCCGGCTCCAGCACCAGCGCTCGCGCCAGGGCGATGCGCTTGACCATGCCGCCGGAGAGGTCCGAGGGCTGTTTCCAGGCGTGGCGTCGCTCGATGTCAACCATGTCGAGTTTGAGCATCACCATGTCGTGGATGTAGTCCTCATCGAACACGCGCAGCTCGCGCAGGGGCAGCGCGATGTTGTCGAACACCGTGAACGCGCTGTAGAGCGCCCCTTCCTGGAACAGCACGCCCCAGCGGCGGCGGATCTTGTGCACCAGCTCGCGCGGCGTGTTCTGCAGCGGGATGCCGAACACCTTGATGCCGCCGCGCGCCGGCGTCTCCAGGCCCAGCATCTGGCGCATCAGCGTGGTCTTGCCGCTGCCCGAGCCGCCCACCAGCGACATCACCTCACCGTATTCGACGCGCAGATTGAGGTCGCGGTGCACGATGTGATCGCCGAACTGCGTCCACAGTCCGTCGACTTCGATGATGGGAGCGGCTTGAATGTCCATGGCTACATTAAAACGATTCCGACGTCGTGGAACATGACGGCGAATATGGCATCGGCGATGATCACCGAGGTGATGGAAGTCACCACCGAGTTGGTGGTGCCCAGCCCCAGGCTTTCAGTGTTGGGCAGGATGCGCAGGCCGAAGTGACAGGCCACCAGCGCGATCAGCACGCCGAACACCGCGCCCTTGCCCACGCCCAGCGCCAGGTTTACCGCCGGCACCGCCGCCGGCAGGCCGGTGATGAACTCCATGACGCTGATGTCCAGGGTGAGCTGCGCCGCCATGGCCCCGCCGATGAGGGCGACACTGGTGGTCCAAAGCACCAGCAGCGGCAGCGCGATGGACAGCGCCAGCACCTTGGGCAGCACCAGACGAACGGTATAGGGGAACGGTATAGGGAATACCCATGACCGACAGCGCATCCAGCTCCTCGGTAACGCGCATCACACCCAGCTGGGCGGTGATGGCCGAGCCGGAGCGCCCCGCCACCAGCACCGCGCACAGCACCGGCCCCAGCTCGCGGATCACGCCTATGCCCAGGATGTTGATGATGAACACATTGGCGCCGAAGGACTTCAATTGCTCGGCCGACAGATAGGACAGCACCACGCCGATGAGAAAGCCCACCCCGGCGGTGATGCCCAGGGCCTGGGTGCCGGTGCGATACACCGCCGCCGATACTTCCTTCCACGGACCCAGATGCGGCCGGCGCAACATGCGCAGGGTGTCGATGAAGGTCTGGCCGATCAGGGCCAGCATGCCGGTCAGGTGATCGATGAAATTGAGCAACCCGTCGCCCAGCCTGCGCAGCAAGGCGCCCGGATCGATCAGCGGCCGCGCGCCGTCCTGGGCGTTGCGCGCCAGCTGTGCAAAGAACACCTCGTGCTCCGGCCGCAGGGCCAGGCTCTCCGGCCGCTGCTTGCCCCACGCACGCCAGATCAGTAGCGCACCGATATGGTCCAGGCGCTGCACGCCGGACAGGTCCCAGGCGCCACCTATGGCCGCCGCGGCCACCTTGAGCGAGGCCTGCAGAAAACGTGCGCGATGCTGCAGCGCGCGGATGTCCCAGGCACCGGTCAGCGTCACCCCGGCCGGCTCTTCGCTGACGCGCACCTCGGGATCGTGAACGGGTGCGGCGGAAAGCGTGGAAATGGGTGCGGGTAGGGACATGGGTGGCTGTGCTATCAGGGCAAGAGCCACCCCGCCTTGCCTGTTGTTGCAGTGCGGCCGTGTTCCCTCCCAGGAAGCATGGAAAGTAACAGGAACGCGGTCCGCGGGCAACGCTAAGCCGCTGTCATGGATATGAAAGGAGCACAGCCTTGATGCGCTTGGGAGCACACCCGGTGCGAAATTGACTAAGATGGGCGCGTAAAAATGTACCGGGCCCGTGCGTGAGCAAGTCCGTAGGCGACATCGAATCCTTCATCACCATGTGAAACCGTAGCGCTCAGGCGTGACTATCCTCCCCAACCCTATCCTCTACTCCTTCCGCCGCTGCCCTTATGCGATGAGGGCACGCCTGGCCATCGCCGCGAGCGGCCAGGACTGCGAGCTGCGTGAGGTGGTGCTGCGCGACAAGCCTGCAGAACTGCTGGCCGCCTCGCCCAAGGGGACGGTGCCGGTGCTGGTCGATACGGACGGTCGCGTGATCGAAGAGAGCCTGGACATCATGCGCTGGGCGCTGGTTCGCTCCGACCCGCAGCACTGGCTCGCCCCGCAGTCCGGTGCGCCGGAAGACATGCTCGCCCTGATCGAGCGCTGCGACGGAGATTTCAAGCACCACCTGGATCGCTACAAGTATGCGAACCGCTATGAGGGTGCCAACGCAGTGGAGCACCGTGAGCAGGCCGCTTCTTTCCTGCGCGAGCTGGAAGCGCGCCTGCAAGCCTCAGCCTGCCTGTTCGGAGAGCGACCCGCGCTGGCAGACATGGCCATCGCGCCCTTCGTGCGTCAGTTCGCCATCGCCGATACGGCCTGGTTCGCGCAACAGCCCTGGCCGCGCCTGCGCGCCTGGCTGGATGCCCTGCTGGGCGGTGATGCCTTCCAGCGCGTCATGCGCAAGTATCCGCAGTGGAAAAGCGGGGAGTCGGGATTCGAATTTCCCTAGTGCTTGCCCGCCGGAGGGCCGTCCCATTTTCGCTCCTTCACCGTCATCAGGCAGAGCATGGACACCATGACGCAACCCAGCGCCACGCCCCACATCATGGCAAAGCTGTTGGTCATATCCAGGGTGTAGCCGAAGAAGGGGCCCGAGGCCGAGGAAGCCAGCTGCCCGGTGGTGCTGGCGAAGCCCACCGCCACCCCCGCCCCTGCCGCGGCAAAGGTCTCGCCGGCAAACATCATGGACACCGGCGTGGTCATGGCGCTGCTGACACCCTTGAGCATCGCGGCGATGACGATGATCACCGGATCGTGCGAGAACACCATGATCCCAAAGCAGAGCATGGACAGCGCCGACCCCATCAGCAGCACCGGCTTGCGGGCGCCCAACCGGTCGGACAGCGTTCCCACCATGGGCGCGCAGATGGACATGGCGATGGCCGACAGCGAGGCCGCCAGGCCGGCTTCGGCGGGCCCAAAGCCGAAGTCGTTGCGCAGGTAAGTCGGCAGCCAGCCGGAGATGGCGTAGTTGGCCATGAAGGCGAGGAAGAAAAACCCGAGAAAGGGCTTGAACCCTTCGGTGGCGAGCACGTCTCCCATCACCGGCGACTCCTTGCCGCTGGAGCGCGTGGGCCTGAGCTGCAAGCCCTGGAGAGTCAGCAACACCCCGGCCAGAACAGCCGGTATCAGGAAGGCCGAGCTCAGATCCGAATGCACGGTGGCCAGGGGTATGAGGCTCAGCCCCACCACCTGCCCCGCTCCGGCCCCGAACTGCACCCAGCCCATGGTCTGGCCGCGGCTCTTCTGGTCGAAGGTGGTCACCACGTAACGCACCGAGGGCACGTACAGAAAGGCGCCGGACACGCCCAGGATCGCGCGAGCCAGCAGGCCCACGGCCAGATTGGGCGCCAGCGCGAACAGCACCGAGGCCGCCACGTTGAGCACGGCCCCCAGCATCAGCAATTTCTTGTTGTCGAAGCGGTCCGCCAGCATGCCCATGGGAAAGAGCATCACCGCGTAGGCGATCAGATAGGCCGCGAAGAGCGAACCGGCCCCGGTGTAATCGATGTCCCAGGCCACGCGGAATTCATCGAACAGGCTCACCGGCGCGAAGCGTTGCAGATTGTGCAGAGCCAGGTTGCCCGCCAGCACCGCCACTACGCGCCAGTTCTGCAAATCAGTTCCCAGCCAGCCGATTCGCCTTCAAAAACGTCCGCACATGCCGCACCGCCAGCTTCACGTTCTCCGGTGTGTCCTTCCACGGATACAGGCTTTGCTGGCCGTTGGGTGCGATGCGCGGCATCTCCAGGGATACCTCCAGGGGATGGGCAGGCACATCGTCGGGCAACACCAGCAGCGGCGTCTGGCAGTTGCGCACGAAATCGCGCGACACCGTCAGCACGAAATCCTTGCCGCGGTACATGCGATCGAGGAACTTCTCGACCGACTCCTTGCTGACCTCGGGCCGCCTGGCCATGAAGTCCGGCGCCCACTTGGTGAGATTGTTGCGCGCCAGGAACATCGGGTCCTTGGGATCGATGCCGCTGGGTTGCGCCGACACCGCGGCCACGATGCGCCCGGGCGCGTGCTTCTGCAGATTCCAGATCAGCGGATTGCCGATGCAGAAACCCATCACGAAGAACTGCTTCACCCCCAGGTGATCCAGCAGCGCGAGCTGGTCACCGGTCAACGCATCCCACGCGCCGTCGGCATCCAGCGGGCCCGTGCTCTGGCCGACGGGCGAGTTGCGCAGATCCATGGAGATGCAGCGGTACTCGGACTTGAATTCCTCGAACGCATCGAACGGCCCGGCCGGATAGCTGACTGCGGAATTCAGCCCGCCCCCATAGATGATGAACAGCGGAAAGCCCGAACCCTCCTCCCGATAATGGATTCGGACATCCTTGTCTTTTTGAAAAAACGGCACAACGCTTCTCCTTTGACTCCAGATACGTCATTCCCGCGAAAGCGGGAATCCAGTGACTCTGTGGTGGACCGCCGGGAATCAAGCAACCGGCCGATTCGCCTTCAGGAACGTCCTCACGTGCCGCAGCGCCAGCGCAATGTTCTCCTTGGAGTCCTTCCAGGGATAGAGGCACACTTCGGCGTTGGGCGCGAGGCGCGCCGATTCCATGGCCACGACATAGGGATGCGCCGGGACGTCGTCCGGCATGATAAGCACGTTGGTCTTGCAGCTCTTCACGAAATCGCGTGACACGGTGTAGACGAAATCCTTGTCCATATACATGTTGCGCAGGAACTTCTCCACCTGCTCCATGTTGATGTCCTTGCGCATGGCGCAGATCTGCGGGCCCCAGCCCTTCAGGTTGTTGTCGTAGGACATGGTGGGCGCCTCGGGGCGAAGACCGCTGGGCTGCGAGATCACGGCGGCCACGATGCGCTCCGGCGCGCGCTTGAGCAGGTTCCAGATGAACGGACCGCCGATGCAGAAGCCCATCACCAGGAATTTCTTGAAGCCCAGGTGTTCCATCAGGCCGAGCTGATCGTCGGTGTGGGAGTCCCATGGCCGGTCCACCTCCAGCGGGCCGCTCGACTTGCCCTCGGGCGCGTTGCGCAGGTCCGGCGTGATGCAGCGGTACTCGGACATGAACTCCTGGCTCGCGTGGAAGGGCGCGGTCAGCGTGTAGAAGTCGATTTTCGAATTCAGCCCGCCGCCGGGAATGATCAGCATCGGGTATCGGCAGGCAAGACCCCCTACGTGCGCTTTGATCTGAACGACTACTCGATCCCGCACACCCACGTGCAGCGCATGCTCACGGTGCGCGCCGATCCCAAGCGTGTTCGCGTCCTGGACG
>CAXNIK010000212.1:0-6517 GCA_964202115.1 Burkholderiales bacterium
GTGCAGACCAACGAATACCAGCAGAACTGGAAATCCTTCATCGAGGTCTACCTGGAGGACTACCACGTCATGCCCTTCCATCCGGGCCTGGGCAATTTCGTCAGCTGCGACAACCTGCGCTGGGAAATGGGCGACACCTACAACGTGCAGGTGGTGGGCGTGCGCAACGGCCTGCAGAAGGCCGGCACGCCGGTGTACCAGAAGTGGCACGAGGCGGTGCGCAAGTACAGCAACGGCCAATCGCCCAAATACGGCGCGGTCTGGATGCTCTACTACCCCAACATCATGCTGGAGTGGTATCCGCACGTGCTGGTGGTCTCCACGCTCATCCCGCGCACACCACAGCACACCACCAACGTGGTGGAGTTCTACTACCCCGAGGAGATCGCCCTGTTCGAGCGCGAGTTCGTCGAGGCCGAGCGC
The DNA here is from genome assembly GCA_964202115.1 of Burkholderiales bacterium. Taxonomy (GTDB): domain Bacteria; phylum Pseudomonadota; class Gammaproteobacteria; order Burkholderiales; family SG8-39; genus CAIYPG01. Next base: position 424 of record CAXNIK010000212.1, read on the forward strand.
GCCGCCTACATGGAGACCGCGCACGAGGATGACATCATCGCCCTGCGCATGGACCGCGGACGGCGCGTGCTCATGGAGCGCGGCGAGAACGAGGTCGGCCCCTACCAGTCGCCCATGGAAGACGGCATGATGCAATTCCACGAGTACCTGCGCAGCCGCATCGCCCCGCAACTGTAGGAGACCGGGTTCCTTGGCTCACACCACACTCGTCTCCTGCACAGAGCTTGCAGCGCATCTGGACGACGCTGACTGGATCGTCTTCGACTGCCGCCATGACCTCGCCCGGCCGGATTCTGGCGAGGCGGCCTGCCGCGCGGCCCATATTCCCGGAGCGCGCTTCATGCACCTGGATCGCGACCTGGCCGCGCCGCTCACCGGCCGCAACGGCCGCCATCCCCTGCCCGATCCGCAGCACTTCGCCGCAAAGATGATCGCCGCCGGCGTCAATGCCAATTCGCAGCTTGTCGCGTATGACGATACGGGCGGCATGTATGCGGCGCGGCTGTGGTGGATGCTGCGCTGGATCGGCCATCCCGCGGCAGCCGTGCTCGATGGCGGCTGGAACGCCTGGCTGGCGGAAGGTCTTGCGACCAGCAGCGAGATACCGCCACCGCGCGCCGGCAAGATTACGCCCGCACTGCGCGACAGCGCCGTCGATGTGAACTTCGTGCTGGCGCATTTGCGCGATTCCGCCATGCGCCTCATCGATGCCCGAGCCGCGGACCGCTACCGCGGCGAAAACGAAACGCTCGATCCGGTCGCAGGCCACATCCCCGGTGCGCTGAACCGCTTCTTCCGCGACAACCTGGACGCCGCCGGATTCTTCAAGTCCGCATCGGAACTGCGCGGGGATTTTCAGCGGGTTCTGCAAGACATCGATCCTGCCATCGTCGTCCACCAGTGCGGCTCCGGCGTCACCGCCTGCCACAATCTGCTGGCCATGGAGATTGCCGGGCTTGCCGGCTCGCGGCTGTACCCCGGCTCCTGGAGCGAGTGGTGCTCGGACACGTCACGCCCGGTCGCTCGCGGGGATGCACCAGGCGGCTGAAGCGTTATCATTGCCAGGACATCAAAGGAAAGCCGCTTGCTCCGCACCTCCGAGACCCAATACCTCGACCTCATGCGCCACGTGCTCGAGCACGGCGCGCGCAGAGAGGACCGCACCGGCACCGGCACCCTGTCCGTGTTCGGCGGACAGATGCGCTTTGCGCTTACCAGCGAATTTCCGCTGCTCACCACCAAGAAGCTGCATCTGAAGTCCATCATCATCGAGCTGTTGTGGTTCCTCAGGGGCAGCACCAACATCAAGTGGCTGCAGGAAAACGGCGTATCCATCTGGAACGAATGGGCCGATGAAAACGGTGAACTCGGCCCCATCTACGGTTACCAGTGGCGCAACTGGAACGCGCCCGACGGGCGCAAGATCGACCAGATCGAACAGGTGCTGGGCTCCATCAAGCGCAACCCCAACTCGCGCCGCCACATCGTCACCGCCTGGAATCCGGCGGACGTGGACCGGATGAAGCTGCCGCCCTGCCATGCCTTCTTCCAGTTCTACGTGGCCGACGGCAAGCTCTCCTGCCAGATGTATCAGCGAAGCGCCGACATCTTCCTGGGCGTGCCCTTCAACATCGCCTCCTATGCCCTGCTGACCATGATGATCGCGCAGGTCAGCGGCTTGAAGCCCGGCGAGTTCGTGCACACCCTGGGCGATGCGCACCTGTACCTGAACCACCTGGAGCAAGCGCGCGAGCAGTTGTCACGCGAGCCGCGTCCGCTACCGCGCATGAAGCTCAACCCGGCGGTTAAGAACCTCGACGATTTCCGCTACGAGGACTTCACCCTCGAGGCCTACGATCCGCATCCGGGGATCAAGGCACCCATCGCAGTCTGATTGGCATTCAGGCTTTTCTTGGCACCTTGGCGATTCGCCGCGGTGGCAGCTAGGACTTGAACAGCTTGGGCTCCAGCGCGTGTCTTTCCAGCAGCTTGTAGAACTCGGTGCGATTGCGCCGCGCGAGTTTTGCCGCGTTGGTCACGTTGCCGCCGGTGATGCGCAATATCCTCACCAGGTAATCGCGCTCGAAGCCGCGCCGGGCCTCCTCCAGCGAGGCCAGCGGCTGCACTTCCTGGCGCAGCGCCTGCTGCACCAGCGAGGCCGGCACGATGCCCGGCGCGCTCAGGGCCACCACCTGCTCCACCACATTGATGAGTTGCCGGACATTGCCCGGCCAGGACGCGGCCAGCAGGAGCTCCAGCGCATCCGGCGCGAAACCGCGCAGCTTCTTGGCATTGCGCGCGGCAATGGTCTCCAGGAAGTGCTGCGCCAGCGGCACGATGTCCTCGCGCCGGTCGGCCAGCGCCGGCAGGTCCAGCGACACCACGTTCAGCCGGTAGTACAGGTCTTCGCGAAAACGGCCCGCCTTCATTTCCGCATCGAGATCGCGATGCGTCGCCGATACCACGCGCACATCCACCTTCTCGGACTCGGCAGCACTCACCGGACGCACCTCCTTGTCCTGCAGCACGCGCAGCAGCTTGGCCTGCAGGGGCAGCGGCATGTCACCGATCTCGTCCAGAAACAGCGTGCCGCCCTCGGCCGAAGGGATGAGGCCCTGGTGATCGTAGGCGGCACCGGTGAAGGCGCCCTTGCGGTGACCGAACAGCTCCGATTCCAGCAGATGCTCGGGAATGGCCGCGCAGTTCACCGCCACGAAGGGCTTGCCAGCGCGGGAACTGGCGCGATGTATGGCGCTCGCCAGCAGCTCCTTGCCCGAGCCGCTGGGACCATGGATGAACACGCTGGCGTCGGACTGCGCCACCATGCGCGCCTGGCGCAGCAGGTCTTCCATTTTCGGGTTGCGCGTGATGATGTCACGCCGCCAGTCTTCGGCGGCGCCCTCCACCCCCGCGGACACTCCCGACACACGCAGGGCCTGCTCCACCTGCTCCAACAGCAGCTTGCTGTCCAGGGGCTTGGTAAGAAAGCCGAAGACTCCGCGCTTGGTCGCCTCCACCGCGTCCGGAATGTTGCCGTGCGCGGTCAGCACGATCACCGGCAGCGTGGGTGCGCGCGCCCGCACCGCCTCGAACAGCGCCATGCCGTCCATGCCGCCCATGCGCAGATCGGTGATCAACACCTGCGGCTGCTCCGCCGCGAATGCGGCCAGTGCCTTCTCGGCGCTGTCGGCGGTGCGCACCTGGTAGCCGGCGCCCGAGAGGCGCATCGCCACCAGCGTCAAAATGTCGGGGTCATCGTCGACCAGCAGGATTCTGGCGGCACTCATCGTGGCCGTCCCTGGCTGCGTCGCATCAGGCTGCGTTCCATGGCTTTCAGCGCGTCCAGCTGCTCGCGCATCTGGGCCGCTCGTTTCTGCTCGCGTGCACGCTCGGCCACCTGGCCATGCAGAAACGCGGCAAAGCGCTGCAGCGGCCCGGCGGTGGCACCGCCACCGATCAGCGGCTCGAGCAGACTGAGCGCGCGCCCTTCATCCTCAATAGCCGTGCCGGGCATGCTGAACAGCAGGGCAAGCTTCAGATAGGACGCGATGCTGGGTTCGCGCGCAATGGCCCGATTGGCGCTGGACAGTTCCCGGCGCTGCGCCTCGGGTGGCATGGCGGCCACATTCTGGGCGTAACTGATCATGGCGCTCACTTGCTCGCTTTCATTGCTGCCAGATCCGCTGATGCGCGGTGGACTGTCGGCACGCGGTTGCGGTCGCGGCGCCTCAGCGCGCGGCGCCTCGACGCGCGGCGCCTCGACACGCGGCGATTCGGCGCGGCGCGCCTGCGGTGGCGATGACGGCGGCGGCGGCGATGGCGGCGCCTGCGGTGGCGGAGGTGAAGGCTGAAACACGCCGCAGCCCGACAAAATCACGGACACAGCGACAGCCGATAACGATCTCTTGCTCATGGTTGTTCAGCTTACCCCAAGCGGCAAGGTGACACGGAAATGCGCTCCGGTGCCGCCGGCTTCATCATTGTCGGCAACCTCGATGCGACCGCCGTGGGCCTGCACCAGATCACGCGCGATGGCCAGACCCAGGCCACTGCCCTGCACCCGGCCCCGGTGCGGCCGGTCGCCGCGGAAGTACCAGTCAAACACGCGCTCGCGCTCCTCCACGGCGATGCCCGGCCCGGTGTCCCGCACGTCCAGCACCGCCTCGCGGTCCTGACGCTGCAGCACCAGCGATACCACGCCGCCATCGGGCGAATATTTGAGCGCATTGGACAGCAGATTATCGACAATGACACGCAGTTTCTCCGCATCGGCGCGCAGGCTCAGCGGCGGCAATTGCGGCGCAATGCGCACATTGCGCCCGGCCGCCGCCAGCCTGTGGTTCTCGATCACGACCGCGATCAGGGCATTGAACTCGACGGGTGCCAGTTCCAGGCGCGACAGACCTTCCTGCGCGCGCTGATAGTCCAGCAGATCCTCGATCAACCGTTGCAGTTCCACGCTTTGCCTTTGCAGTATGGCCACGATGCCCTGCTGCTTCGGTGTCAGCGCGCCGGCCGTACCGTCGGCGAGCAGCTCGGAGCCTTCGCGCAGCGAGGTCAGCGGCGTTTTCAGCTCGTGGGACATGTGCCGCAGGAAACGCTGCTTCTGCCCCTCCAGGTCCACCAGGCGCTGGCGCAGCCACTCCAGGCGGTCACCGAGATGGACCAGGTCCGCCGGCCCCTGCACGCGTATGTGGCGGTCGAACACGCCGTCGCCCAGGGTGCGTATGGACGCATCCAGCTGGCGTATGGGACGCGCCACCAGCACCGTGACGGCCACTGCCAGCAGCAGGCCCACGGGAACCGTGGCGAACAGCTGCCACCACAGGATGCTCTGCGCCCGTCCGGCGGTGGTGCGCAGTTGTTCCACCTCACGGTCGATGAGCTCGTTGCTGACATCAAGCATGCCGCGCGCCAGCTCCGCCAGCTGGACGTAGCCGGCGATCAGTTCCGCGCGCGCGCGCGGCGACCTTGCCGCCGCCGAGGCCTTCACCTGCGCGCCCAGCAGCCCGAACAATTCCTGCTCCTTGTCCACGGCGTGATTGAGCTCCTTCAGTTGCGAATCATCCAGCGGCAGCAGCGACAGCTCGCTGGCGGTGGACTTGAAGCGGGCGCGCAGACGCTCGTAGTCATCCAGCAGGCTGGCATCGCCCAGGATGAGGTACTGGCGCACCGTGCGCTCCAGCTGGGTCACCTGCTCGTTCAGCAGGCGGCTGCCGCGCGCGGATTGCGCCGCCTGCACCACCAACGTCTGGCTCTGCTGGGCCAGGCGCTCCACATAGACCGCGGCATTGATGAAGGCGACCACCAGCGGCAGCGCCACCGCCGCAAAGGCAATGAGCAGCAGCTTGAAAAACGACTGCGGGTAATAGAAATCGAATCCGGTTTTCATCGCTGGGGCGTGCCTGCGTTTATTTGCCACCCTATAATGCCGGACTTTTTCGCGTTCCCGGATCCCGTGTCCACCGCATCCTCAGCACAGCCTCGTGTTTCCCTGGTCGCGGCCCTGGCCGCGAACGGCGCCATCGGCCGCGACAACAGGCTGCCCTGGCATCTGCCCGAGGACCTGAAACGCTTCAAGGCCCTCACCTCCGGCCATCCGGTGATCATGGGTCGCAAGACTTTCGATTCCATCCTTGCCATGCTGGGCAGGCCCCTGCCCGGCCGCAGCAATATCGTCATCACCCGCTCCACCGCGCTGCCGTCGCTCAAGCCCGAGTGGAACAACGTCACCCTGGCCGCGACGCTGGAGCAGGCCATCACCGCCGCGCCGGCCGATGAGGTATTCGTCATCGGCGGCGCGCAGATCTACGCCCTGGCCCTGGCGCTGGCGCAACGGCTTTACCTGACCGAGGTGATGACCGAAGTGGACGGGGATGCATTCTTTCCGGATATGGATGCCGCCGAATGGCGCGAACTGAGCCGGGAACATGGGCCGCAAACTGCGGGACTTGACTACGACTTCGTGGTGTACGAAAGGCGCTAGGGCGCACCCGCCTGCCAGCCATCAATGGGCGAAAAAAAGCAGGGCGAACCCTGCTTTTTTGAGGCAAGAAAAATTACTTCTTGTCGGACTTCTTCTCGTCCTTCTTCA
>CAXNIK010000213.1:0-6433 GCA_964202115.1 Burkholderiales bacterium
GAACTCAGCGCAATTCGCCATTGAACCAAGTAGTTGAATGCCCATAGCCCTGGTCAATGTAATCGCGAAGGTCTGGTCAATTTGAGTCGCACAGAGAACAACAGCAATCACTTTGGCAGTGAACTCGGCATTAGCAGATAGAGAAAGGGATAGCGAAAGCCAAGAGAAGTAAAAAGAGACCCACTGTAATTACTGGGGCGCTTCCTTCACGCCGATTACATCTGCCATGCGGCGCCAGCGGTCGACATCCTCCCTGAAAAAGCGGCTCGCCTGATCGGGAGTGCTTGCGACAATTTGCACAAATTCCGAGGTTAATTTTTTATTTATCCCGGGATCCTGGGTGGCCTTGGCAAGTTCTGCATTGAGCTTTTCGATGATGGGGGTCGGGGTTTTGGCCGGAGCAACGATGCCGATCCAGCTCGAATAGTCATAGCCGGGCGCCCCCTGTTCTTCTACCGTAGGAAGTTCCGGCCACAACTTCGATCGCTCGCTCGTCGTGATTCCAAGGGCTCTCATCTTTTCAGCCTTGATGTGCGGCAGGCTTGAGAGAAACGTGATCGCAGTGGCATGAATGCGTCCAGCTAGCAGGTCGGGCATCATGGCGCCCGTTCCCTTGTAGTGCACGAAGGTCACCATGACTTTGGCCGCGCTGTGCATCCAGGCGCCATTCATGTGGGTGGTGCTGCCCGCGCCCACGGTGCCGAAATTGAGCTTACCCGGGTTTGCCCTGGCGAAGGCGAAGTATTCCGTGGCGGTCTTGATGGGAAGCGACGGATGTATCATCAGGACCGTCGGCCGTTTGCTGATCAGCGAGATCGACGCAAAATCCCGCGCTGCGTCATAGGGGAGTTCCTTGTAGAAAGCCGGCGCCGAGGTAAAGTTCCCGTCCGCAAGCAGCAGCGTGTAGCCATCAGGAGCCGATTTTGCAACATAGGCGACACCGATCGTGCCGCCGGCTCCCGGCTTGAAGTCGATCACGAAGGGCCTGCCCGTGGAGTCACTTATTTTCTGGGTATAAAGTCTCATCTCCGCTTCGGTCGAGCCACCGGGCACAGCGGCATTGATGATGGTCACCGTTTTGGCAGGATAGGCATCGCCGCCTGCCTGTGAAAAAGCAAGCACAGGCCAAATGAAAACCAGCGCAGAAAAACACAAGCTCTGGTAAGTCCGGTTCATCGCATCTCCCTGATCAATACTTGTCAAACTTGCCGGGCTCTCGTTCCAAAGCGGCAATCGGAGAATAGGAAATTCAAACTACCTTTTCTCCCTGCGTCGACTATAAGGCCGGCCCGACAAGGGGTCAATCGGCCGGTATATGCTGAAAATTTTTCTCTCGCGTGGATTCGTCGGTCTCTGCGTCGACCCGAGAGGGCTGAATTCGACGCACGCTGAGCGCCACACACGATGTCCACGATGTCGCCGGGCGATACCTCGCGCGCGGACAGTTGGCCGATGCGTCCATGGACGAAATCGCGAAATTGATGTCATCGAGCCCAAGGAATGCACCGCTCCCCGCCTTGGCGAGCCTTATTGCGGATAAAAATCAACCTTGGCCGGCGACGAACCAACCCGCCGTTCCACGGTCGGCCCCACCTGTTCGCGCCTGGCCGTGGCCACGCGCCCGTCCCTTTCCGACAGTCGTGTCGCGTAGCGTGCGTTGCAAGCTATTCCTGTGGCAGATTCAGCCTCTTGTAGTCAGCGCCAAGTTGGGCGGCTTCTTTCCTTACCATCGCCATAAACTGATCTTGATTGCCATCGAAGGGATCCAGTCCATTCCGTTCCATGGCAGTTTTCCACTCTGGCGCACCACTGGCAGTGGCGTAGGCAGCGCGCAGCCTGTTTAGCATGGTGCCAGGAATGCTTGATGGTGCGAATAGCGTAAACCATGTTGCAGTATCCATCTCCGGGTAGCCCAGTTCCTTGAAGGTCGGTAGATCAGGCAGGAGAGCAGAGCGCTCCTTTCCGGTATGGGCTAGTCCGACGATCTGCTTGTTCTGCATGCGGACTCGCGCGCTGTTGATTGATATCCAAGTTACATGGACTTCGCCTGCCAGCATGGCCAACGCCAATTGATCGCCACCCTTGTAGGGCACACCGGTCATGTTGATGCCTGACATCAGCATGAAGCGCTCGGCGCTGATGTTGCTGTCATGCGCTAGACCGAAGATGCCGAAATTAACTTTGCCAGGGCTGGCTTTCACCCAGGCAACGAACTCGGCGAGGTTCCTGGCGGGAACGACGTTGGCATTCATGACCATGGCGTAGGTAGAGATTCCCAGCACTCCAACAGGCGTGTAGTCGTCGATTCGGTAGCCCGGGTCTTTGTAGGCAAAGGTGTTACCCACAAGACCGTTGCTGGCTAGCAGCAGGCTGTAGCCCATGGGCTGTGCGCGATAGACATCGCGCAGCGCGATGACGCCGCCGCCACCGGGCTTGGAGTCGATCAGGATTTTGACTCCCAGTTGCTCGCCCAGCTTGGTCGCTGCAAATCGATCGCGGTTGGAATTCGCGTTCTCGCCAAACATAGTGACCATACGAATGGGCTTGTTCGGGTAGTCCTGAGCCTGTGCCCACGGCGGTAGCGCAATCAGTGCAGCAAATGCGGCAACCAATATTTCTCTGAGCAACATGGCGAACCTCCGTAAAATAATTTACCGCAATATCGTGCATTCAAAGGACAGGAAATCCAATAGTCTTTCGGGGACGGTCAAACTTCTTGCGGGAAATGACTTCGAGCAGCTCGTCGCGCGCTGGCGGGGAGAAAATCAGGCTCGCGTGTTCGGTGAGATAGCCATGCAACCGGTCGGGCACCGATCGAGGGGGCAGAATGCCGCTGATAATCGTGTTTGTGTCTACGACGGCGCGCTTAGCGGCTGTCATCAACCATGCGCTTGAGCTTCTTCAGCGAGAGTCCCTTGCGGCGCGGCTTGTCGCCAATGGCGGCAATCGCGCCCCGCAGTTCAGCGGCCGACGCTGCCCTGGATTTGCGTGCCGACAGTCTGCCGATCTCGATCGCCACGCGCATGCGAATGACACGCTTGTGCTCCTCGCTCAGCACGGCAAAGCGCACGGCGGTGTCCAGACTGACCGGAATGACTGGATCTGCGATGGTCTTCATGTCGTCAGTATACGGTTTTATCCGAATATGCAAAGGGCGCGGCCAGCAGTGCCGCGATCGCCAGCGCGGCCCCCGACGGCCATACGCTGCTCAACACCACCAGCACCATGACGGTGAACGCAACACTGTTCCCCAAGCTGCCCTTCAATGTCATCGAGGATTTTGTCGCGGTGACGCCGACGGTGGCGGTGCCGAGCATCCTGTCGTTGCATCCTTCGGTACAGGCAAGAACGCTGAAGGAATTCATCGATCTTGCCAAGACCAGGCCGGGCAGCTTTTCCTACGGCTCGGCGGGCGAAGGCAGCGCCGCCCACCTGACCACGGAGCTCTTCCAGGGCACCACCGGCGTGAACATGGTTCATGTCTCCTACAAAGGCGCCGGGCCAGCGATGACCGACCTGCTCGCCGGCCATATCCAGGTTCTGTTCATCTTCAGCGCGCAGCAGGTGAATACCCACGCCGCGGCCGGAAGATTGCGCCCGCTGGGTGTCACATCATTGCAGCGCATGAGCTCCCTGCCCGACCTGCCTACCCTGCAGGAACTCGGACTGGAGGGATTCGAGGCCATCTCCTGGAGCGGACTGCTGGCGCCCCGGGGCACACCGCGCGATATCGTCAATCGCATCAACCAGCAGAGCAATGCCGCGACCAGGGAATTGACCAGGCAACTGGGAGACCTGGGCGCCTATGCGGTGCACTCCACGCCTGAACAGTTCGCCGCCTATGTCAAGGCGGAGATCGCCAAATGGTCGATTATCGTCAAGCGCACCGGCATCTAACCCGAGTCCTGATCCGCATTGCCGTGAAGCGGGAGAAATGCGTCTATGAAACAAGCGCCTTCGTGGCTGAAAACGGACGGCTGAGAGAAAGGTTCTGGAGGGGGGGTCACTACCGAATAGCGATCAGGAAGCCGCGTGGTTGCTAGAGGTACACCCTATTAGCAGTGACAGTTGCCCCCAACGTTGCCCCCGCATCCATTCGGCTACTACCGTCTTTTGCGATCTGATCCGGATAGATTCACCTCGCCCCTGAATTGCATTCGTACGGCTTAGTCGAAACAATCTCCAGTTGATCGGGGGACCCATTCAATCCCGATCTGCCTTGCCCTGTGATTCGTCCGCTTGGGACTCCGGGCGGCTTCGACGGAACAAGTAAGGGTATGCATCAGCGCGAAGGGAAAATAAAACCTGTTTTGTGCGGCAGGCAATACCAACGCGGCTTGCCCATTTCCCTGCCCGAGCCCACTGGTGACACCCTGAAGTTGGTGCAATGGGCTCTGGCGGGGAGCACTAGCTACAGATCTGCCTCCCCAAATTGTGCCGAAACTGCACGCCCCACCGGCCCTGTTGGTATGTCACGATCCAAATCGCATGATAGACCCCATCATCATTGCCTGATGCGTCCAATCTGCGAAAGCCAACTTTGAACACTACGGACGATGCCGAGCGAGCGACTTCCTCGATCTGGTCGAATTCGGTGCGAAGCCAATTGGGGTTTGTCCGCAGAATGATCTCCCAGGGAGGCTCAGTAGTTGTTCCGAGATCTGCGCCGCTCTGAATAGTCAGCGCCACACCATTGTAGTTCTGGTAGGTGAATGGATAGTTCAGGGTATTGCGATAGGCTTCAAGGTCCCGATCATTGATGGTCTGGGCGTGGCGCTCGAGCACCACTTGAGCTTCATTCATTTCTGCTCCCATCATTACCGACAGCTGTCATTTTGACCACATCGCGTGTTCATGAAACCTGCAACCGATGTTGCCTGACCGAGGGTATCGGCATCGGCATGCAAAAAATAAAATTAGCCGAAATTCCAAGGTGGCACCGGCAGCATCTCGTATTTGAGATCGGCGACGTGGCGCGCCATTTTGCGCGTGGCATCCCGGCCGGTGATACCTGAGGACCTGTCCACGGCTTGTGCCGTGACGGAGAGGCTGTTTCGGACGACGTAGGTCATGCTCTGTTCCTTTCAAGATCTGCGGATTTTCCGGGGCGGCGGATTAAAGCTTGATGCCCGTGGTCTTCACGAATTTTTCCCATTTGTCCAACTCGCGGTTGATGTGCTGGCCGAAGGCCGCCGGAGTGTCGGAGGGCGTGATTTCCGAGCCGTTGGCCATGAGCTTGTCGCGGATCTCGGGAATGGCCAGCACGCGCAAGATCTCCCCATGAATCTTGGATACGATGGCCGGGGGCGTGCCTGCGGGCGCGGCCATGCCGAACCATGCATCCACATCAAACCCCGGCAGCCCGGCCTCGGCGACCGTGGGTAGATCAGGGAACAGCTTGGAGCGCTGGGCGCTGGTCACCGCCAGCGCCTTGATCTTGCCCGCCTTGGCCAGAGGCATGGCCGACAGGGCGCCGCCCAGCAGCACGTTCACCTCGCCCGCGACAATGGCCAGTCCCGCCTGGTTTGTGCCTTTGAACGGAATGTGGACGATATCGGTCCCCGCCAGCATATTGAACAGCTCCATGCCCAGATGCGTGGTGGCCCCCACGCCCAGCGAGGCAAAGTTGAGCTTTCCCGGCTCTTTCTTCGCCAGCGCGATGAGTTCCTTCACCGAGTTCACAGGCAGGCCGGCATTGATCACCATCACGTAGGGCTGAGACACCATGTTGGTGATGGGCGCATAGGCGGTGCGATAGTTGACGCTGGTGATCTGGCCCACGGCCGCCGACACCACGGTGCTGGAGGCCACACCATACAGCGTGTAGCCGTTGGGCAGCGCCTTGGCGGTCATTCCTGAGGCAATGGCGCCGCTTGCTCCAGTGATGTTTTCGATCAGGAAAGGCTGGCCCCAGCGCTCCGTGAGCTTGGAAGTGACCAGCCGGTTGATGACATCGGTGCTGCCGCCGGTCGAACCCGCCAGGATCAAGCGAATGGGCTTGTTCGGATAGTCTAGGGCTCCCTGCGCCATCACTGGCGCAACGGCGGTACTCAGAACAAGAAATGCTGCGGACATGGCGAACGACTGCATGCTGTTCTCCTTTATTGAACGTTCAGTATTGTCATTGAAGTGGATACGATCCTGGACCACCGTCTGGCCACGCTCAGGTCACAATCTGATGTGGTTGAACCAGTGCACCCATTGCAGGGTAGCAAGTTCCACCGATTCCTTGGTCCTGAAGTAGCCAGAGTGTCGAGCCAGGTTTCGCATACCCCACGAAGACCCAGGCTGTTGGCGCTGATGCTGATTTGACCCAACCCGCTGATTTTGACTGCCCCGTCATCAACTGCTGAAAGCCTACAGCAGGCAGTAGTTTACAAAGCATACAAGGGGGTCAACGAATTCCGGCACCCTGGGTCAATTTGGTGTCAGC
>CAXNIK010000214.1:0-6424 GCA_964202115.1 Burkholderiales bacterium
TCAGGCTGAAGCTGGCGTAATTCTTCACCCGCGTCTTCTCGGTGCTGAGCAGGCCGATGGCGTTCTGCAGCGACACGTTGTAGAAGGTGAAGGCAAAACCGTTCATCACCGCGGCGATGAACAGGGCCGGCATGGTGCCCCAGACGAAGGGCACGAGTATTCCCAGGGTGCTGCCGGCGATGCCGAAGAGCAGCGGCCAGCGCGTGCCCAGGCGGTCCGATGCCTGGCCCGCGGACACCGACAGCATCATGGGCAGGGCCGAGAAGGTGGCCGCGATCAGGCCCACGGTGAAGGGATCGGCGTTCAGCTTGAGCGCATACAGCGGCAGCAGCAGCCGCCCGCCGCGGATGGCGGTGATGGTGAACAGGGACAGGAAGAGCGGAAAGTTGATGGACATCACTTGTCCAGCTCGCCCATGTTGCCGCGGCGTGCGATGAAGCCGCCGGACACCAGCATGGCCGCGCTCGCCCAGAACACCGCCAGGGCGCCAAAGCCGGCCAGCCCGCCGAAGATCACCGGCACGACGATGCGCGTGGCGTGATTGACAGCCTGGCGCAGGCCCATCAATTCGCCCGAGCGGCCGTCCTTGGCGTTGCTGTAGGACAGCGACAGCGTGATGGGCTGGCCCACGCTCATGCCGAAGCCGAAGCCAAACGCCAGGATGCCCAGCATCCAGGCGGTGGTGAAAAAGGGCAGCAGGGCGAAGGCGGCGGCGCCGACAAAGAAGGCCGTGGCCAGCACCGTTTCCATGGAATAGCGCTTGAGCAGCCGCTCCAGCACCAGGCGCACCATGAAGCCGCCGATGGAGTAGACCGACATGATGATGCCGATGGCCGAGGCGGACAGGCCGACGTTGTGGGCATACACCGGCATGTAGAACAGGAACAGCTCGAAGCCGGTCTGCAGCAGGCTGTTGATCACCATCACGCGCATGACCTGAGGTTCGCGCAGGGTGCTGAGCAGGTTGCCTGTGGCGCGGGATTCCGTGGCCGTGGCACCGGGCAGGGCATTGCCGCGCAGGAGGAGCATGGCCACCGGCGCCAGGGCGACGCAGGCGAGATAGAGGCAGGTGTTCGCGTGGCCGTAAAAATCGATGGAGAAACCGACGATCAGCGGCGCAATGAGATTGCCGACGGACACCACCAGTGTGAAGTTGTTGAAATTTTTGGTGCGCTCCTGCGGTTTGCTCAACTGGCCGATCACCACATGCAGGGACACGTTGTACAAGGCAAAGGCCAGGCCGTTCAGGATGGCGGCGATGAACAACGCGGGAATGTTGTGGAAAAAAAACGGCACGATGATGCCCAGGCCGCCGCCGCCCAGGCCGAGCAACAGCGGCCAGCGCGCGCCGAAGCGGTCCGACAGCCGGCCCACCTGGTAGGCAAGCAACATGGGCAGGAAGGAGAAGGTCGCGGCCAGCACGCCCACGGTAAAGGGCTGAGCATCCAGTTGCAGCGCGTACAGGGCCAGCAACACCCGGCCGCCGCGCACCATGATCACGGCGAACAGCGACAGCGCAAACGGGAAATGGACCGACATCGGGATTCAGGCCTGCTTGTTCTTGTAAGGCACTTCCGGGGTGGTCGGCTGTTGCATTGCCGGCCGGATGTTGCAGGCCTCGAGTATCTCATGCTTCGTCATCCCGGCCTTGCCGCAGGGGCGCTACTATTCGCTTGAAGGTTTGCAAACGGAACCAACTTCAAGGAGATCACCATGGCCAAAACCATCACAGTGCTGAATCCCGGAGAAATGGGTTCGGCCGTCGCCGCCTGCCTGGCCTCCAAGGGCAATCGCGTGTTCTGGGTGTCTGCCGGGCGCAGCAATGCCACGCGCGAGCGCGCCAAGGCCGCGGGCCTGATCGAGGCTGCGAGCACGGGCGAGGCGGTGAAACAGTCCGAGATCGTGCTGTCGGTGTGCCCGCCGCATGCGGCGCTGGATGTGGCGAAGGAGGTCGCGGCCCTGGGCTTCAAGGGCGTGTACGTCGATGCCAATGCCATCGCCCCGGCGACCGTGCGCGAAGTGGGCAAGATCGTCAGCGCCGCCGGCGCGAGCTGGGTGGACGGCGGCATCGTCGGCTCTCCGCCCGATGGCAAGAACAGCACGCGCCTGTATCTCTCGGGGACCGGCGCGAAGGACATCGCCGCCCTGTTCGCGGGCAGCCATCTCTCCACCGTGGTTCTGGATGGACCGTTGGGCGCGGCCTCGGCGCTGAAGGTCTGCTATGCCGGCTGGACCAAAGGCTCCACTGCGCTCCTCGCCGACATCCGCACTCTGGCTCAGGCCGAGGGCGTGGAAGACGCGCTGCTCGGCGAATGGAAAATCTCCCGGCCGTCGGTGGTCAAGGATTCCGAAGCGGTCATGGCCGCCTCGCGCAAGGCCTGGCGCTGGATCGCCGAGATGGAAGAGATCGCCAAGAGCTTCGAAACTGTCGGCCTGCCCGGTGACTTCCACCACGGCGCCGCCGAGATCTACCGCCGCCTGGCCGAGTTCAAGGACGCGCCGGAGCTGCCCTCCATGGCCAAGGTGACGGCGACGTTGAAGAACAAGAAGGGCTGAATGGATGGAGAACGTAGATAACAATCAGCCTCTTGATGTCCATATGAAGCGTATTCAGTATTTAAATCGATAATATTGATGTCCTTAGGCTGGATACCGTCATTCTGTCCCTCCCCCTGACTCTGGCCATCTCCAGCTCCCTCTGCTTCGGTCTTGCGCTCATCACCAGCCGAATCGGCCTGCGCACGCTGGATGCCCGCGCCGGCGCGGCGATCAGCGTTCCGACTGCGACGGTGCTGCTGGTGCTGACCGCGCCGTTCACCTTCGACATCGATGGCTACACGCTCAGGGCGGCGCTGTGGTTCGCCGGGGTGGGGCTGTTCTTTCCGGCGCTGGTGACCATCATCACGTTTCGCTCCAATGAGGTTCTGGGTCCCACCGTCACCGGCTCGGTGTCCGGGACGGCGCCGCTGTTTGCCATGCTGGCCGCAGCGCTGTTCCTGGGCGAGCGCGTGCCGGCCGAGGCGGCGGTGGCGGCGGTGGGCATAGGTGCGGGTGTGGCGCTCATTTCCTGGAAGCAGGGCGAGCGTCGCGCCGGGCTGTCGGGCTGGGCGCTGCTCTGGCCGGTATCGGGCGCGGTGATTCGCGGTTTCGCCCAGGCCGTGGCCAAGGCGGGGCTGCTGCTCTGGCCCAATCCCTTCGCCGCCAGCCTGATCGCCTACACGGTATCCACCGCCACGGTGATCGGCATCAACCAGGCGGACCGCTCCACGAAACAGAAGCCGACGCTGCGCGGCTTCGCCTGGTTCGCCTTCACCGGCGTGCTCAACGGCGGAGCGGTGCTGCTGATGTATGCGGCGCTGAATATCGCGCCGGTAGCGCTGGTCTCGCCCATCATTGCGGCCTTCCCGCTGGTCACGGTGCTGGTGAGCGCCGCGGTGCTGCGCGAAGAGCCGCTGACGCCACGCATGCTGGCCGGGGTGGTGATAACGGTGCTGGCCATCGTGTATCTGGTCAGCGCCGTGCGCTGAACCTGTGCCGTGAGCTGGGGGTTGCGGGTTTTTTTTGGACTTGTCCGGTTCTGTAGCACATGAATTGTCCGTATTGTTCTTGCATTGCAAATGTAATCAACATCCCGGATTGCTGTCTTTCCTCTTCAACTCGTCCAGCACGTATTGCAGGATGCCTCCGCCAGCCTCAGCGAGGCCGTCGGCAAACCCTCGGGCAACTGGCAGGGCAGCACACCCATGCCCACCAGGTTGGAGCGGTGGATGCGCTGGAAGGAGCGGGCGATCAGCGCGCCAGATCGAGCACATGCTCCTGCGTCACGTGTTTCCCGTCGCAATTCCTCAGCAGTGATTCGAGCACGATGCGCAGCGACACCGGCAGCCGGCTGATTCGGCCGCCCTGGTCGCTTTGGCCGGCCTGGGTAGCCAGGGCGGGCAGGTAATAATGCCGGTTGCAGTAGCACGGATTTATTGAAGGGCCGGTTCCTGCTCCATGGGGAAGCGCTTTCGAATTGTCACCAAAGGCTGAAAGAACCCTGGACTGCACCACCGCGGCTGACAATCACGGTTCACTTCTTTGCGTGCCCGGACTGCGAACTCACCCTGCGCCTCTCAGGATTCACATCCTTTCGGTCTGACCGGCATTACAATCATTACAATCGGCCAGGGGCTGGCGCAATATGCTTATGTTCCGGGCGTGGTGCCCGGTGGCGCGCAAGCGACGCTGGACCGCCGCCGTCGGCTGGGCGTGCGAAAAGACGCCGAAACTGACCGGCAGGTCTTTTCCTGTCATTTATCATTCATCCTTTTCGAAAAGTGCAGAATTGAATTTCCAGTCGTTTGCCGAATCTCGCAGCGCGGCCTGGTGGCGCCCGCACGGTTCCGCGCCCATCACCGGCGAGCCGGGACTCAGTCGCGCCATCGCCACCTTGCACCAGCCGCTGATTCTGGTGCGGAATAACGGCGCTTTGGCGGGTGGCCGCGGTGGCACCCTTGAATTCGGCCCCCAATCCGCACCAGCGGATGGCTATCCGGTAGTCGCTTATGCGCCGGCCTTGCGTGCCGAGAACCTGGGGGACGGCACCTTCTGCGCCGATCATCGTCTGCGCTATGCGTATGTTGCCGGCGCAATGGCCAATGGCATCGCTTCGACGCAACTGGTCGAGGCAATGGGCCGGGCGGGGATGCTCGGATTTTTCGGCGCCGCCGGGCTCAGCCTGGAACGCGTCGAGGCGGCCATAGGCCAGCTCGCCCGCTCGCTGCCGGATGTGCCCTATGGGTTCAATCTGATCCACAGTCCCAACGATCCGGAACTCGAAGCGGGTGTTGTCGAGCTTTATCTGCGGCGCGGCATCCGGCTGGTGGAAGCCTCGGCCTA
This sequence comes from Burkholderiales bacterium, assembly GCA_964202115.1. GTDB lineage: Bacteria > Pseudomonadota > Gammaproteobacteria > Burkholderiales > SG8-39 > CAIYPG01. The sequence goes on from CAXNIK010000214.1 coordinate 4,882, forward strand.
CTTGCGGCTCACCTTGCCGCTGGTCCGCTACAGGGTGAGCGGTATCGGGCGCGATGCGAAAGGGCGGGTGGTCGTGCCAAACCGCATTATCGCCAAAGTTTCGCGTGTCGAAGTCGCCACACCGTTTTTTTCCCCGCCACCCGCCGAGTTTCTGGCCGAACTGGTGCGCAGCGGCGAAATCACCCCGGAACAGGCGGCGCTGGCGGAGGCAGTGCCGATGGCCCAGGACCTGACGGCAGAAGCCGATTCCGGCGGGCACACCGACAATCGCCCGCTGGTCACCTTACTGCCCACGATGCTCGCATTGCGCGAACGGATGCAGGCCAAATATGGCTATGCGCAGCCCCTGCGCGTCGGAGCGGCGGGCGGATTGTCCACTCCGGCGGCCCTCGCGGCGGCCTTTTCGATGGGGGCGGCTTATGTCCTGACCGGGTCGGTGAACCAGGCCTGCACCGAGTCGGGAAGCAGTGACGCCGTGCGCTCGATGCTGGCGCAAGCCGGGCAGGCGGACGTCGCCATGGCGCCGGCGGCGGACATGTTCGAGATGGGGGTGCGCGTGCAGGTGCTCAAGCGTGGCACCATGTTCCCGATGCGTGCGACCCGACTGTATGAAATCTACCGCTTGCATGCGGGCCTGGAAAATCTGCCGGAAGCGGACCGGATGTTCGTCGAACAACAGCTTTTACGTGCCACAATCGCGGAAGCCTGGGGCAGCACCCGGGATTTTTTCATGAAGCGCGACCCGGGGCAGGTCGAGCGCGCCGAACGCGACCCCAAGCACCGGATGGCGCTGGTTTTTCGCAGCTACCTGGGATTGAGTTCCCGCTGGGCCAACGCCGGAGAAGCCTCGCGGGTGATGGATTACCAGGTCTGGTGCGGACCGGCAATGGGGGCCTTCAACGAATGGACGCGCGGTAGCTTCCTGGAGAAGCCGGAACGCCGGCGCGCGGTGGTGGTCGGCCAGAATCTCCTTTACGGGGCGGCGCTGCAGTTGCGGCTGCAGGTATTACGCGCACAAGGGATACAATTGCCTGCGGGCATTGCCGCGGGGGGCGTGTCGGAAGGACGGCCTCTGGAACCGCAGGCATTGCATGAAGTGTTGGACCCCGAATTTTGAATTCATAATCAGCGAGCCATGAGCAAAGAGTCTTCTTGTCCCCTGGCCATCGTCGGCATGAGTTGTCTGTTTCCCAAAGCGGACGACCTGCAGACCTATTGGGCGAATATCAAGAATGGCGTGGACGCCATTACGCCGATTCCGGTGGGCTCCCACTGGAACGCCGCCGACTATTTTGATGCGGACCCGAAAACGCCCGACCACACCTACGCGCAACGGGGCGGTTTTCTTGCCCCGGTTAATTTCAATCCGATGGAGTTCGGCATGGCGCCGAAGGACATCGAGGCCACCGACACGACGCAACTGCTGAGTCTTATCGCGGCGCAACGGGCGCTGACAGACGCCGGTTACGCCGCCGGCAGCGGCCCGGGCCGCCAGTTCGACCGCGACCGCACCAGTGTCATTCTCGGCGTCACCGGCGCTCTC
>CAXNIK010000215.1:0-6415 GCA_964202115.1 Burkholderiales bacterium
TATCGCCCCCCAGTAATTTCCCCCCCAGTAATTTCCCCCCCCAGTAATTTCTGTAGCGCTGACGGCGGTCAACGTGTAGAGTTACCGCGCTGAGGATATGTCGTCCTCACATTACACACTGAATTGGATTGGTAAATGGCTACTGGTACCGTGAAATGGTTTAACGATGCAAAGGGATTTGGGTTCATTACACCGGATGGCGGTGGCGATGACCTGTTTGCTCACTTCTCCGCCATCCAGGGAGGCGGTTTCAAGAGCCTCAAGGAAGGGCAGAAGGTTTCCTACGACGAAGCCCAAGGACCCAAGGGCAAACAAGCGACCAACATCAAGGCGCTGTAACTCAACACCCCAGATACCTGGCCGACCGTTGCCTGATTTAGGCCGGTCGGCTTTTTTATTGGGGTGCCGGCGGGAACTGGACGATAAGCAAGGCGAATAGCTGCGGCGCAGCAAAGCTGAGGCTGTCCAGAAGGGGCTTGAGTCAGGATTTCGACCTGACCGCGAAGTGATGATGATCCCGGGGCATGTGCCAGCGGGCTGGGTTCTCTGTGCGCCTGCGTGCGGCAGCCAATATAATGTCCCTGAATACATGGAATTATCTTGGACAAGAAATCCTCGCCATTTCAATTGATGATAGACCCTGCCGCAGCCCTGGCCGCGGCTGAGCGGCTGCGCTCGCACCTGCCGCCTTACTACAGCGCGCTTGCGCTTGCGCTGGCCGGAAACGAGAGCGACGAGGGTGACGCGGGCATTGCACACCGTTCCGAAGAAGCCGGAACCGGTCAGCACTGATTTTCCGTCCGGCCGCCGGGTTCAGGCGGGCCAGGCCGGGCACCCGGGCCTCATCAGGCCCGCAGGATTTCCTCTTCCACCTGGGCGAGCCGGTCCTTGCCGAAGAACATCTCCTCCCCGACGAAGAAACTCGGGCAGCCGAATATGCCGCGTGTCACTGCCGCCTGAGTGCTGCTGGCCAGCGCGTCCTTGACCTCCTGCTCCTGCGCGCGCGCGAGGATGTGCTCCGCGTCCAGGCCGGCTTCGGTCAGGATCGTCCGTATGACTTCGGCGTCGTCCAGTTTCTTGGGCGTTTCCCACATGTGCGGATACACCGCATCGACGTAGCGCGGGAGGAAACCTTCCTGCTGCGCCACCATGGCGCCGCGCATCACGGTCACGGTGTTCACCGGGAAATGCGGATTGCGCTGGAACGGGACGGCATGTTTCTGCACGAAGCGCTGCATCTCCCTTTGCAGGTATTCGCGCTTGTTCTTCACGTCCTTGAACTGCTGCATGGGCGGGGTGTTGTTGGTGAGCTTGAACACGCCTCCCAGAAGCACCGGGACGTAGTTGAAGCTGGCGCCGGTGCGCTGGGCAATGGACGGGATGAGCTTGTGGGAGAGGTAGGCATTGGGGCTGCCGAAATCGAAATAGAAGTCCACGGTCTTCATGAAGTGCTCCCGGAGTGTGGTGAAAAGTGCGCCGCCCCTACTGCTCGGCCTTGATGCCAGACTCGTCCACCACCTTGCTCCAGCGGGTGATTTCCGCGGCGATGTGTTTGCGCAGATAGTCCGGCGTGCTGCCGAAGAACTCGATGTCGCCATCGCCCAGCTTCTTCATCACATCCTCGGCCCTGGCGGTCTTCACCATGTCCGAGTTCAGCTTGTCGATGATGGCGGGCGGCGTCTTCGCCGGTGCGAGAAAGCCGGTCCAGCCCACGTACTCGTAACCGGGCGCGCCGCTCTCGGTCAGCGTGGGCACGTCGGGCAGGCGCGCCTGGCGTGTGAGCGTGGTCACGCCCACGACGCGTAGCTTGCCGGATTTCACGTACTGCATGCCCGAGATCAGCGTGGTCATGGCTACGTGCACGCGGCCGGCGAGCAGGTCCACGGTCATGGGGCCGGTGCCCTTGTAGTGCACGAAGGTGAGCTTGATGCCGGCCACATTGGCCATGAAGGCGCCGGCGAGGTGGGTGGTCCCGCCAGAGCCGGTGGTGCCGAAATTGAGCTCGCCCGGATGCGCCTTGGCATGGGCGACCAGCTCTGCAAAAGACTTGATTGGCAGCGAGGGATGGACCAGCACCGACGAGGGCTTCTTGGTCATCAGCGAAATGGGGGCGAAGTCATTGACGGCATCGAAGCCGGGCTTGCGATTGAGTGCTGGAATCATGGTCAGGCTGGTGCTGCCGATGAGGATGGTGTAGCCGTCGGGCACGGCCTTGGCCACATGGCTGATGCCCAGGATGCCGCCGGCGCCGGTCTTGTAGTCCATGACGAAGGGCTGACCGGTGAGCTCGGTGAGCTTGGTTGTGTACACGCGTCCTTCGGTGTCGACAGGGCCGCCGGGGGCCAGGGGGCTGATGACGGTGACCGGCCGGGTGGGGAAATTCTGTGCCCAGGCGTGCGAGGCTCCGATCAACAAGGCAGCCGCAAACATGGCCCTTCCCGTAATGCACAGGTGTATTGTCATGAGATATCCAGCTTCAATTATCCGTTGGCTGCCTGGCAGTTGGGACTGCGTGCCCTTTTTCGTATTGTGGCACGATCAACGTGCGCCGGAGCACTGCCGTCTGATCGTCGTGGGATGCGAACAATCCGGGAGCTTGCGAGCAACTGAAGGACAATTCCCGTCAGAGGACTCAAGTGTTTCACATAGTGGCACAAGTGATTGAATGCCCCCGCGCAGTGTACAGGCATGGTGATACGCTGAAAAAAAGACCGGGCGGCCGAACAGCTACGCCACGGACAATCCTGGAGGAGGACAATCATGAAGAACCGATTCCGGACATCGGCCAAGGCCTTGTTCGCTGTGGGGCCGTTGCGCCAGCATCTGGCGAGGGCGGCGTTCGCGGCCACAGCATTGCTGGGTGCTGCATCGGCCTGCGCCCAAGCCTATCCATCCCGGCCCGTGGTCATCATCAATCCGTTTCCCGGTGGGGCAACCGAGATCGGGGCGAGGATCTACTCGCAAAAGCTGACCGAGTCCCTGGGCAAGCCTTTCGTCGTTGACTACAAGCCGGGCGGCGGGTCGGTGATTGCGACGAACTTTGTGGCCAAGGCCCCTGCCGACGGGCACACCCTGCTCATCTCTTCAGCCAGCTTCACCATCAGCGCCGCCACGCATCCTGATCTGCCCTATGACCCCATCAAGGATATTGCGCCCATTTCGCTTACGCTCATAAAGCCTGCCATGCTCATGGTGCACCCGTCCCTTCCCGTCAATAATTTCGAGGAATACATCGCCTACGCCAAGGCCAATCCGGACAAGCTCAACTTTGGCACTACCGGAGCGGGAGGCAGCTACCATCTGGTGGGTGCCTGGCTGCATAGCCTGACCAACACGCAGGTCACCTTCGCGCACTACAAGGGGACTTCCGCGCTTTTCGCAGACCAGATGGCGGGGCGCATCCACGTATCGCCTTCGAGCATCTTCAACGGGCTGCCCCATATCAAATCCGGAAAGCTGCGCGCTATAATCATCCTCAGCAAGGAACGCTCTTCCCAGCTTCCCGGCATGAAAACCGTCGCCGAGCAGGGCATACCCGAATTTGACTATTCCTCCTGGGAGGGGATGTTCACCGGAGGGGCTGTGCCCAGGAGCATCGTTGCCACGCTGTCCTCGGAATTCGGCAAGATCGCAAAGATGCCCGATGTGATTCAGAAATTCAGCGGGACGGACGGCTCGCTCGTGGTGGGAAGCACCTCCGAGCAGTTCCGCCAGCACGTGGCCACAGAGATCGGACGCTGGCGCAAGATCGTGAAGGACAACAATATCAAGGCTGTGGATGGCTGACCGGCCGGCGCAAGACAAAAGGAAGAATCGATGAGGGAAAATCCCACGATCCCAGAAGCCCTGCGGCATGCGCTTCGCAGCGTCGGTCTGCCTGAGACTACAACGGAAAACAAGTTGTCTGGTCTGTTTACCAAAAGGAGTTTTGGTCATGAATGAGAGAAAGATCGTTTCTTCCGATTCCCACGTAATCGAACCGCCGGAAATGTGGCGCGAATACATCACGCCGAAGATGCGTGACCGGGCGCCAAGGCTGGAGCATGCCAAGGACGACGATCTTTACTGGATCGACGGCCTGGTGGCGCTTCCTGTCAGAACACTTTCCACCGCAGGTGTTCCATCGGAGATAACCAAAACCTACCGTCGCTGGGATGCGCCCCGCCTCAAGGGCGGGTGGGATCCGGTGATACGGGTAAAGGATATCGAGCGCGACAAGATCGACGCGGAAGTGATTTACTCGACGATCTGCATGAAGTTCTATGCGCTCGACGATGGCGAGTACAGGGCTGAGCTGTTCAATGCGTACAACCGCTGGATGGCCGATTTCTGCAAGTCGGACCCCAAGCGCTACCTTGGAATCGCGGTGCTCGCCACCGAAAACATAGAGCAGGCCGTCAAGGACCTGGGCGAACTGAAGAAAATGGGCTTTGGCGGTGCGGCATTGGGTCTCACGCCTGCCGGCCTGACCTACGCCAGTCCCGAGTTTGACCCGTTGTGGGCCGCCGCGCAGGACATGCAGATCCCGCTGAGCCTGCACAACTTCACCCAGGGAAAATCGATCCTGGGCAAGAGCCGCTTCGAGATGTATCCGTCGGCTGTGGTCGACGTGCAGTATTTCATTTCCAGCCTGATGTTCAATGATGTTTTCGAGCGCTTTCCCAAGCTGAAGATCGTTTCGGTCGAGAATGACATCGGCTGGATCGCCAATTACCTGCAGCGCGCGGATCAGGTCTACAGCCGGTACAGCATCCTGAATGACAAGAAATTCAAGTCCGGCCGAACCCCGACGCAGGTATTCCGTGAACACGTCTTCCATACCTTCACCCGGGACATGGCCGGAATCAAGACCTATGACCTCTGGGGGGGGCTCAATAACATCATGTGGGCAAGCGACTATCCCCACGGGGACAGCAGTTACCCTGACTCCGGCACGGAAATCGAGCGTCAGATGGCCGGTCTTTCCGCAGATCATCGGAAGAAAATCCTGCGCGACAATGTCCTGGATCTCTACAACTGGCACTAGGCTGATTTTTTCGAGTGCCAGCGGTACCTGGCCTGGGCATTGAACAGCAGGCACAAGATCCGGGAGATGTTTCCGGTCCTTGCGCTTGTGCCACCGAGCTTTAAGGGGAATAGGGTTAATGGACAGCAGTAGCGTGAAGGTAGATCTTTGCCGGCTGAAAATGCCTCTGGCCGCCCCACATGTGTCGGCCAAGGCCACACGCAACACCACCTATGCGTTGCTGGCGTACGCCCGGGATGCGCAAGGCCACTGCGGCATCGGCTATTCGTCCTTTCGCGACGAGGCCGATCTTGACGCAACGCTGGTCATCGCCCGCGACCTGGCCGCGAGGGCCTCCGGCGGCGGCCTGGCGGCGCTTCTCAATATCGAGCGGATCGAGGAGCAGGCGTTCGGGGCCGGAACGCCCCAAAGCAAGGGGGCGGCCAACGCGCTCAGCCTGGCTGCCTGGGACCTGGCTGCCCAGCAACAAGGCATCGCCTGCGCGGACCTTTGGGGAAGGCAGCCGGGCCGGGAGGTGATTGACTGCTATGCCAGCACCTTCTGGATGGATCAATCCGGCGAGCAACTCACCGCAGAGGCACAGGCGCAGCGCAGGGCCAACTACCGCCTGGTGAAGATGCGTGTGGGGCCGTCCCTGCCGCAGACCTTCGAGCGCATCGCCGCCGTGGCCAAGGTCTACTCCGAGCCCAGGACCATTGCGCTGGAGGTCGGGTCGTCCTGGAGCGTTGAGCTCACCAACGAGTTCATTCGCAAGACCAAGTCGGAACTGCTGTGGATCGAGGATCCGGTGGATTACTCGATCATTGACCAGTTGCACGACAACCCGCTGAACGCCATTGGTGCAGGCGAGAAGTGCAGGAGCATGGACGAGCTCATCAAGCTCTTCAACGTCGCCAGAATAAGGAACATCATCATCGATGTGCAGTACGTGGGAGGCCCGGTTCGGTTCCTCGAGGCGGCGCGGCTGTTCCACGGGCTTGGTGCCAAGGTGGGCGCGCACCGTTTCTCCAACTATTCCATCCATCTCCTTGCCTGCCTGCCGGACAGCATGCCGATTGAAATGCTGGACTGGACCAATCCGGCGATGCTTCCCCTTCCCGATCCGGATGGCGCGGGAAAGCTGGCCGTCCGCGGACCGGGATTTTGCATCGAGCTGGATCAGGCGGTCATCGACCGCCACGGCGTTCGGGTCTGACCGTCCTCCAATGTCGCATCGACTCATTCGGGCCGGCACGGCCAGAAAGGCTGCAAGTATGCGTTCCCCTATTGCGGCGGCCTGCATCGCCGCCTTCATGTTTTGCCTTCCGGTTGGCTCTGCAGCCCAGGGCTCGGCGGCAAACTATCCGTCCAGGCCGGTGTCATTGGTGATGCCGCTCTCGCCCGGAGGCG
>CAXNIK010000216.1:0-6414 GCA_964202115.1 Burkholderiales bacterium
GACTTCGCCAAGCGCCGTGGCCGGCTGGAGGATTGCGCCCGTGCCCTGGGGCTGCCCGCGCTGCTGGTGCGCGGCGGGCTGTCGGACCTGCTGAGCGAGCAGGGCGCGAAGGAGTTTCTCGCGCTGTGTCCGCAGGCGGAGTTCGTCAACGTCAGCGGTGCCGGGCACATGGTGGCAGGCGATCGCAACGATATCTTCCAGAAGTCGGTGATCGATTTCCTGTCGCGCGTCCTGCCGGTGGGCGGTGCGCCGGTGAAGCCCGCGCATGAACTGCATCCGCACCACCAGGGGCCGGCGGGGGATGTGAACGACGTGCCCTGATCGCGGGCGCCGCCGGCGGCAGACCGGCATGGCTGGAAAATAATCATTTTCAACGATCAAGCCTTGTCATTCGTGGATAAATAAGTTGAATGTGATCATCATTTCGCAGTGATTTCGGCGCTGCGTGCCAGGATGAAGCGGTGCATCTCCGCCAGCGCCGCGGTGGCCGGTTCCGGCGGCAGGTCTTCCTTGATGAAGGCATGCGGCGCACCTTCGTACAGCTCCAGTTGCACCTGGCCGCCGGCCTTGCGATAGGCTTCGGCAAAATCCACGGTGTTGCGATAGTTGAAATTGGCGTCGGCCGTGCCCTGCAGCAGCAGCACGTTCGCAAGCCAGGCCTCCTCGCCACGCTGCAGCATGCGCAAGGGGTTGGCGTCGGTCATCTGCGCCTCGTCTCGCCAGAAGGCGTGATGGGCGGAGATGAGACGCTCGTTGTTGCGCTCGTTGGCCCAGCGGTAGCGCGCCAGCGGGTCCAGCACCGGCCAGCAGGCCACGGCATAGGGCAGGCTCGCGTCCTGCTCTTGCAGGTCGTCGGCCTCGGGCTGGTAGCGCCCGCTCAGCGTGCGCATCAGGCCCAGCATGAGCAGATGGCCGCCGCTGGAGGTGGCCACGCCGCCGACCAGCTCGCGCCGGCTGCCGAAGCGCGCGGCGTTTTCCTTCACCCAGCGCGTGGCGTAATTGATGTCCAGCAGCGCGGCGGGATAGGGATGAGCGGGCGGCATGCGGAAATCGATGGAGAACACGGCGACGCCGCGCGCGGCCAGGTAGCGATGGATCATGGCGTTGGTGTGCCGGTCATTGGCGGTCCAGGCGCCGCCGTGCACCTCCATTACCAGCGGGCAGATTTCCTTGCTCTTGGGGCGGTATAGCGTGCCCAGCAGTTTCACACCTTCCACCTGGCGATAGAGATGGTCGGACATATCAAATTGGGTGCTCTTTGCGTTGGCGGTGGTGTTCATTTGCTGATGGTCTCCAGATAGTGCAGCGGTCCGCCGCGAAACGGTGCGAAACCCGTGCCGAAGATGAGACCGGCATCGGCCAGATCGGCGTCGGCGACGATGCCTTCGTCCACCACCTTGCGCGCTTCGGCGAGGTAGGGTGCGATCAATCGCTCAGTCAACTCGGCGGTTACTTGGCCGGCCTGGCCCTTTTGCGCCTTGCCATCCTTCCAGGCGTAAAAGCCCTGGCCGGTTTTCTTGCCCAGTTGCTTGGCATCGAACAGGGCCTTCAACTTGCGCGGCGGCTCGACACCGGGGGCGAGTTCGTGTCCCACCGCCATGCAGATATCCAGGCCCACCACGTCGGCCAGCTCCATGGGGCCCATGGGCATGCCGAACTCCTCCATGGCGCGGTCCAGGGTCTCGGGGGCGATGCCTTCATCGGCCATGCGGAAGGCCTGCTGCATGTAGGGGCCGAGCACGCGGTTCACCAGGAATCCGGGCGAGTCCTTGACGTGCAGCGGCAGCTTGTCGATCTGGCGCACGAAGGCCGCGGCCTGCGCGGCGATGTCAGGATCGGTGTGCGCGCCCGACACCACTTCCACCAGTTGCATCTGCGCCACCGGGTTGAAGAAGTGTATGCCCACCAGTCGTCCCGGATGGGCGAAGTGCGCGCCGATGTCGGAGAGTTTCAGGCTGGAGGTATTGCTGGCCAGCAGCGCATGCGGCTGGGCGACATCCTCCAGGTGGGCGAAGAGTTTGCGCTTGGCTTCCAGGTTCTCGAAGATGGCCTCGATGATGACATCGGCGTGATGCGCGCCGTCGCCCTGGGTGTCGGGGATGAGCCGGTCCATGGCATCGCGGATGGGCATCTTGTCCCGGAGCCGGCGCGTGAACATCTCGGCGGCACGCTTCATGGCCGGCACGATGCGTTCGGCGTTCTGGTCCTGCAGCGTCACCTTCAGGCCGCGCGAGGCGCACCAGGCGGCGATGTCTCCGCCCATGACGCCGGCGCCGATGACGTGCACGTGCTTGGCCTTGAAGTCCGAGGCCTTGCCCAGGGCCTTCATGCGCTCCTGCAGGAAGAACACGCGTATCAGATTGCCCGCCGTCGGGTGCTGCAGCAACCGGGCGATGGAGGCCGGATCGCTGTCAGGAATGGAGTAGGGATTGCCGTCGTATTTCGACCAGGCGCGCAGGATGGCGTAGGGCGCGGGATAGTGCTCGCGCCGGGCGCGCTTGGCCACCTGTTTCTCGGCTTGGCCGGCGATCAGCGGCCGGATCGCGGGCAGGTTCATGATTCGCGCCGGCAAGGGAAGACGCGCTGAGCGCGGGGCGGGCGGGTTGAGGGCAATCATGCGCGCGGTGTTCAGCTTGACGCGAGGCGGCACGGCCTCGTCCACCAGGCCCATGCGCTTTGCCCGGCGCGCGTCGATGGCCCGGCCGGTGAGCATCATGTCCAGGGCCTGCGGCGGCGATACGTAGCGCGTCAGGCGCATTACACCGCCCATCAGCGGCCAGATGCCCAGCATCACCTCCGGCAGCGACATGCGCGTGCCCGGCTGGTCCACGGCCACTCGGTAGCGGCAGGCCAGCGCCAGCTCAAGTCCGCCGCCCATGCAGAAGCCGTCTATCAGCGCCACCGTTGGAAAGGGCAGGCCCTCCAGCTTGTTGAAGGGTTCCCAGCCTCGCTTGATTAACGCGAAGGCATCATCGCGCGTCTTGACCGCGGTGAATTCCTCGATGTCCGCCCCGGCGATGAAACCGGAGTCCTTGCCCGAGCGGATGATGAGCGCGCGCGGCACCTCCGCGGCGATCTCGTCGAGGATGGCATCGAGCTCGGCCAGCACTTCACTGGAGAGCGTATTGGTGGAACTGCCGGCGCGATCGAGGACCAGCCAGATGAGCTTGTCATCGTCGCGCTCGATGCGCCAGTGCTTGAAGAGGTTTATGGTTGTTCCGGTGTCGAGACCTGATCGGTTTCGGATTCAGAACTGTCATTCCCGCGAAAGCGGGAATCCAGTGTCGTTGCCTTGCTAAATAATGGAATCATATAAATCGTTCCAGTAGGGGTTGGTTTTCTCCACCAGTTCCTTTTTCCATTCCCTGTTCCATTTCTTGATCTGCTTCTCGCGTTGTATGACTGAAGCCATGTTGTCGGATGCTTCGAACCAGACCAACTTCTTCAGTCCGTATTTCTTGGTGAATCCGTCTGCAAGACTTTGCTTGTGCTGCCATACACGCTGAACCAAATTGCTTGTTACGCCGATATAGAGCGTGCCATTTCTCTCGTTCGAGAGCATGTAGACGCACGGCTGTTTCTCCAAGTCACTGGATTCCCGCTTTCGCGGGAATGACGATGCAAGCGCAATGGGCCATTCTCACTATCACAACGCCTCCACCAGCATCGCCCCGCCCAGGCCGCGGCCGATGCAGATCGCCGCCATGCCGTGCCGGCCGCCAGTGCGCTTCAACACGTGCAGCAGGTGCAGCACGATGCGCGTGCCGGAGGCGCCCACGGGGTGGCCCAGGGCGATGGCGCCGCCGTCGATGTTGAGTTTTTCCATGTCCAGCTGGCCCAGGGCGCCGGGCAGGCCCAGCATGTTCCGGCAGTAGTCCTCGCTCTTCCAGGCCTCGACGCAGCCCAGCACCTGCGCGGCGAAGGCCTCGTTGATTTCCCAGGCATCCAGGTCGTTCAATTTCAGTCCGCGCCGCACCAGGATGGGCGTGGCGGCATGCACCGGCCCCAGGCCCATCTGGGCCGGATCCAGGCCCGCCCAGTGCACATCGAGGATGCGGCCGATGGGCTTCAGACCGCGGCGCTGCATGGCATCTTCGTCGGCCAGCACCAGCCAGGCGCCGCCGTCTGTGATCTGCGAGGAATTGCCGGCGGTGACATTGCCGAACTTGCGGTCGAAGAAGGGCCGCAGCCTGGCGAGGTTGTCGGCGGTGGAGTCCTCGCGCACGCCGTCATCGTCCTTGTACAGATTGCCCTTGCCGTCATAGATGGGCGTGATCTCCGCGGCCAGGCCGTCGTGCGGCTCGTTCAGCCAGCCGCTTTTCTGCGCGCGCAGCACGCGCTGGTGGCTGCGCGCGGCGTACTCGTCCATCTGCCGCCGCGTGATGTTGAAGCGCGCGGCGAGGTTCTCGGCGGTTTGGCCCATCAGCAGGCCGCACACCGGATCGGTCAGGCCGCGCATGATGCCGATCACCGGCGAGAGCAGCGAGCCCATCAACGTGGGCAGCTTCGCGAACAGCGCCAGGCGTTGCGGCAGCGAGCGCGCCGCGGCCATGTCGGAAAACCAGTTCACCATGCGCTCGTCGTAAAGCAGCGGCGCGCGCGACAGCGCATCCACGCCGCCGGCCAGAACCAGCTCGGAGCGGGACGATTCGATGTTGGCCATGGCCGAGTCGATGGACTGCATGCCGGATGCGCAGTTGCGCATCACCGTCCAGCCCGGCACTTCCAGGCCGCAACCCATGCGCAGCGCCGCCACGCGGCCGATGTTGACCTCGTCCACCGAGGGCGCGGCACAGCCCAGGATGACTTCGTCCAGCTCGTCGGCGGCGAAGCTCTGGCGCGCGAGCAGCGCCTTGCCGGTGGCGGTGGCGAGGTCGCTGGCGGCAAAGGGGCCGGGGCGGTTGCGCGATTTCAGAAAGGGCGTGCGCGCGCCGTCGATGATGTAGATGCTCTGGCGCAGGGTATGTTCCATTGCCTAATGCTCGCTAGTCGAGATAACAATTACCGCCATTATGGTTTTCATTAAATGACTTCAATTTAAAAAGGATAATAATAGTCATCGACCGGAAGAGTCTTCAGGCGGCCACTCTGTGCAGCACTGCCGGTGCCACCGTCTCGGATGCACCCAGGTCCGGTGCGAAGTGATCGACGCGCACGACCTCGGCGCGCAGGCTGTTGGCGCGCTCCACCACCGCGCACTCTTCCGTGCTGATGATCCCGGCCGACAGGGCCGCAACCAGCAATCCATCGGTTGCTGCATCGGTGAGCTTGCCCGAGCGCTGCGCGGCGCGGATTTTCGCCTCTACCGCTTCGGCCTGTATGGTCGCGGAGAGCGCCGCCTCCAGCTCGCTCGTTGGAATGTGCATGCCGGCGGTGAGGCGGTCGCGTTGTGCTGATGGCGCGAGCAGCGCCGCCGCGATCACCGCGCCGGTGCGATCCGAAGGCGGATTGGCGCGCATGCCCAGGGGAAAGACCACGAGGCGCAGAGCGAGGCCGATGAAGGTACTGGGGTAGTTGCACAGCACACCGTCGAAAGCCGCCTGGATGCGATAGATCGCGTCCTGCAGGGTCCATTCGACAAAGGGCAGGTCCTCGCGCTGGCGCCCGTCTTCCTCATAGCGCTTCAGCACGCAGGAGGCCAGGTAAAGCTGCGACAGGATGTCGCCCAGTCGGGCGGAAAGTTTTTCCCGGCGCTTGAGCGAGCCGCCCAGCACCAGCATGGTCACATCCGACAGGAAAGCGAAGGCCGAGGCGTAGCGCGTGAGCTGCCGGTAGTAGGGCCGCGTTTCCAGCGCCGCCGCATCCGGGGCCGATGTAAACACCGAGCCGGTGAGTCCCATCACCCAGGCGCGCGTCTTGTTGGACATGGCAAAGCGGATGTGGCCGAACAGCGCCGCATCGAAGGCGCGCGAGGCCTCTTCATGATTGTTGTTCTGCGCCGCGCGCATCTCCGCCAGCACATGGGGATGGCAGCGTATGGCGCCCTGGCCGAAGATGATCAGGCTGCGGGTCAGTATGTTCGCGCCCTCGACGGTGATGGCCACCGGCAGCTCCTGGTAGGCGCGCCCCATGAAATTGTTGGGGCCTAGGCAGATGCCCTTGCCGCCGAGGATGTCCATGGCGTCGTTGACCACGGTGCGGCCGCGCTCGGTCAGATGGTATTTGGCGATGGCGGAGACCACCGAGGGCTTCTCGCCCAGGTCCACCGCGCCCGCGGTCATCTTGCGCACCGCGTCCATGAGGTAGAGATTGCCGGCGATGCGCGCCAGTGCTTCCTCGACGCCCTCGAAGCGGCCTATGGGTGTCTTGAACTGGCGGCGCACGCGGGCATAGGCACCGACGGCGCGCGCGGCCAGCTTGGTGTAGCCCACGGCGGAGGAGGGCAGCACATATTTAAACCCGTAAAAGTTCAAC
>CAXNIK010000217.1:0-6368 GCA_964202115.1 Burkholderiales bacterium
CTCCTCGTTGAGCCGCTTCACGATCGGCGCCGGCATGCGCGCCGGCCCCAGGGTGCCCCACCACGCCACCAGCTCGAAACCCGGCAGTCCTGCTTCGGCCGCTGTGGGCAGATCGGGAAGATTCGGCGAACGCTGCAGGCTTGTGACCGCCAGGCCGCGCAGTTTTCCCGCGCGGATCTGCGGGGTTGCCGCGGAGAGTACGGGCAGGGCCATCTGTATTCTGCCGGTCAGGATGTCGGGAAACGCCAGGGTCAGGCTCTTGTACGGGACATGCACGAGCTGCAACCTGGCCACGGAGGCGAGCAGCTCGGTGCCCAGGTGTGTGATGCTGCCCACGCCGCCCGTGGCGTAGCTGATGCCAGTCGGCTGCGCGCGTGCCAGAGAGATGAACTCCGACAGCGTCGTCGCCTTGAGGTCGTTGGACACGACCACCGCGAACGGTGCGCCGGCCAGCTCACCGATGGGTTCAAGATCCTTCACCGGATCGTATGGAAGCTTCTTGCCGCTCGCTGAGGCGGTCACCACCGAGGTGGAGATAAACAGCATCGTATAGCCGTCGGGAGCGGATTTGGCCACGATATCCGTGCCGATGGAGCCGCCGGCGCCGCCCTTGTTATCGACGACCACGGTCTGGCCGAGCCGGACCGACAACTTGGTTGCCAGCATGCGCGCGATATCGTCGGTGCTGGACGGCGGGGCAAACGGGACGACCATACGGATGGTACGGCTGGGCCAGGTCGCCTGCGCACTCACGTGCGCCGGCAGCAAGGCCGAGGCGATCACTCCGGCGGCAAGCATGATTCGGCAGGCAATGCGGTATGGAAATTTCATTTGTTCTCCTCGATGGTTTTATTGTTCCAGCTTGATGCCGGCCTTTTTGACCAGTTCCTTCCAGCGACTGACCTCTTCCCCAGTGCCGCGCAGGCCCAGGCGAATATCCAGATCTTGGTTTTCATGCCGTGCTTCTCCTTTATGTTCCCGGTTCCCGGTTGACTGGGCCTGGGGAACAGGATAAAGTATATCGCAGTTGCGATCAATAGTTCATAATAGCGAACTTTTGAACAGAACACGAGGCAGGTCATGACAGAAACCGCCGTAGCCATCGACACCCAGCTCGCCCGGGCCAGATTCACCGACGAGATGCTTGCGAACATGCGCGCCCTGATCGGCACCGAGCTGCGCACCGAATCCTGCGTCAACAACGAATACGCCACACGGCTGGCGATCATGCGCTTCTGCGAAGGCATCGGCGATGACAACCCGTTGTGGACGGACGCCGCCTACGCAGCCAAGGGCCCGCATGGCACCCTGGTCGCCCCGCCGAGCTTCATCTTTGCCTGCCTGGGTTCGGTCCAGGTCGGCTGGCCCGGCCTGGGTGGTTTCCATTGCGAGACCAAGATGACCTTCCACAAGCCCATCCGCGTCGGCGACCAGGTCACCGCCAAGGTGATCTTCGACGGGTTCGATGGTCCCATCGCCGAGAGCAAATTCGGCGGGCGGCGCATCAAGGACTACCTGCGGCAGGAATACCGCAACCAGAACGACGAGCTGGCGGCCACGTTCATCTGCTCGCGGATGCGCTTCGAGCGCACCGAGATGCAAAAGCGCGCGGAGAAGCGCACCGAGGCCAACCCCATCACCCTTCCCCACCCCTGGACCGAGGAGCAACTGGCCGCCATCGAGGAAGGCATCCTGGCCGAGAAGCCTCGCGGCGCGACACCGCGCTACTGGGAGGACGTGAACGTGGGCGACGAGATGGACGTCATCACCAAGGGTCCGCTGGGCCTGACCGACTTCATCGCCTTCATCGCCGCAGGCGCGGCACCGATCCCGCGGGTGGCGGCCCACTCGGTGGCGCTCAAGCGCTATCACAAGCATCCGAAATGGGCCTTCCGCGACCCGAGAACGCACGCCCTGGAACCGGTGTACTCGGTGCATTACAACGACTACGCGGCCAGGCTGCAGGGCGCGCAGATCGCCTACGACGTGGGCATCCAGCGCACCAGCTGGCAGATCCACTCGCTCACCAACTGGATGGGCGATGCCGGCACCCTGAAGTCCCTCTTCGGACAGTACCGCTCTCATGTCTACCTGTCGGACGTGGTCCGCCTCGGTGGCCGGATCGACGCCAAGGAAATCGTCGCCGACGGCAGCCATGTCGTTCGCGTGACCACCTGGGCGCGCAACCAGCGGGAACAGAACGTGATGCCCGGCACGGCGGTTGTCGCCCTGCCCACTCGAACCGGCAACTAGAGGAACGCCTGATGAACGCACAAGACAAGGCCCTTACCGCAGGCCGGGAAGCAGAGTCCGCCCAGCCATCCGAAAATATTCCATTGCCGCTGACCGGGGTGCGCGTCCTCGACCTCGGTCATGTCTTCCAGGGGCCGTATGCCACCTTCCTGATGGCCATGGCCGGCGCAGAGGTGATCAAGATCGAGCCGCCGCACGGCGACATGTCGCGCAAGCGCGGACGTGACGGCGATTACCCGTTCCGCGCGCTCAACGGCTGCAAGCGCGGCGTCGTGCTGAATCTCAAGACCGACCGCGGCCGCGAGTTGCTCCTCGAGCTCGCCCGCTCGGCAGACGTCCTGGTCGAGAACTTCGCTCCCGCCGTCATGCCGAGGCTGAACCTGGGTGCCGATGTTTTCATGAAGATCAATCCGCGGCTGATCTATGCCTCGGCCTCGGGCTTCGGCAGCACCGGCCCCTATGCCGACAAGCTGGCGCTGGACCTCACCATCCAGGCCATGAGCGGGATGATGAGCACCACCGGCGAAAAGGGCGGGCGCCCGCTCAAGGCCGGGGTGCCGGTGGCGGACTTCATGTCGGGTGCGCACCTCTACGGCGCCGTCGTAACGGCGCTATACGAGCGCGAGAAGACGGGGCGTGGCCGCGCGCTGGAAGTATCCATGCTCGAGTCCCTGTTCGCCACCCTGCTTCCATCGGCCGGCCATGTCTATGCGAGCAATAAAGTGCCGCAGCGCACCGGCAACCGGCATGTCGCCGACTCGTATGTGCCGTTCGACACCTTCGAAGCCAAGGATGGCTGGGTCGCGATCGTCTGTGCCACCGACGAACATTGGGTCAACCTGACCGAGGCGATGGGCCGCGACGACCTGCGCGACAACCAGGCGCTGCGCCAGCTCAAGGAACGCATCGAGCAGATTGAAGAACTGACCGACCAGATCGGGGCCTGGGCGGCCAGTCACACGCGCGAACAGATCACCGAGCTCTGCCAGAAGCACCACGTCCCCTCAGCGCCGCTGCGCGACTTGAAGGAAGTCCTGGCCGACCCGCACCTGCGTGCCCGCGGCTTCCTCACCGAGCACCTCACCGAGGCCGGAACGGTCGCGCTGCCCAACAGCCCCATGCGCTACGAGGGCTCGGCGCTGAAATCGCTCACCCCCCCGCCGGGACTCGGAGAACACACCGACCAGGTGCTGGCCGAACTCTGCGGCCTGGACAAGGCCGAACTGGCAGCGCTTCACCAGGCGGGAGTGATAGGACCATGATCGGCGAGCTGGCGTAGACCCACCGACAACAATGAGGAGGAACATGAAGACCCATCGTTTTGCGCTGATCTGCAGCACCGCAGTGCTGCTGTCGATGGCAGGCTCCGCCATCGCCCAATCGACTTACCCGACGAAGCCGGTCCGCTGGATCGTCGGCTACGCACCCGGCGGCGGCACCGACCTGCTGGCACGCGCCGTGGGGCAAAAGTTCTCGGAAGCCTGGGGACACCCGGTGCTCATCGATAACCGTGCCGGTGCCGCCACCAACATCGGCACAGAGGCTGCGGCAAAGGCATCACCGGATGGCTACACGCTGTTTTCGCCCACCGTCGCCAATGCCATCAATGTGACGCTGTTCCCCAAACTCAACTTCGACATCATGCGCGATTTTGCGCACATAACGAATCTCGCCAAGATTCCAAACATCGTCGTGGTGCACCCGTCCTTGCCGGTCAAAAACATCAGGGAGCTCATCGCGCTGGCGAAAGAGCGCCCCGACCAGGTGCGCTATGGATCTCCCGGGATCGGCAGCCCCCAGCACCTGGGAGGCGAGATATTCAAGGCCATGGCCGATGTGAAAATGCTGCACATCCCCTACAAGGGCGCCGCTCCCGCGATCGCCGATGCCATGGCCGGCCATATCGATGCCTATATCGGCGCGATGTCCTCGACGCTGCCCCAGGTCAGGAGCGGTCGCCTGCGCATACTGGGCATCACCACGCTCAAGCGCTCGGAAGCAGCTCCGGATGTCCCGACGCTGGCCGAGCAGGGGCTCGCCGGTTTTGAAACCGCGTCATTTGTCATGGTGTCCGCCCCGGCCGGAACGCCGCGCGACATCATCACGAAAATCCACGGCGAAGCGGTGCGCACGCTCGGCATGCGCGATATCCGCGAGTGGATGATCAAGGATGGGTCCGATCCGGTCGGCGACACGCCGGAGCAGGTCACCGCCTACCTCAAGTCCGAAATCGAGAAATGGGGCAAGGCGGTACGTTCTTCCGGCGCCAAGCCGGAAGGTTGAGCAGCCTTGCCGGGGCGGAAATGTCATTGACACCAAAACCTTGGGGCGAGCAGATCGCCGTGGAAGTGATCCACGGCGTGCCCTATCGCATGTACACCGAGCGGCCTCGCCGGGTGGAAGAACTGCTCGCGTTCGCCAGCCGGTGGGGTGATCGGCCGCACATCATTCATGGCGAGCGCGTGGTCACCTACGAGGACATGCACAAGGCGGCCCTGGCCAAGGCCGCCGAATTGGTGGAATTGGGCGTGAAGCGTGGCGACCGCGTCTTCATCCTCGGCTGGAACAGCCCCGAATGGGTCGCAAATTTCTGGGCCTGCCTGCGTGCCGGCGCCGTTCCCGTGCTCGCCAACGCCTGGTGGAGCGCAGCCGAAGTGGCGAACGGCCTGGAGTTACTGAAGCCTGCGTTGGTCCTCGCCGACGCACATGCCGCCGCCAAGGTGTCCTCGCAATGGCGCATCGGTTCCTGGGCGATGGCCACTGACCACCGACATGCGAGCAATGCACCGGCCACCGCCGAAGACCTGCAGAACGCAGTGGACGAGGAGGACACTGCCCTCATCATCTTCACCTCGGGCACGTCCGGCCAGCCGAAGGCAGTCGTGCTGTCGCATCGGGCCCTGCTCGCCCGCCTGCATATGACGCTGCACATCACGCGCAAGCTGCCGCACCAGGTGGATGGATCGACCCGCGACGTCACGCTGATCACAGGACCCCTGTTCCACGTGGGCAGCATGCAGGGCCTGCTGCGGGCCGTCATCGTCGGCGACACGCTGGCACTGCTGCGCGGCCGGTTCGATCCCGCCGACGTGCTGGAGACTATCGAGCGCCACAAGGTCAACCGGTGGAATGCCGTGCCGACCATGGTGTCCCGGCTGCTCGACCATCCGGACGTGCCAAGTCGGGACCTGGGCAGCCTGAAATCCATCAGCATCGGCGGCGCTCCGGTGCATGCGGAACTGATGAAACGCATCCGGGCGGAACTGCCCAGCGTCAGCCCGAGAATACCCACCGGCTACGGGCTGACCGAAAACGGCGGCCAGGCCACCGCTTCGGCCGGTTCCGAGAACGTCGAAATGCTGGGTTCGACCGGCCGGCCGCTGCCCTGCGTCGAAGTCGGGTTTCTCTCTCATCCCGGCCTGCCCGCCGGCGAGATCCTGCTGCGCTCCCCGACCCAGATGTCCGGCTACTTCGGCATCGACGAATCGCCCATCGACCAGGAAGGCTGGCTGCACACCGGCGACCTGGGACGCCTCGATGACAAGGGCAATCTCTGGATCACCGGGCGCTGCAAGGACATGATCATCCGCGGCGGCGAGAACATCGCACCGGTGGCCATCGAGCGCGCGCTCACGACTATCCCCGGTGTGACCGAGGCCGTGGTTTTCGGCATCCCCCACCCCGACCTCGGCGAAGAGGTGATGGCTGTGGTGGTCATCGAAGGGGATATCACCCAGCAGCAACTCCAGGAACAATTGCGCGCGAAGGTGGCTTCCTTCGCCGTGCCAAGCAAATGGCGGCTGCAGAAGGAGCCGCTGCCGACCAATGACGCCGGCAAGGTCGACAAGGCTGCGCTGAGCGCTGCGGCGCGCGCGGAGCTCGCGCCCGCGGCTCTGGTATCGTGAATCCGGATTCTCTACCTAACCATCAGGACAAAATCATGACCTCAGCCGCCGCAGCCACCAGAAGCGCGCCAGTCGCAACGCCTGATCTCGTCATTGATCTGTCGCGCTTTGCTGCGAATATTGACGCCGCAAAGCTCGCACCCGATGTCATTCAAGCCGTCAAGACCAACATCCTGGACACGCTGTCTTGCGCCCTGGCAGGATCATCGG
>CAXNIK010000218.1:0-6329 GCA_964202115.1 Burkholderiales bacterium
GGCCATCGCACACCTCAAGGGGTTGATGAGATGCCGCTATTATTACACTAATGATATGGAAATGGAATTACACGTGTGCTAGCGTCCCCCAGTGCCCAGGCCCGGTTGCCCGGCTCAATGGCCCAAATGCGCCAGCCTCACCTGCTCCAGCGGCCCCGGATCGTCGATGGTGGTGAGATCGTCCGGATCGCGCTGCTCGCATATCGCCTGTATGGCCCGGCGCAGCACTTTCCCTGAGCGCGTCTTGGGCAGGCCGTCGATGAAATGCACGCGCACCGGCCGCGCCACCGCGCCCAGTTGATTGTGCACGGTGTCCATGATGGCGCCTTCCAGGTCCATGCGCGCCGAGGCGTCGGCCACGCTGTCGGGATTCTTGGCCACGGCAAAGCCCACCGCCACCTGGCCTTTCACCGGGTCGTGTATGCCGACCACGGCGCACTCGGCCACGGCCGGATGGCTGGAGATCGACTCCTCGATCTCGCGCGTGCCCAGGCGATGCCCGGCAACGTTGATGACATCGTCGATGCGCCCGAGGATGTACCAGTAGCCGCCCTTGTCGCGGATGCCCCAGTCGAAGGTGGAATAGAGCAGGCGCCCGGGGATGGAGTGGAAGTAGGTGCGCACGAAGCGCTCGTCGTCGCCCCACACCGTCTGCAGGCAGCCCGGCGGCAGCGGCGGCACGATGGCCACCACGCCTTTCTCGCCGTCGCCGATGTCCTTGCCGCTGTGCTCATCGACCACGCGCACGTCATAGCCATACACCGGATGGCCGGCGCTGCCGAAGCGCATCTGGTCCGGGCCGGTCTCGGGTGCGACCAGGATGGGCCAGCCGGTCTCGGTCTGCCAGTAGTTGTCCACGATGGCGCAGCCAAGCCAGTCGCTGGCCCAGCGCGCGGTGGGCTCGTCCAGTGGTTCGCCGGCGAGGAAGAGCGCGCGCAAGGAGGAGATGTCGTGTTGTTTGAGCAGCGTCTGGTCGTAGCGCTTGAGCGTGCGCAGGGCCGTGGGCGAGGTGAACATCACGCTCGCTTTGTGCCTGGCCACCAGTTGCCAGAAGATGCCGGCGTCGGGGCGCAGCGGCGTGCCTTCATAAAGGACGGTGGTCATGCCGGCGATCAGCGGTCCGTAGACGATGTAGGAGTGGCCCACCACCCAGCCGATGTCGCTGGTGCACAGATACGTTTCGCCGGCATTGCCCTTGAAGATGTGCTTCATGGAGGCGGCCAGCGCCACGGCGTAGCCGCCCACGTCGCGCTGCACGCCCTTGGGCTTGCCGGTGGTGCCCGAGGTGTAGAGGATGTAGCTGGATTCACTGGACTCCAGCCACTCCACCGGCACGTTGGCATCCAGGTGCTGCTCGCGCAAGCCGGCCCAGTCCACGTCGCGCCCCGCCGTGCGTTTCATGGGCGCCAGGCCGCGGTCCACCAGCAGCACGCGCTCGGGCTTGGTCGTCGCCAGCTCGATGGCCGCATCCAGCAGCGGCTTGTATTCGATCACCTTGCCGGCGCGGCTGCCGGCATCGGCGCTGACGATGAGGCGCGGCCGGGCATCGTCGATGCGCCGCGCCAGGCTGAGCGAGGCGAAGCCGCCGAACACCACCGAGTGGATGGCGCCGATGCGGGCACAGGCCAGCATGGCGAACACCGCCTCGGGGATCATGGGCAGGTAGATGAGCACGCGGTCGCCGCGCTGCACGCCCAGCGCGCGCATCATGGCCGCGGCGCGCATCACCTCGCGGTGCAGCTCGGCATAGCTGTAGCGGCGCGTGGTGTCCACCTCGGTGGACTCCCAGATCAGCGCGGTCTGGTCGGCGCGCTCGGCGAGGTGCCGGTCCACGGCGTTGTGGCACAGGTTGGTGAGGCCGCCCACGTACCAGCGCGCGAAGGGCGGCGGGCGCCTCGCGCCTTCGCCGTACTCCAGCACCTGGTGAAAGGGCTGGTGCCAGTGGATGAGCGCGGCGTGCTCGCGCCACAGGCTGCTCTGGCGATGCAGCGTGGCGGCGTCGGGGATGTCGGGGTGGGACATGCATCCTCCTCAGGGCTGGTCCGGTTGGCAGTCTAAGACATCCGGTGTGGTCCTGCCCGGGCGCTGAGGCTACGCCGGAGCAATCAGCTTGTCCTCCACGCAATCAGCGTCAGTTACGTCTTTGGCTTCTTCTTGTTGGAAAGCATCACCCGCGCGCAGGTCAACGCCTCGCAGGCTTTCGAGGATCGTTCTTCCAGGTTTCCACGAGTTCCGCAATGGTCGTGATACCACAGCCCTCCACGGTCCTGACCTGGGCAAGAAGCTCCTGCAGCCACCGGCCCGACACCGCCCGCTGCAGGGTGTAGGTGCCGACAACTGCTCCGGGATTGGCTGCTTGGTTTCCGCGCTCGAAGCGGGCTTCAAGCGGCGTGCCGTCCTGGGAAAAGAACAGCCAGTATCCATCCTCGACATCGACGCCCTTGCAATGCGCCGAAGCCGCGGCGGCGGAGGGAAAAGCCAGCAGGCTGCCGTTGTCTTTGTCCAGGGCGTAGACCATGTGTTTATCGTCCGGCGTTGAATTGCCAGGCAGACAACTTGCGGTCACTTGATTGGCGGTCAGCTTGGCTATATAGGCAATGTTCCATTGCGCGTTTTTTCGTTACGCAGCAAGACGCAATACACGAAGTTTCTTGCGGCCTTTTTCCGCCTGCCATAGATCGTACTGAACCTGTTGATTCAGCCAGCTTTCAGCGCTGGTGCCAAATGCCAGGGAAAGCCGTACGGCCATTTCCGGGCTGATGCCTGCTCGACCGTTGAGGATCGCGGACAACGTCTTGCGGCTGACGCCAAGTCCTTTTGCCGCTTCAGTGACGCTCAAGTTCAAGGGTTCGATACAGAGCTGGCGCAATATTTCGCCTGGATGAGGAGGGTTGTGCATCAACATGGCAGTCCTTAGTGGTAATCCACGTAATCAACGTCAGTTGCGTCTTTGCCTTCAAATGAGAAAGTCACTCGCCAGTTCCCATTCACCCAAACCGACCATGTTTCCTTTTTGAGTCCCTTGAGCCGATGCAGCTTCAGCCCTGGAAGATCCATATCCTTGGCTTCTACAGCGGAGTTAAGCCAGCCAAGGACCAGATTCAATCACTCGGCTTGCGCTGGTTGAATATCGGACTTCTGGCCTTCCAGAAAGAACCGGCGCAGTCCTTTGTGTTTGAAGCTTCGTATCACGTAATTAGTGTAACCATCATGGTTACATGGGTCAAGCTACCCAACCTGATCACTGCTGTTCGCGGCGGCCGGTGCGCGCAGGAGTTTGCACTCGCGTGGAGCTGTTGGCCCGTCTTCTGCAAGCTCCGACTATCCCGGCAACAGTTTTGGAATGGGGCGAGCGCATGTGCCCCCAGCAGCAAGCTCCGCCTGCGTGTATCGGCTCGACATTGCCAGGTGGATTGGGTAGGGAGGAGTACCTAGACCAAACTCTACCGTGTAATTGCCGGGCAAGAGACTTGTTTCAAGTGTGCCGATCTCCTTCTGAACTAAATGCCCGTCGTCGTCACCTAGCCAAATGTCCGTGGCCGGGGAGGTTGCGACGATAACCAACTCGTAGTATGCGGGCTTGACTTTCACATTCGACATTAGCAATTCTCCATGCCGGCGCTTAACGTGATGGCCAACGGCAGGTGTGTGTGATAGTCAATGAAACGCTCAAGACCGCTTTCGCTTGTCCGTCGCGCCTGTAGTTATACGCGCCGGCCCTTCTACAAGGCGACCTGAGACAAATTTGTGCAGCACACTGGCCATCAATGTTTGATAAGGCAGCCCCTCTGATGCTGCTTTCGCTTGCAAACCCTCAAGGTCCATTGCCGAAATACGAATATTCACGCGTCTATTCTTCAGCAACGTTTCGGTCGCCGCTTTTCGATAGCGCTCCATTTCCCTTTTCGAATTCTTGATTGGCTTCCATTCGCCTTTGCCGAAGGAGCGCAAGATATCTGCCTCGTACTGTTTATCAGACTTCATCGTCCGCCTCATTTAGAAATTGCCTCGTCGCCTTGCGACTGGGCATAATGGTCTTCAGAAAAATTTCTTCTTCCGATTCCACGAATGGAATCAAATGCGCGTACCCGTGAAGCCTCACGATCCAAATCTTCTGATTCGGGTACTTCCCCTGGTTCGGATGCTCCAGAGTCATCAAAAGACCGCCTTGGTCGATGCTGGAAAGAATTTCTTCAAACGATATGCCTCGCGTCTGCATCAGTTCGAGGTTTTTCTCAGTGCTCCAGCGAATCGGCTTAGTCTTGGTCACACTGGAATTATAGCCTCGTGTGCCTTATGTGCTCAAGCATGTAATGTGTTGTTCTGTAGCGGGCCAAAATGATCGTGGCACAGGTGCAACGTTAGCGGCCCGTTCGCAGCAATAAAATGTTGTCATAGGTGTGAGAGAGGTCTAACGTCCCCGTTCAGCGGCGCCCGCTTGCGGGCGTCCGCTGCGACGGGTTGTTGGGTGGCAAACCTGCGCCGTCATAGGTCTTCTGGCTTCAATCCCGTGTGCTTGGCGATGCGCGAAAGCATCCGCGGCCCAATTTCTTCGCCATCGTGAAAAGCGAATACAAAATCTGGCCAACCGGCACGAGAGAGGATTTTGTGGGAACCAGACTGTCGCTTGAGGACCCAACCAATCCGGAATAACGCCGAAAGAACACGTGTTGCCTTCGACGAAGGCCACGACGTCATGCGGCGGCGATTGCAATCGAGATAGGTTGCGGCCCCGTTTCGGCATGTTCCAGACGTTCGGCCAGCACGCGCAACGCTAGCACTTCGGCTTTCGCCATTGCCTCGTCCTGCGTAGACCCATAGGCAAGTACGCCAGGTAGCTCGGGCACCTCAGCCAGCCATCGTCCGTCCTCTTCACGCTCGTGCTCAATTGTGAAATTCAAGGTTCACCTCACTCGGTTGACCCTAATTCTACGCCATGGGTGTTGTTGCCACCCAACGTTCCGGTTCAGGCGCGCGCGGTAGTTCCGAAGAACCTCAAGGCCGCTTTCGCCTGTCCGTTGCACCTAAAGTTATGCGGCATTTGATTGTGCACTCCATGGACCTCTGCTTGTCTGCTTACGGCCAAGCTGCCTCTCACGCTTACATTGCAAATCTTCCGATACCAGGAATTCACGGGCCACCGCAAATCATTTGATTGTCTCATCCGCCTGTAGCAGCAGCGTTTGTGGAATCGTCAGGCCCAGCGCCTTGGCAGTTTTGCGGTTGATGACCATCTCGAATTTGGTTGGCTGCTCCACCGGCAGGTCAGCGGGTTTGGCACCTTTGAGAATCTTGTCCACGTAGGTCGCGGCGCGGCGATACACCGCGAGGAAACTCGGTCCGTAGGACATGAGTCCACCTTCATCCACGAATGCTCGAGATCCGTAGATCGTCGGCATACGGTGCTTCGCCGCGAGTGCCACAATTTGCTTGGCGTTTTCGCTCGTAAAGGTGGTTTGCTGCACGATGAGCGCCTGAGTGCGTGAACGTTGGAAAGTGGCAAACGCGTCCACCAATGCCTCTGTCTGGTTCAACTGCTGGGTCGCTAGAGTGACACCCAAGCGTTTCGCACTCGCCTGGACCTGTTCAATAAAAAGCGCGCCGACTTTACTTTTGTCCGTAAGCACCGCGATACGATCGGCCTTCGGCGCGAGTTCACGCAGCAACTGCAGATCCTTGCCGGCAAGGTCGGTCGCCTGATTGCTCATGCCTGTGACATTGCCCCCAGGGCGCGCGAGGCTGATAACCAGACCGGCCCCAACCGGATCGTTCGGGCCCGTCATTACGATGGGAATGGTGCTGGTAGCGCGCTTTGCCGCGGTAACCGGAGAAGTCGCCTGTGTGACGATGATATCCACCTTAAGCCGCACCAGCTCTGCGGCCATCTCCGGGAGGAATTCATTTTTTCCGGCCGCCCAGCGATACTCGACCTGGATGTTACGGCCTTCGACGTAGCCGAGGCGACGAAGCTCTTCGAGGAAGGCTTCGATACTTTTGTTCGGGCCGGAATTCAAGGACAGTATTCCAATGCGCGAGGCCTTGTTCGCCTGCTGCGAGTAAGCGGGCAGCGCGGCAAGTGTGCCAAGGGCTATCAGAATTTCCCGGCGTGTCGTCATTCAATCCCCGATTGCTGGAATAAAACCGGAATCAGCGGGCGCAACGCCCAGTTAATGTAGGAAGACCGTGAGTCTACAGTTGTGGGACAGGTATCGGGAAACGTGAAGGGCCGCTCAGGGTCGCTATGCGGATATCTCCATAGCGACCCCTATGCGCATAACGAAACTATGCGCACTTTTTGTGAGATTGACCGCGCCGGCCCCTATGGCGCT
>CAXNIK010000219.1:0-6309 GCA_964202115.1 Burkholderiales bacterium
ACGTCCTTGGCGGCTTCGGCCGCGCACTCAGGGATGGTGCGCACACTGTGGCCGACCTCCAGTCCCATGTCCCAGAACTGGGCTATCAGTTCTTCCAGGCGGCTTGCCAGCGCTTCATCCGGGGCTTGAGGCAGCAGAATGAGGATGTCCACGTCGGAGTGAGGGTAAAGCTCACCGCGCCCATAGCCGCCCACCGCCAACAGCGCCACCGACGCAGGCATTTTCACCCGGCGCCAGGTGCTTTTCAGCAGGCGGTCCACCAGCATGCGCTGGCGCCGCAACAGCTCGGGGGCATCCCCGGTTTTCTCGAAACGTTTTTTCAGCTCCAGGCACTCGGCACGCAGTTGCTCCTTGACGTGCTGGATGGCGCCGGGAGCGGGTGTTGATGCGCTGAGCTGGGTCATGGAGGCGCAGTGGCAGTACGGTGGTGATTGTCAGGGCAGGGCGGGCGGTGGTGGCATGCCTGGTGACACCGTAAGCACTTCAAAGCCGGTCTCGGTGACCAGGACAGTGTGTTCCCATTGTGCTGACAGGCTGTGGTCCTTGGTGACGATGGTCCAGCCATCGGCCAGTTCGCGGATGGCCGGCCGGCCGGCATTTACCATGGGTTCTATGGTGAAAGTCATGCCGGCCTCCAGGCGCAGGCCGGCGCCTGGCCGGCCGTAATGCAGTACCTGCGGCTCTTCGTGGAATTTGCGGCCTATGCCATGGCCGCAGAACTCCCGCACGATGCTGTAGCCGTGGGATTCGGCGTGCTGCTGGATGGTCGCGCCAATGTCGCCCAGTGTGGCCCCGGCCTTGACTGCGGCAATTCCCAGCCAAAGGCACTCGTAGGTCGTATCGCACAGGCGCTTTGCCTGGATTGAGGGGGCACCCACATAAAACATGCGGCTGGTGTCGCCGTGGAAGCCGTCCTTGATGACGGTGATATCGATGTTGAGCACGTCGCCGTTTTTCAGGACCTTGTCACCAGGAATGCCGTGACAGACCTGGTGATTCACCGAGGTGCAGATGGATCTGGGGTAGGGCTTGTAGCCAGGCGGGGCATAGTTCAGCGGGGCTGGTATGGTTTTCTGCACATTGACCATGTAGTCGTGGCAGAGGTCGTCCAGTGCTCCGGTGGTGATGCCAGGCTTGACCTGCGGTGCAATGAAGTCCAGCACTTCGGCCGCAAGGCGCCCGGCCACGCGCATGCGCTCGATGTCTTCGGCCACTTTGATCTGGATGCTCATGGTTTTCCTGTGCTGCCCCGGCAAAAGCGTTACGAGCCCTTAGGCCACCCTAACCAGGGGAAAAGCGGCGGAGCATAGCATGCCGGAAGAGATCATTCGGGGCCGAAAATAAGCCTGGCTCCGACATGCTTAATTTGCTGTTTGTAAAAGGAAACTTGTCAAAAAGTCCTCTGATGTGCTATTATTTTCGATTCGCTGTGCTTTCGCGCCTTCTTTCGGGATTGCGTGTTTGCCCGGCTCAACCCGCCGCTCCCCCGTTAGGGTGCCCCAGTCTACATCGAGGGTCATTGGGCCGGAGCGGTTTGAAACAACCCTAACCAGGAGCTTTCGAATGTCTGTCACCATGCGTCAAATGCTGGAAGCCGGCGTGCATTTCGGCCACCAGACCCGTTACTGGAACCCCCGGATGGCCCCTTACATTTTCGGCCATCGCAACAAGATTCACATCATCAATCTCGAAAAGACGATGGTGATGTACCAGGATGCGCTGAAGTTCGTCCGCCAGCTCGCCTCCAACAAGGGCACCATACTCTTCGTCGGAACCAAGCGTTCAGCGAAAGAAATCATCCATGAAGAAGCCGAGCGCTGCGCTTCGCCTTTTGTGGATCACCGCTGGTTGGGCGGCATGCTGACCAATTTCAAGACCGTCAAGCAGTCCACCAAGCGCCTGAAGGATATGGAGCAGATGGTGACCGATGGTTCCTGGGACAAGCTGTCCAAGAAAGAAGCGCTCGGTTATCAGCGCGAACTGACCAAGCTGCAGCGCAGCCTGGGCGGCATCAAGGATCTGAACAGCCTGCCGGATGCCTTGTTCGTCGTGGATGTCGGGTATCAGAAAGGGGCCATCATGGAAGCCAAGAAGCTGGGAGTGCCGGTCATAGGTGTGGTGGATACCAATCACTCGCCCGACGGTATCTCCTATGTGATCCCCGGCAACGATGATTCCAGCCGTGCAATCCGGTTGTATGCCCGCGGTGTGGCTGATGCGATTCTTGAGGGCCGTAGCCAGGTCATACAGGAAATCATATCTGGCGGCGGAGACGAGTTTGTCGAGGTAGAGGAAGCCAAATCGGAAGGTGCCTGAGCCAGGCGGTCCGGGAGAAAAAGGGGCTGCATGCCCCTTTTTTTGAATCTGGCATTTGAATTGGAACAACCAGCCATAACGGCTGACAAGTCGCAACGGAGTGGAAAGATGGCGGAAATTACCGCAAGCATGGTGAAGGATCTGCGCGAGAAGACTGATGCGCCGATGATGGAATGCAAGAAGGCGCTGACCGAGGCAGGTGGTGATCTGATCAAGGCCGAGGAGATACTGCGCGTGAAGCTGGGCAATAAGGCCAGCAAGGCCGCCTCGCGCGTGGCCGCAGAGGGCATAGTCGGGGTGCATATAGCCTCCGACGGCAAGCTGGGCGCGATGGTGGAACTGAATTGCGAGACCGATTTCGTCGCCAAGAACGATGATTTCGTCGCTTTCGCCCGAGCACTGGCGGAGACAGTGGCCAAGGCCAACCCGGCCGATGTTGCGGCCTTGTCCACCCAGGCGACGGGCGCCTCCAGCGTGGAAGCCACGCGCACGGCGCTGGTGGGCAGGTTGGGAGAAAACATTTCCATCCGCCGCTTTGCGCGCGTGGAGGCGAAGGGGCGTATCGCCCAGTATGTTCATGGTGGCGCCAAGATCGGCGTGCTTGTCGATGTCATAGGCGGCGACCCGGATCTGGGCCGTGACCTGGCCATGCATATCGCTGCAGCCAAACCGGTATCGCTGTCCAAGGAAGAGGTTCCAGCCGAATTGCTCAAGAAAGAGCGCGATGTTGCGGTGGCCAAGGCCGCTGAGTCGGGCAAGCCGGCCAATATCGTCGAGAAGATGGTTGAGGGCAGTGTCCAGAAATTCCTGAAGGAAGTCACGTTGCTGGGGCAGCCCTACGTCAAGGACGACAAGCAGACCGTGGAGGCGCTGCTCAAATCCAAGGGTGCCTCGGTTGCGCGCTTCGTACTGTTTGTTGTTGGCGAGGGCATAGAGAAGAAGACCACCGATTTCGCCGCCGAAGTGGCCGCGCAAGCCAGCATGGCAGCCAAGGGCTGAGGTCACCCGTACCATGACCAGTTCGAAATACAAGCGCATCCTGCTCAAACTGTCCGGCGAGGCACTCATGGGCGACGATGCCTTTGGCATCAACCGCCAGACGGTGGAAGGCATTGTCAATGAAATTGCCGACGTGCAGAGCATGGGTGTGGAGATGGGGGTGGTCATTGGCGGAGGCAACCTCTTTCGCGGCGTTGCCCTGGGTGCTGCGGGGATGGATCGCGCCACCGCGGATTACATGGGCATGCTGGCAACGGTGATGAATGCGCTGGCGCTGGCAGACGTGATGCGCCAGAAGGGCCTGAATGCACGAGTGCAGTCCGCCATCAATATCGAGCAGGTGGTGGAGCCATATATTCGACCCAAGGCCATTCGTTATCTGGAAGAAGGCAAGCTGGTCATCTTCGCCGCCGGCACCGGTAATCCGTTTTTCACTACCGATACCGCAGCGGCGCTGCGGGGTACGGAGATCGGTGCCGAGATGGTGCTGAAGGCAACCAAAGTCGACGGGGTATATACCGACGATCCCAAGCTCAACAGCAAGGCAGTGCGCTACGATCGCCTGTCCTTTGACGAAGCTATTATCAAGAATCTCAAGATCATGGATGCCACTGCATTCGCGCTGTGTCGCGACCAGAAGCTTCCCATCACGGTTTTTTCCATTTTCAAGCCGGGTGCGATGAAGCGTGTGGTGATGGGGCAGGATGAAGGAACCCTGGTGTACGCATAGCGTGCTGATCACACGGAAGATGAATCAATGAATATCGCTGATATCAAAAAGAATGCTGAACAGCGCATGCGCAAATCCCTAGATGCGCTGAAGACCGATCTTGGCAAGGTTCGCACCGGTCGTGCGCATACCGGAATACTGGACCACGTGAACGTGGATTATTACGGTACTCCGACCCCCATATCTCAGGTGGCCAACGTCACACTGATCGATGCGCGCACAATAGGCATTTCCCCATGGGAGAAAAAGCTGGGTGCGGCCATTGAAAAAGCCATACGCGAATCGGACCTGGGATTGAATCCGGCTGCCCAGGGCGATCTTATTCGCGTGCCCATGCCCGCACTGACGGAAGAACGCAGGCGGGAGTTGACCAAGGTGGTGAAATCCGAAGGCGAGGATGCCAAAGTGGCTGTGCGCAATTTGCGCCGCGATGCCAATAACGCATTGAAAGACCAGCTCAAGGCCAAGACTGTTTCGGAGGACGAAGAGCGTCGCGCCCAGGACGAGGTGCAGAAACTGACAGATCGTTTTATTGTTGAAATCGACAAGATGCTGGCCGCAAAAGAAGCGGAGTTGATGGCGATCTGACAGGTCGCCGACAGAAAAAGTCATGGGACTATTCTCGAGTTCTACGCGCGCCATTCCCGCATATGATGCCGTGCCCAAGCACATAGCCATCATCATGGATGGCAATGGCCGCTGGGCAAAGCAGCGGTTTCTCATGCGTGTGGCTGGGCACAAGCGCGGCGTTGAGGCCTTGCGCAAAACCATCCAGGCGTGCGTCGACCACGGCGTGCAATTCCTCACCGTATTCGCCTTTAGTTCGGAAAATTGGAGGCGCCCTGCAGAAGAGGTCTCGGTTCTCAGGCAATTGTTTATGACCGTGCTCGAAAATGAAGTGGAAAAAATGCACGCCAATGGCATACGCCTCAAGGTCATTGGCAATCTTGAGCCGTTTGGCGAGCCCATTATCAAACTGGCCCGAAATGGTGAGCAGCGTACGTCTGAGAACAGCAAGTTGACTTTTACGGTAGCGGCCAACTATGGTGGACGCTGGGACGTGATGCAGGCCATGAATCGGGCTGTAAAGGCCAATCCAGGCATCATGGATTTCACCGAGGACCTGCTGGAGCCGCACCTGGCTCTTAGCCACGCTCCGGAGCCCGACTTGTTCATCCGTACCGGAGGTGAACAACGCATCAGCAACTTTCTTCTCTGGCAACTTGCCTACACCGAACTGTATTTCACCGACACCCTTTGGCCTGACTTCAACGCCCAGACGCTGGATAAAGCCATTGCCTCCTACTGCGAGCGTGAGCGTCGTTTTGGAAGAACCAGCGAACAACTGGTGACCGATCCAGGCGCGGGGGCGCAGTCCGGGCGGCTCAAATCTGCATAATCGCGAGCTGACGCGGAACAGACCCGCCGGATGCTGATTACAAGACTTCTCACCGCAGCAGTGCTTGCAGGTTTTTTCTTTCCTGCGATCTTGTTCCTTCCCGGGGATGCATGGCGTTTGCTGTGCCTGGCCATTGTTGCGTGGAGTGCCATGGAATGGTCGGCGCTCAGCGGACTGGATGCGCGATGGATGCAAGCATGCTATGCCGCATGCATCGCTGGAGCGGCACTCGCAGCGGCAGTTTTGCCGATACCCAAAGACGGCTGGTATCTGGCCGCTTCGCTGTTCTGGCTGCTGGCTGCACCATGGACCTTGGCGAGAGGTAAATTTCCGCAAAAGCCGCTAGTCAAGCTTGTTACTGGAGGCATAGTGCTCATTCCGGCGGCTCTGGCTATGATAGAAATACGAAACGAGTCGGAGGTCTTGTTGCTGATCTTGATGGCCATCGTTTGGATCTCTGATTCATCGGCATTTTTCACAGGACGCGCCTGGGGCCGGAGCAAGCTCGCGCCCGCGATCAGCCCAGGCAAGACCTGGGAGGGTGTGTACGGAGCACTGGCTGCTGTACTGGTTTATGCGATCATTTGCATTGCAACTTATGGTGCAGCGGTCATCCCGAGATGGCTGCCGGAAGGCGTGGCAGGCTTGCTGGTCGCAGCGTTCTGGCTTGCCCTAGCGATTGCAGGCATCATGGGAGACTTGATGGAATCGTTGCTGAAACGCATGGCCGGAGTGAAGGACAGCGGAAAGCTGTTGCCCGGCCATGGCGGGATTCTGGATCGTATTGATGCCTTACTTCCGATATTGCCGCTCGCTGCAATTTTTTATCTTCGCTAGTCATGCTTGAACTCACATGCGTCGCATA
>CAXNIK010000220.1:0-6309 GCA_964202115.1 Burkholderiales bacterium
CTTGTTGTGGACAAGCACGAGCGCGTTGGCGACAACTGGCGCAAGCGCTACCACGCACTCGTGTTGCATAACCATGTTGGCATAAATCATTTGCCTTACATGCCATTCCCGCCAAACTGGCCGTTGTACTTGCCCAAGGATATGGTCGCCGACTGGCTTGAGTCGTACGCGTGGGCGATGGAGATGAATTTCTGGACTGGTACAGAATTTACCGGCGGCACCTACGACAAGGCAGCCGGACACTGGAAGGCAGTTGTCCGAAGGGCAGACGGATCCGAAAGGACCCTGTTTCCCCGCCATATCATCTTCGCCAACGGCATCATTGGCCTGCCGCGCATTCCAGATATTCCGGGGTTGGAAGACTTCAAGGGCGACTTGATGCATACCAGCCAATTCACCAGCGGTGCCCACTGGCAGGGAAAGAAGGCTCTGGTTCTCGGCAGTGGAACCAGCGGCCATGATGTTGCTCAGGATCTATACAGCAATGGAGTTGACACAACCATTATTCAGCGCGGCTCAACCATCGTAGTCAATATCCCGAGTGCACGGCTCGCCTACGGAATCCATGATGATGGGACGCCGCTCGAAGACGCCGATTTGCTCGTAACTGTTAACACTCTTCCAGTAACCATACGCAACCTGCAACGGGTCACCGCGCGCATGGCTGAACGGGACAAAGAGTTGCTTGACGGCCTGACCACCCGCGGATTCAAGTGGGATTTTGGCGAAGATAAAGCTGGCCACTTGATGAAATCGCGCAAGCGTCTGGGCGGCTATTATTTGAATGCAGGTTGTTCTGAACTGATCGTCAGTGGGGATATCGGGCTGCTGCAGTTCGATCAGATCGAGAAATTCGTGGCTGAAGGAGCACTTCTCAAGGATGGATCGGTAAAGCCCGCAGACCTGTTAGTGCTTGCCACCGGTTTTTTTACCCAGCAGGTCTTGGTGGCGTCGCTGCTTGGCGAAGAAGTCGCAGAACGGGTTGGGACAATCTGGGGCCTGAGTCCAAATGGCGAACTAAACAATATGTGGACGCGTACTGCTCAAGAGGGGCTATGGTTCGTCGGCGGATCTTTCATCAACTGCCGAATCTATTCTAAATACGTCGCCCTGCAGATAAAGGCAATAGAAGAAGGACTGTTGTCCAAGAGCATTTCCTAGAGATCCCCCAACGTTTGCCCGGGAAACTTTCCGTCCACAATCGCCTTGCCGGCCATCACTGCAACCGCGGCTGCAGCAACTCTGGTGGGATAGAACTGTTTTGGATATTTGATCCAGAATTGCTTTTCCCTGTCAGATGCATCCGCTGATTCCTTTTGCCTGGCGATGGACAGGGTCGGCTGCCAGCGATCCCCACCTTCCTTGCCAAAGCCGTCCGCGAAAATCTCAAAGCCTTTGTATGTCACGCTATCAGTCATGTTTGTCAGGCTGTCATTTGTTGATTGCAAAAAAGTCTCTGCTTGTCCACCGATCATGCAATGCATGCGTGCCCAAGCAGCCTGGTACTTTACTCGGACTTGATTCCCGCATCAGCCACCACTTTCTTCCAGCGCGTGATCTCCTCGGCGACGAAGTTCTTGAATTGCGCCGGGCTGTTGCCTACAGGTGCGCTCCCCTGGGATTCCAGTTCAGTTGCCACGGCCGGCAGCCTGGTGATCGCAATCAGGGAACCGGAAAGCTTTTCGATCACAGGAGCAGGCGTCCCTCCGGTCACAAAGAATCCCATCCAGTTGGTGATGGAAAACTCCTCCATGCCAGAATGCTCATTGATGGTTGGCACATCCGGCAGCAGCTTGACCCGGCGCGGTCCTCTGACCGCCAGCGGGCGCAATTTGCCTGACTTGATCAACGGCACTGCCGTCACCAGCGAGGCGGAACTGGCATCCACCCTCCCCGCCAGCAGGTCAACCATCATGGGGCCATTGCCTTTGTAGGGCACGAAGGTTACCTGCGTTCGCGCCACCGAATGCATCCACCGCCCCGACAGATCGCTGATGTCGCCCACGCCCGAGGTGCCCACATTGAGCTTGCCCGGATTGGCCCTGGTGTAGGCCAGATACTCGGCAAAGCTCTTGATGGGCGAGGAGACCGGCACCATCATCACCGAAACCGAATCATGCATGATGGTGAGCGGCACCAGGTCCTTGAGCGGATCGAAACTCAGGTCCTTATAGAAGGCCGGAAACACAGCGTAAGCCGAGGAATTGCCCAGCAGCGTGTGTCCGTCGGGCCTGGCCTTGGCGACAAACCCCGCGCCGATGGAAGTACCGGCACCGGGTTTGTTGTCGGTGATCACCGATTGCCCGAGCATCTCCGCCATGCGCGGCGTGTACCTGCGCACATCGGTATCGACAGGGCCGCCGGCGGCAAAGGGCACGATCACCGTGATCGGGCGGGACGGATAAGTCTGCGCCATGGCCGTGGCGCAAAACAGGGCTGATGCTCCTGCTGCAAGAACGATGACTGAATTTGACACGCAGAGCATGGGAAATTCCTCTCAAATACCGATCCTTCAATGATCCGCTATAGTCGCACAGGTTTGACCCCATGCAGATTGTCCCATTTTCAGAATGGAGCCGCACATGCTCTTCGGCATCTCAATCCAGGGCCCCTACTCGCCGGACAAGCCGCGCGATCAGCAATTTCCCATCGTGCTGGAATCGGCCATCGCCGCGCGCGATGCGGGCTTCGATTTCATCACCCTCAACCAGTCCTTCCTCAATCCGGGTCCGCCGACCTTGGCACTGGCCACCATTCCCCTGCTGTCGCGACTGACCGCCCATCTCGGAGACATGCGCCTCATGACCGGCGTGCTGCTGGTGCCGCTGTATCACCCGCTGCACCTGGTGAACGACCTGGCCACGCTGGACGCGTTGAGCGGCGGGCGGCTGGACATCGGCATGGGCCTCGCCTATCGCCAGCCCGAGTTCGAGAATTTCGGGGTGGACTTCAAGACGCGGGGAAAGCGCTTCGACGAATCCATAGACGTGCTGCGCATGCTCTTCACCCAGGATGTGGTGAACCACGACGGGCGCTTTTTCAAGCTGCACGATGCCCGCTCCCGCGCCCGCTCCATCCAGTTGCCGCACCCGCCGTTCTGGATAGGCGGTTACAGCGAGCCGGCGATGAAGCGCGCCGCCAGGCGCGGTGACGGCTGGTATCCAGGTGCCTTTGCCGAGCTGTCCGTGCTGAAGGAACAGGTGGTGACCTACCGCAGGCTCACCGCCGAGCTGAACAAGCCCGACAGGCTGATGCTGCTGCGCTTCACCTGGATTGACGAGGATCGCAATCGCGCGCGCAAGCTCGCAGAGGATCACGCCGAAGGGCCGCACCGCAATTACGTCGGCACCGGCCTGCGCGAGAGCATCGCCGAATACAAATCGCGCCCCTGGCTGTCGGGCCAGGACCTGTTCGTGGAAAGCTACTTCGCCGGCAACCCCGACGACATCTATGAGCAGATCAAGCTCTACATCGAGCAGCTCAGACCCGACCGTTTCAACTTTCGCGTCTCCGTGGACCCCTCCGCCCACGCCGATGCACACAAGGCAGTGCAGCTGCTGGGCCAGGAAGTCCTGCCGCGTATCCGCAAGTTCGCCGCGTCCCTGTAGAACGCGGCGGACCGGGCCGGCGATTTGGCCAGCAATCTGGCCGGGGTCAGTTCAGCCCGCTCAGTTCAGCCCCAGGACCCGCTTGGACAGCACATTGCGCTGGATGTCGTTGGTGCCCGAGGCGATCACGCCAGGGAAGAGCATGCTGAAGGAGTAATGCGGGTCCACCTTGAGCTCGCCCAGTGTCAGCTCCTCGCCCAGCATGCCCGCAGCACCAGCAGCCTCCATCATCAGGCCGTTGAAGCGCATGTTGGTCTCCGAGCCCCAGATCTTCAGCATGGAGATGGCCGGCCCCGGATTGCCGCCGCTGGAGATCACGTCGGCGTACTGGCCGAACACCATCCCGAGGTCGTGCAGGTCCATTTCCAGCCTGGTGTACTTGGAGCGGAACTCCGGGTCCTCCCACAGGCCGCGTGCCTGGGCCAGCTCGCGTGCCTTGTTGAAGGCGTACTGCACCCGCCGCGGCGAGCCGCTGTTCAGGCGCTCAAAGCCGAGCAGTCCTTTGGCGATGGTCCAGCCGTGGTTCACCGGCCCCACCATGTTTTTCGCCGGCACGCGCACATTGTCGAAGAAGGTCTGGCAGAAATGCGTCTCGCCGGACAGCGTCATGATGGGCCGCACCGTCAGGCCGGGTGTCTTCATGTCGATCAGGAAGAAGCTGATGCCTGACTGCTTCTTGGCTTCCTTGTCGGTGCGCGCCAGCATGTAGATGTGGTTGGCCTCATGCGCGCCCGAGGTCCAGATCTTGGAGCCGTTGATCACCCACTCGTCGCCGTCACGCACGGCATGGGTCTGCAGGCTGGCCAGATCGGAACCGGAATTGGGCTCGGAATAGCCCTGGCACCACTTGTATTCGCCGCTGATGGTGAGCGGCACGTAGTGGGCTTTCTGCTCGTCCGAGCCGAACTTCATCAGCATGGGTCCGGCCATGTTCAGGCCCTGCTCGAGCACCCGCGGCGCACCGATGCGCTCGCGCTCCTCCATGTAGATCACCTGCTTGGACGGCGACAGGCCCATGCCTCCCCACTGCCGGGGCCATGCCGGCGCCATCCAGCCGGCCTTGTAGGTGGCCTCGGTAAAGGCCGCCACCTCCTCGGGCTTGGGACGGCGCGGATTGGTGCGCAACGCCTTGGGAGAATGCTTCTCCAGGAAGACTACCGCCTCCAGGCGGAACTGCTCGTCGGTGAGCGCGTTCCAGTCGGTGTCGGCGGAGCGCTCGCCCGGCTTGCCAGGCAAGTCGGCAGGCTTGATTTTCGCGAGTTGCTCGGCTGCAGCGGCATCGGCATTGGCATGCGTGGCGCGCGATGCATCGAAGCGGCGGCGGTGCTCATAGGCATTGCCCAGCCACGCCGACAACACCAGCGCGCGTTTCAGGTACAGCCCCGCATCGTAGTCGTCGGTGAAGCCGATGGCGCCGTGCAGGCGTATGCACTCGCGGCCCAGGTCGATGCCGGCCTCGGAGCAGCGCGCTTTTACGCGCGAGGCCAGCTCGGACAGACGGTCAGCGCTGACGCCCTGGTCCAGTTCGCCCAGCGCATGCGTAACCAGCGCACCGGAGAGCTCTTTCTGTATCCACAGGTCCACGGCGCGGTGTTGCAGCGCCTGGAAGCTGCCGATGGCCACGCCGAACTGCACCCGGGTCTTCATGTAGTTGAGCGTCAGTTCCAGCACGCCTGACATGCAGCCGAACAAC
Organism: Burkholderiales bacterium; assembly: GCA_964202115.1. Taxonomy (GTDB): domain Bacteria; phylum Pseudomonadota; class Gammaproteobacteria; order Burkholderiales; family SG8-39; genus CAIYPG01. The sequence continues at coordinate 5,302 of CAXNIK010000220.1, forward strand.
TCGGCGCTGGCGACCACAGCGGCTTCGTCGGCGGCCCGGCGCAGCGCGGCATCAGCCACCGCCCCCGAAGCCGCCACCGCATCGGCGGCAACCTGGGCATCCTTGAAGGTCAGGAGGCCTGCGAAGGTGCCATCGGCCCGGCGTTCCAGCTTCGTCTCGATGCCCTTGGTATTTGCCGGCAGGTAGTACAGGCCAGTCTTGCCTCCATCAGCGGCGGAGACGATGAAGCCGTCGGCACCCGCGGCCGGCGTGACAAAACGCTTGCTGCCGTTCAGCGCAAAACCCTGTGCATTCTTCGTGGCCTTGAGCGTGGCCTTCAGATCCGTGCTGACCAGGCCTTCCTGCCAGGCCAGGGAAACGATGAGCTTGCCTTCCACCATCTGCGGCAACAGCTTCTTCTTCAGCGCCTCGTTGTCGCCGTAGAGCAGCGCACCGGTGGCCAGCACCGCGCAGGCGGTGATGGGCTCGGGCAGCAGCGCCCCGCCCAGGCCCTGGGCAACGATGCCCAGCTCGGTGAAGCCCAGCCCCTGCCCGCCGTACTGCTCGGGGACATGTATGCCCAGCCAGCCCTGCTCGGCGATGCTCGCCCACAGGTTACGCTCGAAGCCAGGCTGGGTGTCGCGCAGGCCGCGCACGCGCTTGAGCGTGGTCGCCCGGGTGACGAAGGTGGTGACTGCGTCTTCCAGCATGCGACGGTCATCGTCGCGCCCTGCGGTGTCATTCATGACTGCGCTCATGGTGCTCCTCCTGAAATTTGTACGGGAAGCTTAGCACTCGGGGTATTTTCTGCATCTATTCAGATAATTGAACGCTTGCGATAAGATTCGACCTGTCCAGCTCAAAACAACAAGACAGACGGCGCAGCATCCAAAGGAGAGAACACACATGAAATACGACCTGCTGATCAAGAACGGCCGGGTGGTGGACGGCACCGGTTCCCCCGCCTTCAATGCCGATGTCGGCATCCGCAACGGCAAGATCGCCGCCATCGGCAAGCTGGGCAGCGAT
>CAXNIK010000221.1:0-6265 GCA_964202115.1 Burkholderiales bacterium
GGCAGCTCCAGCGTCAGGCTGACGCAGCCGTAGCGATGACCTATCCATTTGCTGGCGAGCTTTAACGCATCCTCGGAGTAGCGCCCCGAAGGATAGCCATGCTTCAACTGGAAGTCCGGTGCCGCCGCCGCCAGTGCCTGCAGGTAACGCGCCTGCTCGGCTTTCTGCGCCTCGGTGGAGGTGGGCAGCATTTCGTTGCCGGCGGCGAAGACATAGGGAATGGTTTCATCGCCGTGCACGTCGAGGAAGAAATCGCAGCCGGTCTCTTCGATGGCAGCGCGCACGTGGAAGACCTCGGGGCTGCGTTCCAGGGTCGGCTCCACCCATTCGCGGTTGAGGTTCGCGCCGGCGGCATTGACGCGCAGGTTTCCGCGCACGCTGCCGTCGGGGTTCATGTTGGGCACGATGTAGAAGGCCGCTTCGTCCAGCAGCGCGCGCGACACCGGGTCGAAGGGATCGAGCAGGCGCTCGATGACGCCCTCGGCCAGCCACTCGGCCATGGTCTCACCCGGATGCTGACGCGCGATGATCCAGCAGGCGCGCTTTTCCAGGGCACCGGCCTCGGAGCGTATCTCGATGACATTGAGGTCGCGCCCGTCCAGGCTGGCGCCCAGGTCGCGCACGCGCGCCAGCGGCGAATCTTCGGCGCGGCCCAGCAACTGCAGATGGCGCTCCCAGGAATACGGCTCGAAGTAGGCGTAATAGACGCTGTCTCGTTCCGGCATGTGGCTGATGACCAGCACACCGTCCGCATAGCTCGTGTCGACGCGGAACCAGTGCACCCGGTCGTAGCTGGCGCAGGCGCGGTAGTCCTTCCAGCCGCCAGGGTAGGTCGCGGCACCGGCATTGTGGATGCGCAGGTTCACCGCCTGGCCGCGCGCGCCCTGCAGGCGAAAGTGGAACCACTGGCGTATCTGGACCGAGGGATCGCTCACCTCATCCAGCCGTAGCTTCAGGTCGATGTTGCCATCGGTCGCGATGGCGACAACTTCTATGGAACCGCTGTCGAAATGGCTGGAGATTTTCATCTTGAGGAAACCTGATCTGGATCAAATAAATCAATGAAATCGGGGCCTTGTGACCTGCTACGAACACCCCGCAGCGTATAATAACGCGCTATCGAAGCCTCACGGCCTCATTCCAGTGCCGCACATCGCCACATCATGGCAACCATGCAGCTTTTTGCCCTAGGCCTGAACCACGAAACCGCGCCTGTCGCCATCCGCGAGCGCGTGGCCTTTGCCGCCGAGCGCCTGCAAAGCGCGCTGGCGGAGTTCAAGCTCGGGCCGCAGGGACAACAGCGCGCCAGCGAAGCTGCCATTCTCTCCACCTGCAACCGCACTGAACTCTACTGCGCCGCGGGTGAACCGCGCGAGGCGCTGGAGTGGCTGGCGAGTTACCACGACCTCAACCCGCGCGAACTGAAGGGCCACACCTACACCCTGGATGCTCCGGAGGCCGTGCGCCACGCCTTCCGTGTCGCCTCGGGCCTGGACTCCATGGTGCTGGGTGAGCCGCAGATCCTGGGACAGATGAAGGAGGCGGTGCGCTCGGCCGAGGCCGCCGGCACCCTGGGCACCACGCTCAATCGCCTGTTCCAGCGCTCCTTCGCCGTGGCCAAGGAAGTGCGCTCCAACACCGCCATCGGTGCCAATGTGGTGTCCATGGCAGCGGCCGCGGTAAAACTGGCGCTGCGCATCTTCCCCGGCCTGGAGGAGCAGAAGATTCTGTTCATCGGCGCGGGCGAAATGGTGGAGCTGTGCGCCACGCATTTTGCCGCCCAGCATCCGCATACCATGGCCTTTGCCAACCGCACCCTGGAGCGTGCCGAGCACCTGGCGCAGCGCTTCGGCGCGCAGGCGCTGGAGCTGCGCGACCTGCCCGAGCACCTGGCCGAATACGACATCGTGGTGTCCTCCACCGCCAGCTCCCTGCCCATTCTGGGCAAGGGCACGGTGGAGCGCGCCATCCGCGTGCGCCGCCACCGCCCCATGCTCATGGTGGACCTGGCCGTGCCGCGCGACATCGAAGCCGAAGTGGCCCGCATGGACGATGTCTTTCTCTACACCGTGGACGACCTGTCGGAACTGGTGCGCGAGGGCCTGGATGCGCGCCAGTCGGCCGTGGCCCAGGCCGAGGCCATCATCGAGACGCAGGTGGGTTCCTTCCTGCACTGGATGCGCACCCGCGAGAACGTGCCGCTGATACGCGCGCTGCGCGACAGCGCCGAGGAAGCGCGCCGCGCGGAGCTGGATCGCGCGCTGAAGGCATTGGCCCGCGGCGATGATCCGCATGCGGTGCTGGAGGCGCTGTCGCACGGCCTCACCGCCAAGTTATTGCACGGCCCCACCCAGGCGCTGAACCAGGGCGGCCCGCAAAACAGCGTGGCAGACGGGGCCAACGAGAGCGACGAGGCCAATGAGGCATTGCGCGCCCTGGTCGCTCGCCTCTATCACCTTCACCGCAAGTAGCTGCGCTCGCCGCGCCCTGCCCGGCTTTGCCGCGGGGTGGGGCGCCGTGCATACGCGCCTGTTACCGAAGAACCACTCACACACCCGACATGAAACCCAGCATAGCCCTCAAGCTCGAACAACTCGCCACCCGCCTGACCGAGATCGACGCGCTGATGTCCTCGGAAGAGGCCACGCGCGACATGGACCGGTATCGCCGCATGACCCGCGAGCACTCGGAAATCACGCCGGTGGTGGAACGCTTTCGCGAGTATCGACAGGCCGAGCGCGACATCGCCGAGGCGCAGGCCATGCTCTCGGATGCGGAGATGAAGGACTACGCCGAGGCCGAGATCAAAAGCGGGAAGGAGCGCGTCACGGCGCTGGAAGGTGAATTGCAGAAGCTGCTGCTGCCCAAGGATCCCAACGACGAGCGCAACCTCTTCCTGGAAATCCGCGCCGGCACCGGCGGCGATGAATCGGCGCTGTTCTCAGGCGACCTCTACCGCATGTACACGCGCTACGCCGAGCGCCAGCGCTGGCAGGTGGAAATCATGTCGGAAAGCCCGGGCGAGGTCGGCGGCTACAAGGAAATCATCTTGCGCATCATCGGCCAGGGCGCCTATTCGCGCCTGAAGTTCGAATCCGGCGGCCATCGCGTGCAGCGCGTGCCGGCCACCGAAACTCAAGGGCGCATCCACACCTCGGCCTGCACCGTGGCCGTGCTGCCCGAAGCCGACGAGCTGGCCGAAGTGGTGCTCAATCCGGCGGAGCTGCGCATCGACACCTTCCGCGCCTCGGGCGCGGGCGGCCAGCACGTCAACAAGACCGACTCGGCCATACGCATCACCCACCTTCCCACCGGCATCGTCGTCGAATGCCAGGACGACCGCTCGCAGCACCGCAACAAGGCGCGCGCCATGTCGGTGCTGGCCGCGCGCATCAAGGACCAGCAGCAGCGCGAGCAGCACTCCAAGGAAGCGGCCACGCGCAAGTCCCTGGTCGGCTCGGGCGACCGCTCCGAGCGCATCCGCACCTACAACTTTCCGCAGGGGCGCGTCACCGACCACCGCATCAATCTCACCCTGTACAAGATCGCCGCCATCATGGACGGCGACATGACCGAGCTGCTGCAGGGACTCGCCTCGGAGCACCAGGCAGAACTGCTGGCGGCGCTGGGTGAGGCAGGCAACTGAGATCCTGCAATGCCGACCTGGCGTGAGCTGATCGCCGCAAGCGGCCTGCCGGCAAGCGAAGCACAGCTGCTGGCCGCACATGCCGCAAGCCGGCCGCGCAGCTGGCTGCTGGCGCATGACGATGAAGAAGCGGGTGCCACGGCCGATGCGCTGCGCGCCCTGTATGCGCGGCGCCAGGCGGGCGAACCCATCGCCTACATCACCGGCGAGCGCGAGTTCTACAGCCTGGAATTCACCGTCACGCCGGATGTATTGATCCCGCGACCCGAAACCGAATTGCTGGTGGACCTGGCGCTGGAACGTTTGCCGCAGGGTGGGCGCTTGCTGGACATCGGCACGGGCTCGGGCGCCATCGCCGTGGCGGTGGCACATGCGCGCCCCGATGCCTCGGTGTCGGCCTGCGACATATCGCAAGCCGCGCTGCAGGTGGCGCGCGGCAATGCCGCCCGCCATGGCACGCAGATCGAATTCCGGCACAGCGATGTACTGGATGCCTATGCCGGCGAGCGCTTCGACATCATCGTCAGCAATCCGCCCTATATCGCCGAGCAGGATGCGCATCTTGGGCAAGGCGATGTGCGCTTCGAGCCACGGCTCGCGCTCACCAGCGGAGCGGACGGCCTGGGGCTGATACGACGCATCGCCGGCGATGCGCGCACGCATCTGCACGCCGGCGGCTGGCTGCTGTTCGAGCATGGTCATGATCAGGGCACTGCCTGCACCGCACTGCTCAGGTCGCTGGGCTGCGCCGAGGTGAACGGCCATGCCGACCTCGCCGGCATTGCTCGTGTATGTGTCGGACGCGCTTGAACAACGCTGTTTGACCTCTTTCGCAGCGCGGAATACAATACCCGACATAATTGATCAAGTATTATAGGAGTCATCCATGGACGTGCAGGAACGCATCAAGCAAACCGTCACCGGCAACCGCGTGGTCTTGTACATGAAGGGTTCGCCGCAGATGCCGCAGTGCGGCTTCTCCGCCAACGCCATGCAGATCCTCAAGGCCTGCGGGGTAGACGAAATCACCACGGTGGACGTGCTGGCCGACGCCGAAGTACGCCAGGGCATCAAGGAATACGCCAACTGGCCGACCATTCCGCAGCTCTACATCAAGGGAGAGTTCGTGGGCGGCTCGGACATCATGCGCGAGATGTACCAGTCGGGCGAACTGCAGAAGATCCTCGAAGGCTGAACACCCGCCGACCGGCGCGCGCCCCCATGCTCAGCGCCGAGGATGTCATGCAGCTTTACGAAGGCTGGAAGACGGCGCTGGCCAACGGCAGCATCAAGGCGCTGGAGGTGATCTGCCACACCGACTTCACCCGCACCACGGCGGCGGGCGTTCTGGAAACGCGCGCCGAAGTCCTGCAGCGCGCCGGTTCGGGCGACACGGTCTACGAGTCCTGGACCAGCAGCGAGCAGCGCGTGCGCTTCTACGGCAATACCGCCGTGCTCAATTGCCGCGATCGGCTCAAGCTGCTGGTGGAAGGGCGGGCCATGGCACTGGAACAGCGGGCGATGGCGGTGTTTTTCCGCAAGGACGACAGCGCCTGGCAGCTGGTCAGCACCCAGTCCAGCAGCATCAATGCCGAAGAAGACTGATCACATTTATTCCGCTCAATAAGCAGCAGAAACGCATCAGACGTTAAAACGATAATAACTATATGGACGTGAGCCGGGTGTTGGCCAGCATCAGCCGCTCCACCAGAATGCCCATGAAGGCGCGGTCGAAGCGATGCCGGCAGATGTCGGAGGCGTTGTCCAGATCGGCGGTGCGGATCTTGATGATGCGCGAGTCGGCGATGGTTGCGACATCGGCGGTGCGCTCGTTGCCGGTGCGCGACAGATAGGCCATCTCGCCAAAACACTCGCCCGGGGTGAGCAGGTTGAGCAGCTTCTTTCTCTTGGTCACCTTGACCTCGCCCGAGGCGAGGATGCAGAAGAAATCACCCGGGTCGCCATCCTGCATGATGCTGGTGTTGGCCGACAGATTCTCCCAGGCGGAGATGCGCAGCACCTCCCACAGCTCGGCATCGGAAAACTCGCTGAAGAAGGGCATGGAGCGCAGGATGTTGAACTTCTCGCTGTCGGCCACCTCGTCGTTGCGATTGGCCAGTTGCTCGCTCTTGAAGGTTTCGGCCAGGTCGAAGGAGAATTCGCCCCAGTTGGCGTAGCGCCGCTCCTGCTCCTTGTGCATGGCCTTCCTGACGATCTTGTCCACCGACAGGGGAATCTCGCGGCGGTAGGACGAGGGCAGCGGCGGCTCGACGTTGGCGATCTGGTACATCATGGAAAAATTGTTCGATGCCTGGAAAGGCAGATGGCCGGTGAGCAGCTGGTACATCACCACGCCCAGGGAATAGATATCGGTCTGGTGGTTGAGCGGATGCTCCTTGATCTGCTCGGGCGACATGTAGGCAGGCGAGCCTATGCCCGACACCTGGGTCTGAGTGCTGGATTCCAGCAGCGCCGCGCCGAAATCGGAAATCTTGATTTCCGTCGCTCCGGTTGTCAGGATGTTGGCCGGCTTGATGTCGCGATGGGTGATTCCCAGGCGATTGGCGAAGTCCAGGGCGCGCGTGCATTTGAAGATGATTTCCACCACCTTGTCTATGG
>CAXNIK010000222.1:0-6253 GCA_964202115.1 Burkholderiales bacterium
CACCGCCAGTCCGGGAAACACATGCCCGCCCGTGCCTCCGGCCATGATCATGATGGTCTTCTTCTGTGTACTGGACATGTCATCACACCGCCTGGCCGCGCGCCATCTGCCGGCCTTCCCAGTCGATGCGCAGCAATATCGCCACGGCAATGCAGTTGGCGAGAATGCCGCTGCCGCCGAAGCTCATCAGCGGCAGCGTCAGCCCCTTGGTGGGCAGCACGCCCATGTTCACGCCCATGTTGATCAGCGCCTGCACGCCCAGCCAGACACCTATGCCCTGCGCCACCAGCGCGGAGAACGGTCGCTCCAGGTTCACCGCCTGGCGGCCTATGGCGAAGGCACGCAGCAACAGCCAGATGAACAGCAGCAGCACCAGGAACACGCCCACCAGACCCAGTTCCTCGGCAATCACCGCCAGCAGGAAATCGGTGTGCGCCTCGGGCAGGTACATGAGTTTTTCCACGCTTGCCCCCAGGCCCACGCCGAAGAACTCGCCGCGGCCGAAGGCGATGAGCGCGTGCGACAACTGGTAACCCTTGCCATAGGGATCGGCCCAGGGGTCCATGAAACCGAAAATGCGCTGCATGCGGTAGGGCGAGGTGAGCACCAGGGCGGCAAAGCCCAGGGCCATCATCACGATCAGGCCGGCGAACCATTTGCCGTTCATGCCGCCCAGAAAGAGGATGGCCACGGCCACCGAGACGATGACCACGAAGGCGCCAAAGTCCGGCTCGCGCAGCAGCAGCCAGCCCACCACCAGCATCACCTCCAGCATGGGCAGGAGACCGCGCCTGAAGCTGTGCATCAACGCCGCCTTGCGCACGGTGTAATCGGCGGCATACAGCACCGCGGCCAGTTTCATGAATTCCGAGGGCTGGAGGTTGAGCGGCCCCAGATTGAGCCAGCGCCGCGCGCCATTGACCTCGCGCCCCAGTCCGGGGAGCAGCACCAGCACCAGCGTCACCACGCCGGCGATGAACAACCAGGGCGCGGCACGCTGCCAGATGCGCATGGGCACCTGGAACACCAGCATGGCCGCCACCAGACCGATGAAGACAAACAGGAGGTGACGCACCAGGAAGTAGTTGGTGCGTCCGCCGGTGAACTTGGACACCTCGGCCATGGCGATGGAGGAGGAATACACCATGACCAGGCCCAGGGTCAGCAGCAGCAGCGCCGACCACAGCAGACCGGCGTCGTACTCGGACTGCGGCTGGCGCGCGCTGGTCCTCGCCGTGGTACGAGGGGCACGCGCGGCGCCGGCGGACTTGATCCCCATCCATCCGAACAGTTGCAGGGCGCGCTCAAGCATGGCCGCACCCTGATACGTTGGGAAGATTCTGCACCGCGGCGGCAAATACCTCGCCGCGGTGCTTGTAGTTGCGGAACATGTCGAAGCTGGCGCAGGCCGGAGACAGCAGCACGGCGTCGCCTGCATGCGCCAGCGCGGCGGCGCGTTGCACCGCCGCCTCCATACTGGCGGCGTGTTCCACCGGCACCCTGGTCCCGGTGGTTCCGGCCAGCGACTTCTCGATGAGCGGCGCATCCCGGCCAATCAGGATCGCGCAGCGCGCCGCGGCAGCCACCGGCACGCGCAGCGGTGAAAAATCCTGCCCCTTGCCCTCGCCGCCGGCGATCAACACCACCTTCGTGCCCACGCCGCCCAGACCATTGAGCGCGGCCACGGTGGAGCCCACGTTGGTGCCCTTTGAATCGTCGTAGTAGCGCACACCGCCGAGCTCTCGCACCAGCTCGACGCGATGCGGCAGGCCGCGGAAATCCTTCAGGGCCTGCAGCAACGGCTGGCCGCGCTCGCCGCTCACCGGCAGGCCTATGGCATGCGCCAGCGCCAGCGCCGCCAGGGCGTTGGCGGCATTGTGCAGGCCGGCAATGCGCAACGCTTTCACCGCCAGCAGAGGTGTCTTCCCGCGCGCCAGCCAACGCTCCCCGCCTGCTTCGATCAAGCCGAAGTCATCTTCGCCACGCGGTGCATCCAGACCGAAGCTGATGACGCGCCGCCCCGGCAAGGCCATGGCCAGGCTGGCCGGATCGTCGCGATTGAGCACCTGCACACCGGCACCCTGGAAGATGCGCTGCTTGGCCGCGCCGTACCCGTGCATGCCGGCATGGCGATCGAGATGATCCTCGCTCAGGTTGAGCATGGTGGCGGCATCGGCCGCCAGCGATTCGGTGGACTCGAGCTGGAAGCTGGACAGCTCCAGCACCCAGGCCTCGGCGGGCTTGCCGCCCTGCTTCACCGCGGCCTCGCGCTCAGCCAGCGCATCCAGCACCGCCGGGCTGATGTTGCCGGCCACCTCCACGTCCAGTCCCGCGGCACGGCACAGCGCGCCGGTGAGCGAAGTCACGGTGGTCTTGCCGTTGGTGCCGGTGATGGCGAGGATGCGCGGTCTGGCCTGGCTAGGCAGTGACTGCGCGAACAGCTCGACATCGCCGATCACGGGCACACCTCGGGCCAGCGCGCGCTGCACCTGCGCAATCTCGCGCGGCAGTCCCGGGCTGATGGCGATCAGGTCCACGCCCTCGAAGGCCGCATCGCGCCACTCGCCCAGGTGCAGCTCGACCGCAGGCAGCAGGGCGCGCAACTCATCGGCGCCGGGTGGACGCTGGCGCGTGTCGGCGACGCGCAGCCGCGCGCCGCGGCCCGCCAGCCACTTGGCCATCGCCAAACCTGTTTCACCCAGTCCGAGCACCAGCACCGTTGTCCCGTTCAGATCCACTGCGGTAAGCAGTAATTCTTATCAAATTTCAATAAAAGTCTTTGTCTCATGTATTTCAACAAGCTAATTATGATCAACGTAATTTCAGGGTCGACAGCCCGAACAGCACCAGCATCATGGTGATGATCCAGAACCGGATCACGACCTGTGACTCTTTCCAGCCGCGCTGCTCGAAGTGGTGGTGCAGCGGCGCCATGAGCAGGATGCGTCGCCCCTGGCCGTAGCGCCACTTGGTGTACTTGAACCACGCCACTTGCAACATCACCGACAAGGTCTCCACCACAAACACCCCGCCCATGATGGCGAGCACGATTTCCTGGCGCGTGATCACCGCCACCGTGCCCAGCGCCGCGCCGATGGCCAGCGCCCCCACGTCGCCCATGAACACCTCGGCCGGATAGGCGTTGAACCAGAGAAAACCCAGACCGGCACCGGCAAGCGCAGCGCAGAACACCAGCAATTCACCGGCACCGGGGATGTAGGGGAACAACAGGTACTTGGCTTGCACGGCATTGCCCACCACGTAGGCGAAGATCCCCAGGGCGCTGGCCACCATCACCGCCGGCATGATGGCCAACCCGTCCAGTCCGTCGGTGAGATTGACTGCGTGGCTGGTGCCGACGATGACGAAGAAGCTGAGCGCGATGAAGCCGAAGGCCCCCAGGGGATAGGCGATGTTCTTGAAAAAGGGCACGATCAGGTCGGCCTTGGGCGGCAGGTCCATCTCGAAGCCCGAGCGCATCCAGGCCATGAACAGTTCCAGGATCTTGTCGCTGTTCGGCACCGACACGGCGAAGGCCAGGTACACCGCGGCGGCCAGGCCGATCAGCGAAGACCAGAAGAATTTGGTCTTCGCCGACAGCCCCTTGGGATTGCGATGCACCACCTTGCGATAGTCGTCCACCCAGCCGATGGCGCCGAAGCCGAAGGTGACAATGAGCACCACCCAGACAAAGCGGTTGGACAGATCCATCCACAGCAGCGTGGAGATGAGGATGGCGATGAGCACCAGCGCCCCGCCCATGGTGGGTGTACCGGCCTTGGCAAGGTGCGACTTGGGCCCGTCGTCGCGCACTGCCTGGCCAATCTTGTAGTCGGTAAGCTTGCGTATCACCACCGGCCCGGCAATAAGCGAAATCGCCAGGGCCGTCATCGCGCAAAGCACCGCGCGCAGCGTGATGTAGTTGAACACGGTGAAGACGCGGTAGTCGGTCGACAACCATTGGAACAATGCGAGCAGCATTAGTGCATGCCTCCCGGGAGCATCCAGTGGCTCTCCCCTGTCGAGGCATTGCCGGTCAGCGCGTCCACCACGCGCTCCATGCGCATGAAGCGCGAGCCCTTCACCAACAGCGCGTTGCCGGCGGCATCGCGGCCGGCCGCTGCGAGCAGGAGGTCCTCGACGCGTTCGAAGTGCTGCGCACCCTGGCCGAAGGCATCGGCGGTGTGGCGTGTCGCCTCACCCGCAAGAAGCAGGCGCGTGATCCCGTGCTCGCGCGCGTAGCGCCCGATCTCGGCATGGAAGGCCGGGCCCTGGTCGCCCACCTCGCCCATGTCGCCAAGGACAAGCACGCGCTCGCCGCTCGCGCCCACGCCGGCCAGCACGTCTATGGCGGCGCGCACCGAGTCGGGATTGGCGTTGTAGGTATCGTCTATGACCACGGCACCTTTTGCCCCCTGCATGCGCTGCAGGCGCCCCTTCACCGCGCTGAATGTGGACAGGCCCAGCGCCACGGCCTGCAGGCTGGCGCCCGCCGCGGTGGCCGCTGCCGCGGCCGCCACGGCATTGCGCACGTTGTGCAGTCCGGGCACCTGTACGGAAAAGCTGACGTCGCCGTCGGGTGCGTCGAGAATGATGTCGCTGCCGAATCCGGAAAGCTGGTAGCGGCCGGTCACCGCGGCGCGATGGGTGATGCTGAAGTCGCGCACGTCACGTTCGCCCGGCACGATGCCGCGCCAGTACTCGGCGTGATCGTCGTCGGCGTTGATCACCGCGGTCCCGCCGGGACGCAGGGCTCCGAATACCGCGCCATGCTCGCGCGCCACTTCCTCCACGCTGGCCATGAATTCCTGGTGCTCGCGCTGGGCATTGTTGATCAGTGCCACGGTGGGCGAGGCAATGGCGGCCAGCTCGCGGGTCTCCCCGGGATGGTTCATGCCGATCTCCACCACCGCGCATTCATGGCCTTCGCGCAGGCGCAGCAGCGTCAGCGGCAGGCCGATGTCGTTGTTGAAATTGCCCGCGGTGGCCAGGATGTGTTCCTCGCCATATTGGGCCTTCAATACCGCGGCGATCATTTCCTTCACCGTGGTCTTGCCGTTGGAGCCGGTGACGGCGACCAGCGGAATGTCGAAGCGTTCACGCCAGCGCGCCGCCAGCCGCCCCAGCGCGAGACGGGTATCGTCCACCACGATGACGGGCAGCGCCCCACCGTGGACAGCGCTCGCGGCCTGCGCGCCGGCCTCATCCACCATGGCGGCGGCGGCACCGCGTTCGCGCACCGCCGCGAGAAAATCATGCCCGTCAAAATGCTCCCCGCGCAGCGCCACGAACAGAGCCCCCGGCTCCAGCGTGCGGCTGTCCGTGGACACCGACGCAAAACCTGCCTCGGCGGTGCAGCGCGCGCCGATGGCGCGGGCAGCTTCGCCGGTGCCCATCATCGCGGCCATCAATGCGCACCTCCGGTGGTCCCACCCGCTCTGGAGAGATGGGTTTCTTCCCAGATCCGCAAGGCCGCACCGGCCTGGTCGGCATCGGAGAAGGGAAATTTCCTGCCCAGGATTTCCTGATAGTCCTCGTGTCCCTTGCCGGCCAGCAACACCACGTCGCCGGCTCCGGCTTCGCGCACCGCCGATTCGATGGCGCGGATGCGATCAGACTCCACCGCGACGGACGCGGCAGCCGTCGCGGGGATGCCTTCCATGATCTGGGCGATGATGTCTGCCGGGCCTTCGGCGCGCGGGTTGTCGCTGGTGAGCACGATGCGATCGGCGTGACGCGCCACCACCGCGCCCATCAGCGGACGCTTGCCGCGGTCGCGCTCGCCGCCGCAGCCAAACACGCACACCAGCCGCCCACCGGACGCGCGCGCGTCCTTTAGCGCCACCAGGGTCTTTTCCAGTGCGTCGGGCGAATGGGCAAAGTCCACCACCACCAGCGGCCGGGTGCCGCCGCCGAAGCGCTGCATGCGTCCGGCCACCGCTTCCAGGCGGCCCAGCGCCGCGGTGGCCGCCTCGAAAGGCACGCCGGACACCAGCATGGTGCCCAGCACGCCCAGCAGGTTGGAGATGTTGAAGCGGCCCAGCAGCCGGCTCTCGATGCGCGCCTCGCCCCAACTGCTCTTCACCGTGAAACCGATGCCCAGTGCCGACACCTGCGCGTCATGCGCTTCCAGCCAGCCATCGAGACCGGCGCGCTGCGCCACGTGCTCGAAGCTGGAGTAGCCGACGCGGTTGACCCCGGCCTTGCCGCTGCTGGTGAGCATGCGCGCGATCTGCACGCCCTGCACATCATC